>NZ_NKUI01000203.1 GCF_014845115.1 Methylorubrum zatmanii | reverse complement strand
GGTGGTCGACGGGGATTGCCATTGCTCGGTCAGCGCCAGCACCGCGATGCCGCGCCCGTCCGACAGGAAATTCAGGGCGCAGGCCGTGCCGGGCATCCGGGCCTGGAGGTAGTGGCCGGGCGCGGCATGGCCCGTGGCGCTGAGGCGGATATGCGAGCCGCCGCAGCCGCCCGCGCGCTTCACCAGCCACGCTCCCCGGTCGGCGACCGGGCCGGCGCTGATCGCCGGATGCGGGATCGCGAGCCGCGCGCAGAGGGCGGCGAAGCGGAACGGATCCTTCAGGATGGCCACCGCTCCCGGACCGGCGCCGAGCAGGCGGTGATGGGCAGCGATGTCCGCGATGAGATCCGGCACCCCCTCGAAGCCGCTGCCGAGCACCACGCCGAGTGCGCCGACGCCCGCCTCCCGCGACAGGGCCGCGAGCCCGCTCAGCACGCCTTCGCGGTCGCGTGCCCCGGCGCCGAAGCGGCCCGGCAGGGTCCGGTGGGCCTCCGCCAGCGCCAAGGTGTCCTCGTCGCCGAACAGGTCGAGCACGAACGGGCGCAGGCCCGACCGGCGCGCGGCCCGCGCCAGTGCCCGGCCGGACTGGGCGGCGATCAGGACCGCGCTGCCCTCCGAGATGCGAAGCGGGCTCAGGGCAGGCTCAGCCGGCGATCTCGACGGCGAGCTTGTAGGCGTCGCGGAAATCGAGGCAGAGCGGCTCCTGCGCCTCCAGCATCTTCCGGAACAGGCGGCACTGGGTCTGGTACTTCACATTGCCGACCGCGAGCGCGCCGATGCCGACGCCCTTGCCGGTGGGCAGGGCCACGTCCTTGGCGTTCACGTCGATGCCGGCGATGCCGGCCGGCGGCACGGCGTTGACGTCGGAGGCGACCATCAGCTTGGGCGCGGATTCGAGATCGCTCGCCGTCAGGATCGAGACGCCGGCGGGACCGGCCGAGAGGATCACGTCGGCATCGGTGATGGCGGCGCGGCGGGCCTCGGGCAGGGTGCCGTCGACGGCGCCGACCTCGATGCCGAAGCGCCACTTCATGGTGAAGGCGATCTTCGAGACGCGCTCCTCGCCGTCATGGCCGACGAGCACGCTCTGGGCGCCCTCCAGCGCGCCGATCACTGCGGCGACATAGGCGACCACGCCGGCACCGCCGAAGATGACGATGCGCTTGCCCTTGAGGTCGGTGTCGAACTTCGCCTTCAGGGCGCGGGAGACCTCGGCCACCATCGCCGCCCCGGTGGTGAAGGAGCCCGCCGGATCGGCGAAGACATGGTTGGCGAAGGGCGGCACGAAGGCCTTCTTGGCCCGGTCCATCATGTCCAGCGCCAGCTCGGCATTCTTGCCGCCGATGAAGATGCCGGTGCGCACGCCGTCCTGCGGCGCGCGGGAGAAGATCGAATCCTGCGTGAGGGAAACGACGTCGGCGAGATCGACATCGGTATAGGGGATGAGTGTCTCGAACCCGGCATCGATCGCCATGTTCACGTCGAACGGGCTCATATGCTTGAGCGGCGTCAGCATGTGCAGGATCGAGCGGGCCATGATGTTCGTTCTCCCGTCATCGCGCCTTTTTGCGAGGCGCTTCAGGTGCAAAGCCGATTGGACCGGCGCCGGTCAAGCGCAGGTTTCGTGAAGGCTAGACAAGAAAAAATCTAAAATGCGTCAATCGACGCGCCGCTGTTGCGCCCGCGGGCGATGACGAAGCGCAGGCGGCCCGGTCGCTCCAGGGAGGCAACCAGCGCCTCCGCCTCTTTCTGCGAGGGCATCAGCGCGAAGCCGGTCGGCCCCCAGGAACTCTGCCCGTAACCGGGCACGCCGGCCTGGGCGATGGCGCCGAGCGCCTGCGCCACCGCCTCACTAGCGTAGCGGCCGCCCTGATGCGGCGCGAAATGGTCGCCGATGCGCTTCTGAATCTCGGTGATGCCGGCGCCGAACCCGGCGGGCTCGGCGGTCGCGGCCGCCGGCAGGATCTGCATCAACACGATGCGGCAGATCTCCGCCGCTTCGCCGGCATCGAACAAGGGCAGGTCGCGGAACGCTTCCATCTCACGGGAGCCATGCACCCCGGTCATGGCCTCATCGAGAATCAGCACGATGCGCCACGCCTCGGGATAGTTCAGCCGCGCGATCACCGGAGGCGGCGCGCCGGAGCCGTCGCGTCCGCCGTCCACGATCAGGCCGCCCTCGGTGAAGGCGGCGAGACCGACCCCGGAGCGGTTGCCGCGGTCGAGCACATCGGCGAAATCCGCGGGGGCGAACGGCCTGCCGTACAGGCGGGCCAGGGCCGCCGCCACCGCCAGGGCGAGCTGCGTGCCCGAGCCGAAACCGGCATGGGCGGGAATGGCCTCCTCGATCTCGACCGCCACCGCGTCCGGCACGTCGAGATAGGCCGCCGCCGCGAGCAGGTTCGCCCGCACGCGCTCGGCCTCCGGCCCGGAGGCGGAGACGCGCTTGGCGGGCCGCGCCACGAGCTGCACCGCGGGGGCGTCGAGAGCCAGCCCGATGCTGCCGAAGCGCCGCCCGAGCCCCCCATTGAGATCGAGGAAACCGAAATGCAGGCGCGCGGGCGCACGAACCCGGACACCGGCCGCAGCGGGGCGGGGCATCGCGCTCACGGGGTCACCCGTCGTTTCCGGCACCTCGGCCACGGTCTCCAATCCTCTCGTCCGCGCCGCCGGCCGGCGGAGATGCACCGGTTCGGGGCGGCCGGCTTCTCCCATGCGGCGGCGGCCGCGACAACCTCGTCCGAGTGCATCCTTTCTGTGCACCGTTCATGACATCCTCGCAGATGTCGGCCTCCTCGTCCCACCCGAGACGCCCGAGACGAGGCAATTCGGAAAGGGCCGCGATCCCGATCGGGGACGCTGAGGGAGCGGAGGGCGGCACGAAAACCTTGACGCAAACTTCGCCGGGGGCTTGCGGGGTCCGGCACAGGAATGCAAAACCACCCCGCTCCCTTTCGCGGAGCCGGTCCGAGCCCTTGCTCTCGAACCCGAGCCGGGATTTCGAGGTGATCGAGGCTCCACCAGGGGTGCCCGCAGCGCCCTTCGGACATGACCGTCTTTCGCCCCGCTCACCACAGCGGGGACGCCCGAAGAAACGACGGTGAGGACGCATGACAGCCTGGGTGAAGGGGGGCGCGGCGGATGTGGACGCGGCGGTCGATGCCGCCGCCGATCTGCTTGCCGCCGCACGCGTGCCGGTTCTGGCCGGCCTGAGCGCCGAGGTGTCGGCTCTGCGCGCCGCCTACCGGCTGGCCGAAACCCTCGGGGCCTCGCTCGATCCGGTCTCCGGCCCCAGCCTCTATGCCGAACTCGGCGCCCTGAGTGCCGGCGGCGCCATGAGCACGACGCGGGCCGAGACCATCGGCCGGGCCGATCTGGTCCTCGTCGTCGGCAACCGCCCCTGGGACGGCTCGCTGATCGCCGAGATCGCCGCGGTCTCGCCCAGCCGAGGCCGCGCGGCGGGGGCCGAGCGGGCCCTGCTGTCCCTCGGTGGTCCGCAGAACGGCGCGATCCGCCACGTCGCCTACGCCCCCGAGGCGGGCGGCCTCGCGGTGTCGCTCGGCCATCTGCGCGCCTTCGCCAAGGGCCATCTCGCCGGCGAGGAGGCCTATGCCGATCTCGCCCGGCGCCTGTTCGCCGCGCAGTACGGCGTGATCGTCTACGACGCGGAAGAGGTCGGCGAACTCGGCGTGGAGATGCTCCAGGGCCTGATCCGCGACCTCAACGAATCCACCCGCTTCTTCGCGCTCACCCTCGCCGACCCGTTCCAGGGCCGCGCGACCGTGCAGCTCTCCGCCTGGACCACGGGCCAAGCGCCCCGCGTCGGCTTCGGCCGGCACCAGCCGGAACACGATCCCTGGCGCTTCGACAGCGCCCGCCAGATCGCCGCGGGTGAGGCCGACGCCGCCCTCTGGCTCGCCTCGCTCCCGGCCCCGCGCCCCGCCTGGCTCGGCAGCCTGCCGACCATCGCCATCGTCGGCGAAGGCTCGCCGGAAGCCGCGGGCGAGACCGCCGAGATCGTCATCACCGTCGGCGTGCCCGGCGAGAGCATCGGCGGCGCGCTCTGGAACGAGCGGCGCGGCGTCATCGCCTATGCCGAGCCGAAAGGGCAGCCGGCAGCGGCCGAGAAACTGAATGCGGCCGACGTGCTCGCCCGCATCCGTGACCGCCTCATCGAAAAGGGTGTCTCATGCTGACCCGTATCCATGGCGGACGGGTGGTCGATCCGACGGCCGGACGCGACGAGATCGGCGACGTCTGGATCGAGGACGGCCACGTCGTCGCCCCCTCCGACCGCGCCCCCGACCGGACCATCGACGCCACCGGCTGCGTGGTGATGGCCGGCGGTGTCGAGGTCCACTCGCACATCGCGGGCGGCAACGTGGTGATGAGCCGCCTGCTCCTGCCCGATCTCTATGTCAGCGAATCGGCCCCCAACGGCCATCCCTTCGCGAATGCCGGCGGCTCGGGCAGCTGGATCGGCGCCAACTATGCGCGGATGGGCTACACCACCGCCGTCGAGCCGGCCCTGCCGCCCTCGAACGCGCTGGCGACCCATCTCGAACTCGCCGACATTCCGCTGCTCGACCGGGGCGGCCTCGCGGTGCTCGGCAACGACGACCACCTGCTCCAGATCCTGCGGGACGGCGAGGGCAGACACGCGGTCCGCGACCTGGTTCAGCAGACGCTGGCCCATGCGCGCGGCCTGGGCGTCAAGTGCATCAATGCGGGCGGCGCCTCGGCCTTCAAGGACGGCGTGCTGAAGCTCAGCCTCGACGACGAGATCCCCTGCTACGGTCTCTCGACCCGCACGATCATGACCTCGCTGCTCGACGCGGTGGAGGAGATCGGCGTGCCGCATCCGCTGCACGTCCATTGCAACAATCTCGGCCTGCCGGGCGCCGACGATTCGCTGGTCGCGACGCTGGAAGCGGCGGAGGGGCGGCGCATCCACTTCGCCCACGCCCAGTTCTACGCCTACGGCGTGGTCGACCCCGAGAACCCGATGACCGGCGGCTTCCGCTCGGCGGCCGAGCGGATCAACGCGGCGATGGAAGCCCATCCCAACGCCACCTACGACGTCGGTCAGGTGGTGTTCGGCCAGACCGTGACGATCTCCCTCGACATCCTGCGCCAGTTCGGCGGCCGCAAGGGCGCCAAGCCGAAGAAGTGGATGATCTCGGCCGGCGATGCCGAGGGCGGCGGCGTGGTGCCGTTCCTCTACCGGCCGCGCGGCCCGGTCTCGTCGCTGCAATGGGCCATCGGCCTGGAGCTGATGCTGCTCTCCTCGAACCCGGAGCGCACCATCCTCACCACCGACCACCCGAATGGCGGCGTGTTCACCGAATATCCGCGCATCATCCACCTGCTGATGGATGCGGAGGAGCGCGCGAAGGAAATCGCGACGCTGCCGGCGGTCGTCGGCGAGCGCTCCGGCCTTCCGAAGATCGAGCGCGAATACACTTTCAGCGAGATCGCCCAGCTGACCCGCTCCGGCCCCGCCAAGCTGCTCGGTCTCACCGATCGCGGCCATCTACGCGCCGGCGCCAAGGCCGACATCGCGATCTACCGCGACGACAAGGACCGCACGGCGATGTTCTCCCGCGCCAAGCTGGTGCTGAAGGACGGCCAGCCGATCGTCGAGGATGGCGAGGTCGTGGCCTGGGGCACCGGCAAGACGCTCAGCCTCGCTGTCGAGGCCGATGCCGGGATGACCAAGCGGGCGGACGCCTACCTGCAGGACCGCTTCGGCGCCGGGCTCGACACCTTCGCGGTGCCGGACGCCGCCTTCCCGGAGGAGACCGGGACGTTCGAAGACGTGGCCTGCCGGGCGTGATGGGCGAGGGTGATGGGACTGAATCGATGAGCGACCTCATCCTCAACGGCATCAAGGTCGAGGACACCTTCGCCGAAGCCTTCGACGTCGCGGGCACCGCGATCATCGTCACCAACGACACGCCCAAATGGGCGATGATCGCGGCGACGGTGATGACGGGCTTCGCCACTTCCGTGATCGGCTGCGGCGCCGAGGCCGGCATCGACGCGGAGCTGTCTCCGGACGAGACCCCGGACGGGCGCCCGGGCGTGCGCATCCTGCTGTTCGGCTTCGAGCCGAACGGGTTGAAGGATCAGCTGCTCAAGCGCGTCGGCCAGTGCATCCTCACCTGCCCCGGCACCGCCTGCTTCGCGGGCGTGGACGGGCCGCACAAGATCAAGCTCGGCGGCGCGATCCGCTATTTCGGTGACGGTTTCGCCGTCGCCAAGCGCCTGCCGGACGCCACGGGCAAGATGCGCCGCTACTGGCGCATCCCGGTGATGGACGGCGAGTTCCTGTGCGAGGATTCGACCCGCGCGGTCGATGGCGCGGTCGGCGGCGGCAACCTGCTGTTCCTCGGCCGGGTCCATTCCGAGACGCTGAAGGTCGCCGAGATCGCGGTCGAGGCGGCCAAGGCGATCCCCGGCGCGATCCTGCCCTTCCCCGGCGGCATCGTCCGCTCCGGCTCGAAGGTCGGCGGCCGCACCAAGGGCATGATGGCCTCCACCAACGACGCCTATTGCCCGACCCTCAAAGGCCGGGCCGGCTCGGCGCTGCCGCCCGAATGCGGCGTGGTGCTGGAAATCGTCATCGACGCGCTGACCTCGAAGGCGGTCGCCGAATCGATGCGCGCCGCCCTGCACGCCGCCACCGAAATCGGCGCCCGGCACGGGCTCGTGGCGGTCACCGCCGGCAATTACGGCGGCAATCTCGGCCGGCACCACTACCACCTCCGCGATCTGTTGGAGAAACCCGCCGCATGAGCACCCTGAGACTGCGCGGGGAGCCGCAGGAGCGCGTCGACCTCCTCTCCATCACCCCGCTCGCCCTGAAGGCTTTGACCGAGGCGGAAGCCGGCAAGCTCGCGATCGGCACCAGCCGCCGTGGCCTGACCCTCGGCGACGTGTTCGAGATCAGCCTCGACGGCTCCGACAGCCTCGTGATCGAGGGCGGCTCCTCCCGGCTCGACCGGGTCGGCGCGGCCCTGTCCGAGGGGTCGATCCGCGTCGAGGGCGATGTCGGCCAGCGCCTCGGCGAGGGCATGGCGGGCGGCACGCTCACCGTCACCGGTTCGGCCGGCCCCTATGCCGCCACCGGCGCCACCGGCGGCACCATCACCATCGAAGGCGATGCCGGGGATCACGCGGGCGGCGCGGTCTATGCCGCGAAGGCCGGTCTCGACGGCGCGACCCTCGTCATCAAGGGCCGTGCCGGCGACCATCTCGGCGACCGCATGCGCAAGGGCCTGATCCTGGCGGAATCGGCCGGCGCCTTCGCCGCGTCCCGCATGATCGCCGGCACCATCGTCGTCTCGGGGGCGCTCGGCGACCATCCGGGCTACGGCATGCGCCGCGGCACCCTGATCGCGGGCAGCCACGGGGCGCTGCTGCCGACCTTCGTCGAGACCGGCACGCCGGATCTGGTCTTCACCCGCCTGCTGGCGCAGACCCTCAAGCGCCTCGGCGCGTCGCAGGTGAGCCTGTTCGGCGGCACGCTGCGCCGCTACTCGGGCGATCTCGCGACGCTGGGCAAGGGCGAGCTGTTCGTCCCGGCCTGATCCGGCACCATTGTTCCGACATCGAGTCGGCAAGTCGCGGAAAAGTGGCTTGCCGACTTGCCGTTTCGTCCCACCTTGCCTCGGATCGAGGCGCAGGACACCGATCCCATCGCGTACCGGCCTCCTCTCCGTTGAGGCCGCGCGGATGTTTCTGCTCCTGTCGGTTTGCCTGATCGCACAGCCCGCCCAGTGTCACGAGGAGCGGATCAACCTCTCCTACGACAATCCGAATCCGTTCCTGTGCCTGCGCAATTCGCAGAGCACGCTGGCGGTGTGGCAGGAGCAGCACCCCGATTACCACGTGAAGAGCTGGCGCTGCGCCCCCAAGGGAACCCTGCCCAACGACCTGTAATGGGGCCTTCGTTCCGTGACGGACGGGCGGCTTGAGGCGCTGCTCCGGCGGTGACATGGTCCCCCCGCCGCCCGGCGGCGGAGAGGGAGATCATGCGCTCGCTGAAGGTCCGGTTCGCCCTGCTGCTCGGCGGCACCGCCCTGCTCGCCCTGCTGGCGGCGGCCGGCGTGCTGTGGTCGATCCGGCTCACCGAGAACGTCATCGAACGCACCCTGGCCGCCCAGCATAGACTGGAATTGCTGACCGAATTGTCGGGACGGCTGGCGCAATACGGTTTCGCCGCCATCGACAGCATCAGCAATCCGGACGCGCCCCCCGAGGCGCTGTCCGTGACCCGCGACCGGGTCGATGAAGCGCTCAATCATGTCGACGATGCCATCGGCAGCGGCATGGCGACCAGCGGCGACGCCGAGGACCGTATCCGTTACGTCGCCCGCACCCGTCCGCTCGCCAATGTCCGTGCCGCCCGGGCGATGCTCGACCGCCAAGTCACCCTGGTGCGCCGGGAGAGCGATCCCGAACGCCGCAAGACCGCGATGCAGGGCGCGCTCAACGCCTTCGGCGCGATGACGGGGCCGCCCTTGTCGCTGCTGATCGAGGCCGAGCGGCGCGGCATGATCGCCGGATCCGAGGCCGCCCACACCCTGTCGCAGCGGCTCACCGTTGCCTCGCTCGCCGCCGCCGCCCTGGCCCTCGCCTTCCTGCTGGTGCTCTACCGCTCCGTGACGAGGCCGACCCTGGCCCGGATCGAGGAGGTTCGCCGCGCCGCCGGCGCCATCGGCAGCGGCGCCCTCGACACCCGCCTCTCGGTCGAGACCCGGGACGAGCTCGGCCTCCTGGTGGCCAACGTCAACCGCATGGCCGCCCGCCTCGCCCGGCGGGAAGGACGGCTCGCCGCCGACCGGGCCGCCCTGGAGGATACGGTGGAGGCCCGTACCGCCGACCTGCGGGCGGCCAATGAGCGGCTGGAGATGGTGGACCGCTCCCGGCGCCGCTTCTTCGCCGATGTGAGCCACGAGCTGCGCACGCCCCTCACTGTCATCCTCGGCGAATGCGACCTCGCCCAGAGAACGGCGGAACGGTCCGGCGGACGGCCGGTGGATCACGGCCCCGTCTTCGCCACCATCCGCAAGCGGGCCCAGCGCCTCAAGCGCCGGGTGGAGGATCTGCTGCGGGTCGCGCGCTCGGAATCGGGCCAGATCGAACTGGACCGCCGCACGGTCAGCACGGTGGCGGTGCTCGGGGACGCCGTGGACGGGGCCGGCTCCGAGGCCGCCCGGCGCCGGGTCGCGCTGGAGCTGGAACCGGGCCAGCGCGACATCGAGATCAACGCCGATCCGGAATGGCTGCGGCAGGTGATCGAGAGCCTGATCGACAATGCCCTGCGCCATGCCACCGGCCTGACGCGGATCGTCGTCTCCTTGAGCGAGCGCCAGACCCCACAGGGAAGCCGCGCCATCATCACCATCGAGGATGACGGCCCCGGCTTTCCCGGGGATGGCGAGGCCCTGTTCGAGCGTTTCCGGCGCGAGGCCCGCGCGGGCGAGACCGGCTTCGGGATCGGTTTGGCTCTGGCGCGATGGGTCGTTGACCGCCATGATGGGGCGATCAGCCTCGGCAGCGCCGAACAGGGCCGCGGAGCACGGGTGGTCATCGACCTACCCGCGCTCGATGACGCGGCCGTGACGGAGCGGAACGGGGCGGGACAGGAGAGGATCGGCGCCGCATGACGACGCGCGTATTGATCGTCGAGGATGACATCGACATCCGCGGCATTCTCGCCCGGGGCCTCGAAGCGGAGGGGTTCTCCGTCGGCGTGGCCGGTCGGGTCGAGGACGCGCTCAGCGCCGCCCGCGACGACGCGCCGGAAGCGGTGGTGCTCGACATCACCCTGCCCGACGGCTCCGGCCACGATGTCTGCCGTTCCCTGCGCGAAGGCGGCTATCCCGGCGCGATCCTGTTCTTGAGCGCCCGCGACGAGGTGCGCGACCGGGCGGAGGGGCTGGCGCTCGGCGCCGACGACTACATCGTCAAACCCTTCGTGTTCGACGAATTGCTGGCCCGCCTCCAGACCCACCTGCTGCGCCGCCGCGAGGCGGACACGCCGCGCACCGTCTTCACCGCCGGCCGGTTGACCCTCGACGTCACCATCCGCCAAGTCAGCTTCGGTGAGGCCTCGGCCCGGCTCACGCCGCGGGAGGCGGAGCTGCTCGCCCTGCTGATGCAGGAGGTGAACCGGCCGATCTCGCGGGGCGAGATCTTCGACCGGCTCTGGGCCAGCCAGGGCGGCCTCTCCCTCAACGTGGTCGATGTCTATGTCGGCTACCTCCGCTCGAAGCTCTCCGATTTCGTGCGCCTCGGCGGCCCGGTGATCGTCACGGTGCGCGGCAAGGGCTTCATGCTCGACCTGCGCGGACAGGATTTCCGGCATTAAGGGTTCCGGCCCCGATTGCGAGGCTCACCGCGATCGGAGCCGCGCGACCGGAAATCACCATCCACGCCAGGCCTGACGTCGTTCGCGTCTTGGCTGAGGCCGATGCGCAGGACTTGTCCGCTCGCCGAAGGCATAACGACGCATCAGCGCCCTTTGCCCGACCGGAATCGATGCCGGAAGCCGCTCCATCGTCGCGGTGGGGAGGCCAGGGCGAGTCAGCCACGTGCGACGGAAGTCCAGGGCCGTTGTCACGCGATCTTGGCCTCAACCAAGCCGGAACTTGGTCCGAACTTGGGAAGAAACGGCAAAGCAGCTCTTGCGGGACGGGCCGGAATTGGCGATATACCTCCGGCGCACGAAAACGAATGCGCCGTCAGTATCTTACGATCCTCTTAATCAAGACGGATCGGGGATCCATGGCGTTCCATAATGTCGAGGAGAGACACCATGAAGTGGGCCGCCCCCATCGTTTCCGAGATCTGCGTCGGCATGGAAGTCACGAGCTACGAGTCGGCCGAGATCGACACCTTCAACTAAGGTGATCCGAGCCGGGTCGCAGGTCGCAGGCAGCAGCAGGGTCTCACCATGCATGTCGTGATCCTCGGCTCGGCCGCGGGCGGCGGCGTTCCCCAGTGGAACTGCCGCTGTTCCATCTGCTCCTTGGCCTGGGCGGGCGACGCCAGGGTCAAGCCGCGCACGCAGTCGAGCATCGCTGTCTCCCCCGACGGGGAACGCTGGCTCCTGCTGAACGCCTCTCCCGATATCCGCCAGCAGATCCAGGCCAATCCGCAGATGCATCCGCGGCAGGGCCTGCGCCATTCGCCGATCCACGCGGTGCTGCTGACCAATGGCGACGTGGATCACGTCGCCGGTCTGCTGACCCTGCGCGAGGGCCAGCCCTTCACCCTCTACGCCACGCCCGGCATTCTCGGCTCCGTCTCCGAGAACCGCGTCTTCGACGTGATGGCCGCCGACGTGGTGAAGCGGCAGACGATCGCCCTCAACCAGACCTTCGAGCCGGTGCCCGGCCTCGCGGTGACGCTGTTTTCCGTGCCCGGCAAGGTGCCCCTCTGGCTGGAGGACGCCGCGATGGAGATCGGCGCGGAGACCGAGACCACCGTCGGCACGATGATCGAGGCCGGCGGCAAGCGCCTCGCCTACATCCCCGGCTGCGCCCGGGTGACGGAGGATCTGAAGGCCCGCCTCGCCGGTGTCGATGCCCTGCTGTTCGACGGCACCGTGCTGGAGGACGACGACATGATCCGCGCCGGCGTCGGCACCAAGACCGGCTGGCGCATGGGCCATATCCAGATGAACGGCGAGACCGGCTCCATCGCCTCCTTCGCCGATGTCGAGATCGGACGGCGGGTGTTCATTCACATCAACAACACCAACCCGGTCCTGATCGAGGATTCGCCCGAGCGGGCGAGCATCGAGGCACGGGGTTGGACGCTCGCCCATGACGGCCTGACCCTCGACCTCTGAGGGAGCCGCGTCCGGGCTCACACGTCCTGTGAACCGGCATGGCCTGGAAATCGACCGCCAAACCGGATATATTTTGCACGATACAATCGTGCAGTGGCACCCTGCCCTCGCGGGCATCGAGCCCCATTTTACAAAAGCTCCAGGAAACGCGACTCGAAGCCCGGGGAAACTCAAACGCCATGACCGCCCAATTCCCGCCGCCCGCCCCGGAATCCGAGCAACGCCTCCTGAGCCACGAGGAGCTGGAAGCGGCCCTGCGCGACATCGGCGCGCGCCGCTACCACAACCTGCACCCGTTCCACCGCCTGCTGCATGACGGCAAGCTCTCGAAGGATCAGGTCCGCGCCTGGGCGCTCAACCGCTACTACTATCAGGCGATGATCCCGGTGAAAGACGCCGCGCTGCTCGCCCCCTTC
>NZ_NKUI01000202.1 GCF_014845115.1 Methylorubrum zatmanii | reverse complement strand
CCCGCTTTATCAGGGTGGCGCCGAATATGCGGCGATCCGGCAGGCCAAGGAGAATGTCGGACGGGCCCGGCTGATCGCCGATCAGGACCGCGACACGATCCGCGCCTCGAGATCACGGACCTGATCGAGATGCTCGCGGGCGCTGTAGGGCGTCACCGGCAGGCTGGTGAAGCGGACGGTCAGCCGGCCGACCGCCTGGACCACGTCGTAGGAGTTCACCACCCGGTCGCGCTGGGCGCGGATCAGGGCGACCCGGGCGGAGAGAAGTTCCTGCTGCGCGTTCAGCACGTCGAGGGTGGTGCGCTGGCCGACGCGGGCCTCCTCGCGCACGCCGTTCAGCGCCACTTCGTTGGCCTGCACCTGGGCCTGGGAGGCGATCACCTGCGCCTTCGAGGCTTCGAGGTTGCCCCAGGTCCGGACGATCGAGGCGCGGATCGTGTCGCGGTCCTGATCGGCGATCAGCCGGGCCCGTCCGACATTCTCCTTGGCCTGCCGGATCGCCGCATATTCGGCGCCACCCTGATAGAGCGGGATGTTGACGCGCCCGACGATGGAGGCGGTGACTCCGTTATCGCCGGGAAACTGCTGGTCGTAGCGCTGCTGCACCGCGCCGGTGATCTGGGCCTGCGGGTAGAGCGCGCCCTCGGCGACCTTCACCTGCAGTTCCGCCACATCCACCGAATGCAGCGAGGCCAGGATCTGCGGGTGCTCCTTCAGGCCGATTAGGATGGCCTGATCGAGGGAAGCCGGTACGTAACGGTCGAGCGGGCGGCCGGGGGCGAGCTGGCGCGGCTCGACGCCGATGATCTGGCGGTAGATGCCGATCGAGGCCCGCAGGGCCGCTTCCGCCGCGCTGACCTGCGAGCGGGCACCGGCCAGGCGAGCCTCGGCCTGCGCCACGTCGGTCCGGGTGACCTCGCCGACATTGAAGCGGTCGCGGGTCTGCCGGAGCTGTTCCTCCAGCACCTCGACGTTGTTGCGCTGAAGTTCGAGTGTCGCCGTGTCGCTCAACACGTTCATATAGGCCTGAGCCGCGTTGAACAGCGTGTTCATCTCGGTCTGGCGCAGGCCCTCGCGCGTTCCGAGCACGGTCGATTCGGCGGCGCGGACCCGGTTGTCGGTCTGAAAGCCGTCGAACAGGTTCTGGTTGACGGTGAGGCCGGCGCCGCTCGGAACCGTCAGGCCCCGGGCGCCTCTCAATGGCTGGCCGGCGATGGAGCCCTGAAATTGCTGGACGCCGATATCGGCGGAAATAGCCGCATTGGGCCGGTAGCCGGCCTGGAAGCGGTTCACGTCTTCGTCGGTTGCGCGCAGGTTCGCCCGCGCTGCATTCAGCGCCGGGTTGGCTTGGTAGGCGCGGGAGAGTGCGCTCTCAAGCGTTTCGGCGGCGGCCGGACTCGCGACGGCCAGCGCCGAGACGACGGCACCGGCCAGCCGAAGCGCGGACCGCGCCGCAGGGTTCCGTTCTTTCACGTCGATCAGCCCTTGCGGTTTCTCGATTCGCCGTCCCGTCGCACCTCCGCTCCCGATCCGGTTGTCGTCTCCGGCGATCCCGAAGGATACCGGTCGAACGATCCGCTCCGTGAGGGCCGCGACACCCTTGCCGCCTGCATGTCCGTGCGCTGGGACGGTCAGCCCGCCTCGTGCGGAAGATTAGCCGAGCTTGCGGCATCGACGACAGGGTTTTCCGAGCCGCCGTGGCGGATTGCCCGGAGGTGGCTCAAAAAAGCGACACTTCGACGGACTTAATCCATGATTGCCGCGCTCCGCGTGCGGGCCTTTCCCGACGATTGTGGAGCGAGGTGGCGCACCCGGTCGGCAGCGAGAGCATCGTCCCGAAACGGGGCTCCCGTTTGGGGAAAAGGCGATGCAAGACAAAGGCGCCGCACATCATCCTGGATCCGATGTCCAGGGCGATGCTCTCGCGTGCGGCTGCGCGAGTCATAACCAAATCCGGTTGATCCCTTCGGGAGGGCGGGTTTGGGCTTCGCTCAGAC
>NZ_NKUI01000201.1 GCF_014845115.1 Methylorubrum zatmanii | reverse complement strand
GTGGGGGCCAGGGGGACACCCGTTCCCGCGAGGGGGCCGACGGGGGAAGACGGAACGCTTCGGGGCTCCGCGACCGGTTGAATCGTCGCCATCACGACCTCGCCGCCGTCTCGCCGACCTCGGAATCGACGATCTCACCTTCCTCGGAGGAGAGGAGGTAGGTTTCGTCGTAGGCGCGGTTGGTGCGCAGAAGATCGAACCCCATCCAGAGGGCGAGGACGGTCGCGACCGCCCAAGCACCCCAGTTCATGACGGACACCATGATGTGTTCCCCCAGCTCGGAAGGATCGGCAGCGCGATGTGGAACGAAATCGGCGGGGCAGGCGCCCCGGCTCACGCCTTGGGCGGATCGTCGAAGTGCTCCGCGATGACCTCGCGGTATTCGCGGTCGGAATAGCGGAACATGAAGACGAAGTAGGCGACGATGATGATTGCCGTGAGCGCCACCGCCGTCCAGTTGAACGAGTAATCGAAGCGCGTCCCGATGATCGGCGCCGCCTTCTCGGGGGTGAAACCGAGCTTCTCCCACTGCCCGGCCATGGCCGCGTTCTGTCCCAGAGCATCCCAGGTCGGATTCGCGGTCTCGGTGACGGTGGTGCCACCGCCCGCGAGCTTGAACAGGAGAGGCAGGTAGAGGGTGAAGACGACGAGCACGAGCATCAGTACGGCATCGACGATCTGCCCGGCGACGGATTGAGCCGGCGGCTCGTAGGGCTTGCGGGCGGCCATCTCAGGCTTTCCCTTTCCGGCGCAGATCCCGCAGGTGATCGAGATAGTAGAGGTCCATGCCGTAGATCGCGGCGCGATCCTCGCGGTAATGCCGGATCATCGCCGCGATCGCGGTGGTGTTCAGCAGGAGGACACAGGCGCCGACCCCGAGCAGCAACAGGGTGACACCGCAGGCGTCGCAGGCGCGCCGCATGGTCCAGAAGGTGAAGGCGTAAACCAGCCACACGAGCCCGACAGCGACCAGGGCTGCCGCTCGATCACGGCCGAACATGGCCGCGACACGCACATCCTGCATGGTGCATCTCCTCCCGTGGAGATCGTTCCTGAAGAGAATTCTCCCTTCTTTTCTGGAAATATCCTGCCGTTCTAAACGTGCGTCAAGCCGGAATCGTCACGATACTTCAACAATCCAGCGCGGGCGTTTCCGGCGGGACAGACACCGACAGGGTGATGAGCACGGATGAAGCGCCCCGCACCACCCGTTGGTGTTGCGTCCGCGTTCCAACCGGACAGCAACCGCACCTTGCCCCGCCCGGCCCCGTCGCGGCGGGGCTTTTTCCGTGGCGGCACGAAGGCTGCGGATCGGGCGGCGGGCTGAAGCGCCTCCGCTTCGCTATGACGGGGCACCGAGCCTTCCCGCGAATCGGAGGCCTGAGCGCAAGACGATCATGGACGCCCCGACCGACCCCACGCTGCACGCCCTCCGCCGCGGCGATCTCGCCGGAGCGCGGGAGCTTCGCCTCGGCGGCCCGCTCGCCGAATTCCCGCCCGAGATCTTCGGCCTGGCCGAGACCCTCGAACGGCTCGACCTCACAGGCTGCGGCCTCACCGCCCTCCCGGACGAGATGGGGCGCCTCACCAAGCTGCGCGTCCTGTTCTGCTCCGGCAACCGGTTCGACCGGCTTCCGCCCTCGCTCGGCGATTGCCGCGCCCTGAGCCAGATCGGCTTCCGCGCGACCGGACTGCGGGAGGTTCCGGCGGAGGCCCTGCCGCCCTCCCTGCGCTGGCTCACCCTCACCGATAACCGGATCGCGCATCTGCCCGACGCCCTTGGCGCACGGCCACAGCTGCAGAAGCTGATGCTGTCGGGAAACCGGCTGCGCGCGCTGCCGAACAGCTTGGAGGGGGCCGCCCGTCTCGAATTGCTGCGCCTCTCCGCCAACGGCTTCGAGGCGTTGCCGTCCTGGCTCCCGGCCCTGCCGCGGCTCGCCTGGATCTCCTGGGCCGGCAACCCGGTCGAGGGTGTGTCGGAGCCCGCCGACGTACCCCGCGTGCCCTGGACGGCGCTCGCACTCGGCGCCCGCCTGGGGGAGGGGGCCTCGGGCTGGATCCACCGAGCCCTTTGGCGCACGCCTGCGTCCGAGGAGCCGGAGCCGGTCGCGGTGAAGCTGTTCAAGGGCCGCATGACCAGCGACGGGCTGCCCGAGCGGGAAATGGCCGCCTGCCTCGCCGCCGGCCGGCATCCCAACCTCACCGGCGCCCTGGGGCAGGTCGAGGGACATCCCGAGGGCGGCCAGGGCCTGCTGATGCCGCTGATCCCGGAGCGATGGCGGGTGCTCGCAGGTCCGCCGAGCCTCGAAAGCTGCAGCCGCGACGTCTGCGCGCCGGACTTCGCCGTCAGCCTGGATCAGGTCCTGCGCCTCGCGACCTCGGTGGCGCGGGCGGCCGCGCATCTGCACGGCAGGGGCGTGCTCCACGGCGACCTCTACGGGCACAACACCCTTTGGGACGGGGAGACCGGCGAGGCCGTGCTGAGCGATTTCGGGGCGGCCTGCCTGCTGCCCCGGGATCGGGCCGGGGAAGTGTGGCAGCGGATCGAGACCCGGGCCTGGGGCATCCTGCTCGGCGAGATGCTCGACCGCTGCACCGCCGAGCCCTCTGCCGACAGCTCCGCATTGACCGACCTGCGGGAATGGGAGCAAGCCTGTCTGCAGCCGAATCCTCGCGGCCGACCTTCGATGGCGGAGGTGGTAAACAGCCTTTCGACACTCTTGTCGCCGGATCGTCACGCTTCGGGGTGATCCATCCCGGCACAGCCGCGTTGTGACGGAACCGTCACCGGATGCCGGCCTGTCGAGCCACAGCCCGCCCAAGGAGTGAGACCGAGCGTATGAGCGACCCGCGCGAGATCGAGTTGAAGCTGGAATGCGAGCCCTCCGACCTCGCCAGCCTGCAGGATCACCCGCTGCTGCGCGAGGCCGCGACCCAGGAGGAGACGGATCTCGTCTCCGTCTATTTCGACACGCCCGACCGGCAATTGCACAAGGCCAAGCTCGGACTGCGGGTGCGCAGCCACGGCGGCCGCTTCGTCCAGACCCTGAAGGCCGAGGGCGACGGCCTGTTCGAGCGGCCGGAATGGGAGCAGCCGCTGGAGGGCCCCGAGCCAGACCGGGCGGCCCTGGCCGACACGCCGTTCGCGCGTCTGGTCGAGGCCGAGGCACCCCTCGCGCCTTTGTTCACCACCCATGTCCACCGCCGGACCTATCTGGTCGAGCAGGGAACCTCGCGCATCGAGGTCGCCCTCGATACCGGCCGCATCGAAGCCCCCGCGGCGGGGGACCGCGTCCTGACGCTCTGCGAGGTCGAGCTGGAACTGAAGGACGGCACGGCGAGCGACCTGTTCGCCCTGGCCCATGCCATCGCCTCCCTGGCACCGGTGCGGCTCGGCGTGCGCAGCAAGGCGGAGCGCGGCTACGCCCTGGCGGCCGGCGAGATCGACCGGGTGCGCAAGGCCGAGCCGGTGCCGCTGCGCGAGGACATGAGCGCCGCCGAGGCGTTCCGGGCCGTCGCCCATGCCTGCCTGCGCCAGATGCGGCTGAACGAGGACATCCTTCTCCGCGAGCGCAACGTCGATGCGCTGCACCAGATGCGGGTGGGGTTGCGCCGCCTGCGCTCGGCCTTCTCCCTGTTCGGGGATCTCGTCGACGACACCCTGGGCGACCGGATCCGGACCGAGTTGAAGGAGGTGACCGAGCCCCTCGGACGGGCCCGCAACCTCGACGTCTTCCTGGCCACCATCCTGCCCGCCGAGCGCGAGCGGCACCCGGACGAGGTCGGCCTCCTCGGCCTGGAGCGGCAGCTCGAGGACGAGCGCGCCAAGGCCTATCAGGACATCGCCGCGCTGCTCGGTTCGGATGCGTGGCGGATGCTGCTCCTCGACCTCGTCGCCTGGATCAATGCCGGCCCCTGGCTGCGGGACGAGGGCCGGGGCCGGGCCGCCCTGCGCGACGAGTCGGCCCGCAGCTTCGCCGCCCGCGAACTCGACCGGAGGCGGCGGCAGGTCAAGAAGCGAGGGCGCCATCTCGACGCGCTCGACCCGGAGGAGCGCCACCGGGTGCGGATCGCCGCCAAGAAGCTGCGCTACGGCGCCGAGTTCTTCGCCGCGCTGTTTCCCGGCAAGAAGGCGGGCAAGCGCCACGGCGCCTTCGGCAAGGCCCTCTCGGACCTGCAGGATCAGCTCGGTGCGCTCAACGACATCGCCACCGGCCACGAGATCGTGCGGGATCTGGCGGATGCGCCGGCTGGTGCCTCGACCCTGTTCGCCGCTGGCATGACCGCCGCCGACATCGAGGCGCGCACCCGCACGCTCTTGGAGGCCGCGGCCGAGGCGCATGAGGAGCTCGTCGATACCAAGCCGTTCTGGCGCTGAAGATTTCGGCAGCCACATCCGGGACTGTGCGGCAGGCATGTGGCGCGCTATCGGATCCTGCCGTAAGGCAGATTGGCTGAAGGGGGCGGGAACGATCCCGCCCTCAAACATTTTCGCGGTAATGCGTTTCGAGGTCGAAAGAAAATTTCTGGTCTCCGATGATCGTTGGAGAGCGGGAGTGGTCAGTCAGCGGCGCCTCACGGACGGCCTGATCGGACAATTCGATATGGGCAAGGTGCGCGTGCGTCTCGACGAGGGACGGGCGTGGCTGACGGTGAAGGGCGCGCGCGTCGGCCTCGGCCGGCCGGAATTCGAGTACGAGATCCCGCGCGCGGATGCGGCGGCGATGCTGGGCCTCGTCTGCGATACCTGCCTGATCGAGAAGACACGCCACTGCGTCCCCCATGCCGGGCATGTCTGGGAGATCGACGTCTATGACGGCACCCTCGCCGGCATGATCCTGGCCGAGGTGGAACTGGAGCACGAGGAGCAGCCCTTCGAGCGGCCGGACTGGCTCGGCCCCGAGGTGACCGGCGACCTGCGCTTCCGCCAATCCTCGCTCCTGCGCCGCTCGGGCCAAGCCGGCCGCCTCCTCACCGTGGAAGAGGTGCTGTCCGCGCCGATGTGAGGGCGGTTTCGTCCTCGCTCCGCGACAGGCTATGACGCGGCGGGACGCCTTTCAGAACGAACAGGGAGCGGGAGGGGGTGGAGCAGGCTTTGCGTCCGGGCGGCCTCCCTCGGCGTTGGCCGGCGGGGCCGACCATACGGCAGCTCCGCCTCGGCAGCGGCCTCGTGCTGTTCGCCTACGTGCTGACGCATCTCCTCTGCCACGCGCTGGGCAACATCTCGCTGGCGGCACTGGAGACGGGTCTCACCGTCAAGGTCGCGCTCTGGCGCACCCCGCCCGCCTTGGTTCTGCTCTACGGAGCGCTCCTCGTTCACATCGCCCTGGGGCTCTGCGCGCTGTACGAGCGGCGCTTCTTCCGGCTGCGGCCGGGGGAAATCGCGCAGATCCTGCTCGGCCTCTCCGTGCCGCTCCTGCTGCTCAGTCACGTCGTCGACACCCGTCTCGCCTGGAGCCTGGAGGGACTGGATCGCGGCTATCCCCAGGTGCTCTACGTCACCTGGGTCGCCGTGCCGGGCCAGGGAATGACGCAGGCCCTCGGTCTCGTGACCGCCTGGCTGCACGGCTGTTTCGGGCTCTATTTCTGGCTCCGATTGAAGCGCGGTTTCGAGCCCGCTTCGCCCTGGCTGCTCTCGGCCGCCGTCCTGGTGCCGGTGCTGGCCCTGCTCGGCATCGTCCAGGGCGGGCGCAGCGTCGCGCTGCTGGCCGCCGATCCGGCATGGCGGGCGGAGATACTGGGCGCCCCCCATCTCGGGCTGCCGGCCCAGACCGAGCGGCTGGCGGGGCTCCGGCGCGGGCTGGTCGCAGCCTATGCCGCCGCCCTCGGCCTCGTCGTGCTGGCCCGCGGTGCGCGCACCCTCGCCGAGAGCCGTGGCGGCTTCGTGCGGATCGGCTATCCCGACGGGCGCATCGTCCGCGTGCCCCGGGGCAGCAGCGTGCTCGAAGCCAGCCGCCGCGGGCGCATCCCGCATGCCAGCGTGTGCGGCGGGCGCGGGCGCTGCTCGACCTGCCGGATCCGCGTCGTCGATGCCGAATGGGGTCGGCACCTGCCGGAGCCGGAGCGGCCGGAACGCCTCGTCCTCGACCGCATCGGCGCCAGTCCCGGCATCCGGCTCGCCTGCCAGCTCCGGCCCGACCGCGACCTCACCGTCGCGCCGCTCTTCACACCCCATGCCCGCAGCATCCCGACCCATGACTCGGAACGGGCCTCGACCGGGGAGGAACGCTTCGTCGTCGTGCTGTTCGCGGATCTGCGCGGCTCGACCCGGCTCGCCGAGGAGCGGCTTCCCTACGACACCGTGTTCGTCATCGGCCGCTTTCTCGGCGCGGTCGGGCGGGCGGTGCGCGAGGCCGGCGGCAGCGTCAACCAGCATCTCGGCGACGGGCTGATGGCCATCTTCGGCCTCGACGGTTCGCCGAAAGCGGCGGCCCGCGCCGCCCTCGCGGCGGTCGACGGCATCGCCGAACAGGTGGAACAGCTCAACCGGATGCTCGCCGCCGATCTCGGCGAGCGGCTGCGCTACGGCATCGGCCTGCATGCCGGCACCGCCATCGTCGGCGAGATGGGCGACGAGGCGGAATCCCGCTTCACCGTGCTCGGCGACACGGTCAACGTCGCCGCGCGGCTGGAAAGTCTGACAGGGCCGATGGGGAAGGTCGCCATCGTCTCGGAAGCCGTCTACGCGGCGGCAGCGCTGCCGGCGGGGGAGTTGCAGGAACTGACGCTCACGGGACGGGCACAGCCGCTGCGGGCACGGCTGATCGGAGCCCAGGCCCCGGCCGTGCCGCGCGCTCCTTGATCCTCCTACGGTTCGCCATCGATCAACCGGGGTGCTTCGAGGCTTGAGCGTCGCTTGGCACCTCCGCCTGAGAACGATGGAATCTGCCCAGCAGACGAGTTCAAAAAGGCTCTCAGGCGATCCGAGACAGCGCCCTTGTCGGACGTGCGAAAGTTTGCGCCCCCGGACAGCGGCACAACGGCTCGTCGCGGAGGGATGATCGGCGGCACGCGCGCGCGATTCTGCCCGATCTTCTTCGGAACGGTTCAGGTTTCCTCGCCGTTACTGGCGCAGTTTCATCCTCTTCGGAGCATTGTCATGCGCAATTCGCTTCTCGCGGCCGCCGCCATCCTGACTCTGGCCGGCACGTCCGGCGCCTTCGCCCAGACCACCGTGATCGAGCGCGACGCGCCGGATCGGGTCGTGGTGGACCGTCCCGCCTCCACCTCCTCGACCACCGTCGAGCGGCGGGAGCATTCGGATGGCTGTTCCAGCAAGACCGTGACGAAGGAGAACGACGTCGGCGACCGCAAGACGGTCACCAAGGAAAACTGCGACTGATCCTTTCGGGGAAACGTATCTCGGAACGAGAAGAGCCCGCCCCGGACATCCGGGGCGGGCTCTTCTTTTGCCATCGATACGGTCACGCGTGCGCCAGCACCGCCAGCAGGAGGAGGGCGATGATGTTGGTGATCTTGATCGCCGGGTTCACGGCGGGCCCCGCCGTGTCCTTGTAGGGGTCGCCCACGGTGTCGCCGGTCACCGCCGCCTTGTGGGCGTCGGAGCCCTTGCCGCCGTGGTGGCCGTCCTCGATGAACTTCTTGGCGTTGTCCCAGGCACCGCCGCCGGAGGTCATCGAGATCGCGACGTAGAGGCCGGTCAGGATCACGCCGAGCAGCGAGGCGCCCACCGTGGCGAAGGCTTGGCTCTTGCCCGCGATCGCCTGGATCACGAAGAACAGCACGATCGGCGTCAGCACCGGGAGGAGCGAGGGGATCACCATCTCCTTGATCGCGGCGCGGGTCAGCATGTCGACGGCGCGGCCGTAATCGGGCCGGTCGGTGCCCTGCATGATGCCCGGCTTGGCCCTGAACTGGCGCCGCACCTCCTCGACCACCGCGCTGGCCGCGCGGCCCACCGCCGTCATGGCGATGCCGGCGAACAGGAACGGAATCAGGCCGCCCAGCAGCAGACCGACCACGACGTAGGGGTTGGAGAGGGAGAAATCGACGCTGACGCCCTGGAAGAAGCGGTACTGCGTCGGGCTCGCATGGGCGATGAAGTAGTTCAGGTCGGAGGTATAGGCGGCGAACAGCACCAGGGCGCCGAGACCGGCCGAGCCGATGGCGTAGCCCTTGGTCACCGCCTTGGTGGTGTTGCCGACCGCATCGAGGGCGTCGGTCGCCTTGCGCACCTCGGACGGCAGGCCCGACATCTCGGCGATGCCGCCGGCATTGTCGGTGACGGGGCCGAAGGCATCGAGCGCGACGATGAAGCCGGCCAGCGCCAGCATGGCGGTGACGGCGATGGCGATGCCGAACAGGCCCGCCAGCGCGTAGGTGGCGATGATGCCCGCCACGATGACGAGGGCCGGCAGGGCGGTCGATTCGAGGGAGATCGCCAGCCCCTGGATCACGTTGGTGCCGTGGCCGGTGACGGAGGCGGTGGCGATCGACTTCACCGGCCGGAAATTGATGCCGGTGTAGTATTCCGTGATGACAACGATCAGCGCGGTGATGACGAGGCCGAGCACGGCGCAGCCGAACAGGGCGCCCGACGTGAAGGTCAGGCCGGTATTGGTGGTGAAACTGGTCGAGAACCCGCCGAACAGGGCGAGGTTGACCAGGGCGATGGCCACGATCGACAGCACGCCGGCGGCGATCAGGCCCTTGTAGAGCGCGCCCATGATCGATTGATTGGCGCCGAGCTTGACCGCGTAGGTGCCGGCAATCGAGGTGACGATGCAGGCGGCCCCGATGGCGAGCGGATAGAGCATCATCGCCTCGAGCACCGGCGCGTTGCCCGCGAAGAAGATCGCTGCGAGCACCATGGTGGCGACGACGGTGACCGCGTAGGTCTCGAACAGGTCGGCGGCCATGCCGGCGCAGTCGCCGACATTGTCGCCCACGTTGTCGGCGATGGTGGCGGGGTTGCGCGGATCGTCCTCGGGGATGCCCGCTTCCACCTTGCCGACGAGGTCGCCGCCGACATCCGCCCCCTTGGTGAAGATGCCGCCGCCGAGACGGGCGAAGATCGAGATCAGCGAGGCGCCGAAGCCGAGGGCCACGAGGGCGTCGATCACCTCGCGGCTTCCCGGTGCCAGCCCGGCCCCGCGGGTGAGGAACAGGTAGTAGAGGGCGACCCCGAGGAGCGCGAGGCCCGCCACCAGCATGCCGGTGACCGCCCCGGACTTGAAGGCGACCTCCAGACCACCGCCGAGCGAGGTCGTGGCGGCCTGCGCGGTGCGCACATTCGCGCGCACCGACACATTCATGCCGATGAAGCCGGCGGCGCCGGAGAGCACGGCACCGATCAGGAAGCCGATGGCGACCTTGATGCCGAGGAACCAGGCCAGAAGAACGAAGAGCACGAGGCCGACGATGCCGATCGTGGCGTATTGGCGCTTGAGATAGGCCTGCGCGCCTTCGGCAATGGCGCCTGCTATCTCCTGCATGCGCTGTGTGCCCGCGTCGCGTCGCATCACATCGCGGATCGTCACGACACCGTAGGCGACGGCGCAGAGCCCGCCCACGATGATCAGCAAAAGTGCAGTCATGCGTGCGTCCTTGGCTTATGGTGGGATGTGCCAGCTTGGCCGGAAGGGCCATGGGACGAAATGCCCGGTTTAAGACGCCCTCCCTGGAGAAGCGGAACTTAAGTGCCAAAAATCCGCGCTCCACGCAAACGTAACCGACGCGGTACACCCTTAGAAACAGTCAAGACGCAAGATACTGACAGAATTTCACTTGCTGCGCCGCACGCAACGCGACGCAGGGGGATGCATCGGCCGGCGGGCATCGCCGCGCCGACCGAGCCGGTTTCCTCACTAGGGAAAGAATTCATACCAAATCCGGTCGATCCCTTCGGGATGGCGGATTGGGGCTTCGCTCAAACGCCGCGCGGGCTTGCCGAGACGGGAACCGCTCCGATCGAGCGCTTCCGTCTCAGAGGTGGCCCGAACCTGTCCGCAGGCGCGGCTCGGCGGCAGGCGCCGCAGCCGGGGCAGGCCGGCTGAGGCGCCGGTTCTCCTCTTCGAGACGCAGCCGCGCCTCTTCGCTGGCCCTCAGCTCCGACAGGAGGTGATCGTTGAGCATCATCGTCCGCTGCCGGTCGCCGACGGCGATCGCGCGCTCGGCCTCGGCGGCCTCCCGCGCGGCGACGAGCTGCTCCCGCTCCTGCATGATTCGGCGGAAGGCGCGGATGGCGGTGCGGTTGCTGCCTTCGAGGATGCGCAGGCGGTGATCGGCGACCGCGAGCCGGCGCCGCGTCTCGGTCAACGAGGCCTGCAGGGCGGCGCCATCATAGACGGGGGCCGGCGCCGCCTCCGTGAGGGCGGCGGGAGCGGGCGGCTCGATGGTCGGCTGCCGTTCGGCGAACAGGGACCGCGCCCATTCGAAAAGGTCACGCAGCGGCATTCGACCGTCCCACCCGATCATGCCCGGCCCCGGACGCATACGCGCCACGGCTCGGCCTCGGAGCGCTCGCCGCGAGCCGCGTCTCCAGGCGACGGAGCTGTGCGCCGTGGCCGCGATAGGCCGCCGAAGCGCGCAGCCATGCCAGCAGCAAAGCCGCCTCCGACGCCGCACGCGGCCTCTCGATCTCCGACAGGGGCCGCTCCAGCCCGGCGAGTTCGTGGCGGGATGCCGCCTCGATCCAGCTCGCGGCGAGAGGCGCATCCGCGTCCATGAACAGGAGACCGGACAGGAACAGGGCCCGGTGCACCATGACCGTCGAGGCTTCGATGTGGCAGTCGCCGAGGATCTCGGGATAGACGCGGCCGCCGAAACTGCCGGTCGCCACCGTCGCGCCCCGGCTCCGGTAGGAACTGTGGGAGAACAGGCAGCCGCTCGCCGACATCAGATCGACATGCGCCGCGATCTTTTCAGGAGCAAACCTATCTGGGCTCATCAGCAGGGCGATGTAGCTGCCGCTTGCGGCGGTGAGCCCGAGCCGCATCCGAGCCGAGGGGCGCGTCTCCGCCGTCGGGCGCAGCACCGTTTCGCAAGCCCATTCCCGACCGAGCGCCTGGAGGATCGTCGCCGAACCGACCAGCACCATCTCGTTCGGGCGGCGGGTCTGGGCCTCGATGCTGGCGATGGCCCGGCGCGCCGCCTCGACCTCCTCGCCGATATCGACGACCACCGAGACGGAGGCCTCCGCCGCCGCGGTGCGCGCCATCCGGTCGGCACGGTCGGCGACCCGGCGGTTCGGGCTGCGATAGCGCAGGAATTCGCCGGTCCGGCGCAGGAAGCGCTCCCGGCTGCCATGCACCAGCGTCGCCTCCAGCTCGCTGGTCCCGTCCAGCACGTCGATCCAGAAAGCGCCGTTCTCGGTCAGCGCGTCGCTGCGATGGGAGCCCTGGTCCGGATGCAGCCGCGAGCGCACGAGGCAGTGCGGGACGTGGACGAAGGTCGCCTCCCGAGTGAGCCGCCACCACATCCGGTAATCCTGGGTGTGGGGATAGCGCCGGTCGAAGCCGCCGATCCGCAGGAGCAGATCGCGAGCGGTGAGAATCGTGCAGCCATTGATGAGGCCGTCGTAGAAGGCGAGCCGCGGCCGGGCGGCCAGACGCGCATGGTCGAGCCTCTGCTCGCCGGTGATGCGGCCCTCGGCATCGATCCACGACAGGTCGGAGAACAGACAGATATCGTCCCGGTTCACCCTCTCCAGGACACGCACCTGAAGCTCCGTCTTCTCGGGCTCGAACAGGTCGTCATGCGACAGCCAGGAGAACAGGCGGCCGGAGGCATGGGCGAGGGCCGTGTTCAGGGCGACCGCCACCCCGCCATGGGGCTGGCGCAGGATGCGGATCCGGTTGCCGAAGGCGCTTGCGACGGCGAAGGTCCGGCCGTCATCGTCCGATCCGTCGTCGACGACGAGGATCTCCGTCTCCGGGTGCCGCTGCCGGAGCGCGCTCTCGATCGCCTCACCGAGATAGTTCGCACCGTTGCGGACGGGAATCGCAATGGTGACGCTGCGGCCCCCCAAGGCTTAGGCCTCGGCTTCCGCGGCCGGGGCCCGGCGTGTTCCGTCGAGGGCGCTCGTCAGCTCGCCCGCCAGCTCGACCGCATCGAGGAGCAGCGGCGGCACATCGATGACGGCCTTCTCGTTGAAACCGAAATCGCTGAAGCTCTCATAGGTCGGAACGTGATACTTCCGGACCGTCGGCGCATGCCCCGTGAGAAGGAAGATCGCGTGGGCGCCGATCCCGCGGACGAGGCAAGTGCCCTCGTTCAATTCCGGCCCCATGGTGATCGTCGGGATCTCCTCACTGAAGACGAGATCGTCGGGGCTCGTGAACAGTGCCTGATAGACGGCCGGGCTCACGACCCGGTGACGCCGGCCCTCGAACACGACCCAGACATCCGTGCTGCCCGGCGCTGTCAGACGCAGGCCGTTCAGGTCTTCACGCAGCGTGTACATGACCACTCCCGTGCGCCTCGAGCCGGCCCGGATCACGCCTCCTCGGAGTTTCGAAACCCTGCCGAGGACGGCATCGCGCCGGTCCCTGCAAGCTCACATGACTCCGATGACGGAGATTGGGCGCACGACCCGCTCGGATCGGATCCCGGCCATAACCCGCTCCTCGTGGAGGAGCCGATGCGACCCGTGACGCGTGCGGACGGGAGATAGCCGAACCTGGCCGGGTGCTCAAGATTCACGCAGAGGTTTGCGGGCGCGTCGCCCTGCGCCCTCGGCCGCCATACACACCCCTCCGGGCGCGTCGCGGCAGTCTTCGCGCACGGTCGGCGGCGGCGCCTCGCTTCTCAGCGCAGCGGCGGGGCCTTGTAGGCCGGTGCCAGCGCGTAGCCGTCGGAGGCGCGGCGCGGACCCTGGGGCGTGGCGATCAGCATGTCGTCGAAGTAATCGTTTCCGGTGATGCCGAAACCGGCGCCGTTCATCACCGTCGGCACCGGCACGCA
>NZ_NKUI01000200.1 GCF_014845115.1 Methylorubrum zatmanii | reverse complement strand
AAGCGATGGGGGGACGTCACATCTGGGGCGATACGGATGATCGGCCCACCACCTCCGATGTCCGAGCCGGCGCATCCCCACTCCGGCCTTCGCCCCTCTCGGGAACCCGGCGCATCATGGCGGCGAGGCCTATCTGCGCCGCCCATACGAGACGCCTAGAGCTGTTCCCGGTCAGGTAGCGACGGCCAAGTCGTCTTCGTAGCCAGCTGCGGCGAGGTAGTTGCGGCACTCCTGCGGAGTGAAGCGCGTGAATGCCTGGCGGATCGCAGCCCAGAGATCCGGGATCGTGCGGGCTGCCGCGCTGCGTAGCAGCGCCTTCAGCTTCGCGAAGGCCTGCTCAATCGGGTTGAAATCAGGGCTGTAGGACGGAAGGTAGAGCAATCGCGCTCCTGCGGCCTCGATCGCGTCCTGCACGCCGGCGACCTTGTGGGCCGGCAGGTTATCCATAACGACGATGTCGCCCGGCTGCAGCACCGGGATCAGGGTCTCGGTGAGGTAGCTGCGGAAGCGCCTGCCGTTCGTGGGGCCATCCAATAGCGCGGTGGCACACAGCCCGCTGGTGCGCAGGGCGGCGGTGACGGTGGTGGTTTTGTAGTGGCCCAACGGGGCTGCGAGTCGGCAGCGCTCACCGCACGGAGCCCAACCATAGCGGCGCGCCATGTTGGTGGCAGCCGCCGTCTCATCCAGGAACACCAGCCGATCCGGATCGAACTCGGGCTGTGCCTCGAACCACGCCTCGCGAGCCGCTCTTACGTCCGCGCGCTCCTGCTCAGCTGCGTACGTTGCCCCTTTTTCCAGCTGATCCCGTGGCGGGCAAAGAAGCGCGACAGGCCGCTCGTGCTGGTCTGGATGCCCTGCTCAGCCAGCCGATCGCGTAACTCGCGCAGGAAAAGACGCGGCTCCTGCTTGGAGATCCTCAGGATCAGCCCGGCATGCGCCTCTATTCGCTTCGAGGTGTGATCGCCGCCCATCGGCTTGGAGGCGAGTTGGCCCTCGTGGCGGAAGCGCTCCGACCAGCGGCTGGCGCTCGACACGCTGACCCCGAAGCGGGCTGCGGTGCGATGGCAGGAAGCCCCCGCCGCCACGGCAGCCACGACACGCTCGCGCAGGTCCACAGACAGGGGTGAAGGCATGAGCAAACTCCTTCACCCACCAACGCGCTACCCGCAAACCCGTCTCAAGCGGCGTGGGACCGGCTCTAGTTCCCGGCGTCGTCCGCCGATCCCTAACCTTCACGGATGGCACACGGCGCCCCTCACCCTTTGCGGAGCCGGGCTGCTGAGGGATGCCGGGGCTGCGCGCTCAGCCGGCCTTGCGGGCGTAGCCGTTCTTTTCTCCCGGCTCGAAGTAGCGACCGAAGTTCGCCCATACGACGGCCAGACTGTGGTTGTCATCCATCACGCGTCGCACCAGGACAGCCTACCCGGCCCGCACGGCCACCTGCGCTGGTGCGACGTCTCTGACCTGCGCGACCTCATCTACGCCCGCGGTCCGGACCTCTATGTCCTCGGCCATCCACCACGCCGTCGACCAGCTCGTTGGATCTACCCGGGTCGTCTCTGACCCGCGCGGCCATGACGATGAGGCTACTAGGTTCGGACTTGGCAGTATCGCTATGCCGAAAGGATGATATCCCCTCTACAATGAATCGGCGGCACCACAGGCGGAGATCACCTACGCTTCGTTTGGGCTCCGAGCTGCCAGGATGCCGGCTGGGACAGGCCCACAGGTCACGTAGTGCGGGCATCGCGGACAGGCCCTCTCGTCCGGATCGGGGCGAAATTCGCCCCCGAGGATGCCCTCCGCGATGATGCGCAGCTTCCGCTCGCGGTTCGTTCGCTTCCTCGGGGTCAACGGGACGTCCATGACGCCGTCCCCGCTCAGGTGGATCGCCTCCACCCTCGCACCCGCGCCGTGGCGCAGGCCGGCGGCCATGAGGTAGGCGGTGTAGACGAGATCGTCCTCCTCTTCCTTCCTCCTCCGGCCGGTCCGCACCCGTCGGTAAATCGTGGCCGCCCCCTCGCCGCGGACCTCGTCGGGCAACACGACAAGGTCGAGGCCGCCGAGATCGATGGTGACGGGCTCGCGTAACCCGGGGGAATGCCCCTCCCGGGTTCGCACGAGCGCCTCCACCAGTTCGAAGCCCATCCGGCGGAGATCCTCGGCGTATCCCTCCGTCGGACCCTTCTCGGACCACACCTCGTCGAAGCGGGCCCTCACCGCTTCGAGCGGCAGGCTCCAGTTCCGCACGTCCTGCCGGAGCCAGCGCAAGATCTCGTGCACCACGTCGTGCATCCTGACGAAGGGGGTCGAGCGGCGGCCGCCGGCCGCGCCCAGCACGTGCGTGTAGAAGAAGCGACGGGGGCACTGGTCGTAGAGAGAGATCTGCTCGGCGGTGAAGGAGGGCGGTCCCTCCCACGTGACGCCGATCCGGTGTCGGTCAGGTTCGGGCGCCTCGCGCAGGTGCAGCGGAGGATTGGGAACGTCCCGCACGACCTCGGCGACTTTATCGAGAAACGGTGAGAGCGGGCGGCCGCTTCCGTTCGCCTTGCAGCGCGCCGCGAGGAGGGTGAGGTGGCGGCGCGCCCGGGACGCCGCCACGAAGAAGAGGCATTCTTCCTCCTCGGCGTGCCCGCGCCGGACCGCCTCCAAGCCTGACAAGCCCTCGGCGCCGACGATGAGCCCGTCCGGGGGCGGGCAGCGTGGGGTCCGGCCGCTGCTCGGAAATCCCTGCCCGACCATGCCGGGGATGTGCACGGCCTCGAACTCCAGGCCCTTGCTCGCGTGGACGGTCATCAGGCGGACCCCGTCCATCGCGGCCGCGGCCGCAGGCATCTGGCGGAGATCCCGCTCCTCGGACAGGAGAACCAAGCGCCTCGTGCGGTCCAGCAAGCGCTGGATCGCGAGCCCCTGACCCTGCGGTAGGTCGCGGCAGAATGCGAGGAACTGCCAGAGTGCTACCATCCGCATCCGGTCCCGTGGCCGAAGCGGCGGCCGAAGTTCGGGCAACAGGTGCCGGCGGTCGAAAAGCAGGCGGCAGAGCGCCTCCCAGGGATGGCTGGCCGCACTCAAACCCTGCAGGTCGGTGAGGAGGTTCGCCAGCGCCGTCGCCCCCGGAGGGGCGAGCAGGGCAGCCGACTCCGTCGCCCATCCCATCGGCTCCTCGCACCGCGCGAGGACGCTCTGGAGGCGGCCGACATCTTCGAGCGGTATCGCGTACCGGGGCATGCGCGCGACCCGGGCCAGGGTGCCGGCCTTCGGATCGACAAGCAGTGCCAGCAAGGCAAGAAGGTCACGGACCTCGTTGCGCTCGAACAGGTTGCCTAGAAACAGCACCGGAACGTCTCGTTGTTCGAGAGCCGCCGCGACCGCGGCCAAGCGGGCGTTGCCTCGGCACAGGACCGCCTGATCCCGGAAGTCCACAGCGTGCGCCTGCCGCAGTTCGAGGATGCGGGCGGCGATCGCGGCAGCCTCGTCCTCCGGGCGATCGACATTGCGCATCTCGGGGCGCGCCTGGGCGGGCCCCGCGTGGGCCGTGAGGTCGAGCGGCAAGACGCCGCGCGAGGCGGCCATGTCGGTCGCGAAGGCCGAGAACGTCGTGACGACCTCCGCCGACGACCGGTAGTTCACCGTCAGGCGCCCGATCCGGGCGCCTGGGAAATCGGTCTCGAAGCCCGTCATGCCGGCCGAGGAGGCGCCGCGGAACCGATAGATCGATTGGCGGGAATCGCCAACGACCCAGAGCCGCTCGCCCGCGCCCGCCAGCGCCTTGAGCAGCCTGACGCTCGCTCGGTTCACGTCCTGGTACTCGTCGACGAGGATGTGGCGGTGCTTGGCGCGCAGGATGTCCAAGGCACCGCGGTCCCGCTCCAGCAGGAGCGTCGGCCGCATGACGAGGTCGCCGAAGTCGAGCCGGCCGAGCCGCCGCATCTCGGCATCGTAAACGCGGTAGACCGCCGCGACCTCGACGGCTTTCTCGGCGCGCAGGCGCGCATCCTCATCGTCGCCGGCCCGTTCCGCCATCCGCTCGGCAAGGGCCAGGTATTCGTCCGGAAGGGTGAGCTCGTCCTTCGCCCGCGACACCGCGGCGAGGATATCGCTCAGGTCGAGCGTGGGGTCGTGAAGGTTCCGGAAGTGACGGAGCGGCAGCCGCGGAACCAGATCTTCGAGCATGCCGACGGCGTCGGCCTTGTCCATGAGCCGCGGGTCGTCGGGCAGTCCATCGCGATCGTGGAACTGCCGCAGGACGTCGAGGCCGAAGCCGTGGAACGTGCCGATCCAGGCCGCGGCGGCCGCCTCGGGAAGGCGGGCGGTCAACCGCTCGACGAGTTCGCCCGCCGCCTTGTTCGAGAAGGTGAGGACGAGGATCTCGGATGCCGTCGCGCCCCGGTCGAGAAGCCGTTCAATGCGGCTGACCAGCGTGCGCGTCTTCCCCGTACCGGGACCCGCCTGCAGGAGGAACGGAGTACCCTCGTGGAAGGCGGCAGCCCGCTGGCTGTCGTCGAGCGGGGGCCCGGCCCCGGCACCGGGCTCGGCACGCGGCCGGTGCTCCGGCAGCAGCAGGCAATCGGCCAACTGCTGGAAGACGAGGGCTTGGGGTAGCCCGGTGAGGCGGACGATGTCGTCGGCACCGTGCCCATCCTCCAGGAAGAGGCGGCGCGCCAAGGCCCGCGGAAGCACCAGCTCGCGGGCGAACAGGTCGGCCTGCAACTCCCGGCGCTCGCGCCGCCCGTAACCCTCGACCTTCTCCACGCCCGTGGCGGCGGCCTCCACCGCGCGGCTCGGGTCGATGTCGCCGTCGACGATGACGTCGTCGGGATCGTGCAGGACGGCGTGTCCCAGCTCGTGCCCCGCGAGCAATGCCTTGGCCGTCGCGTCCCCCCGGTCCTCGCAGGCGATGGCCGGGAGGGTCGGATCGTAGAGGCCGCGCCCGCCGCGAAGGTAGGCATCGCCGGGGCGTAGCCAGCTGAGATCGATCTCATGGGCATCGATGGCCGCGACCACGAGATCCAAGGGGCGAAGCGGATCGGCGCCCCCCTCGACTGCGGCCGCGTGGACCTCTGCCGCCCTCGACCTGACAACCTCGAACGCGTCCACGGCGGCGATGTCCTTCCTAAAGCGATGCCAGGTGCCGCTTCTGCTCGTCGCTCAGACCCGAGCTCTCGATGGCCTCGGCCAGCGATTGCTTCACGACGGCCTCCGGCTTGCCGTCCGCCTTGAACCGCGCGGCCATGGGCACCCGCGCAGGCCCCGCGAGGAAGCGGGCAAGCTCGTCCGCGCCGGTCCCGAGCGCCTCGGCCAGTCGTGCCAGGAACCCGGCACTCAGATCCTCGACGCGGATGAGCCGGTCCTTGAGCCGCCCGAGAAAGTTCAGGTTGCAGCCGAAGCTGCGCGCCACCCCGCGCAATCCTCCGTCGGCCCGTACGGCGAAGGGGTCGATCCCGCCTTCGGTCGCCGACGCGGCCGGTGTTGCAGCGGTTGGGGCGGGGCATGTGTCGGCGACGCACGCGGCGCGGGCGCGCTCGAAGGCGGCATCCGCGATGGCGACGAGGGTGTCCGGGTCCTCCCCGATGGCGAGCAGCTCCGCCTTGAGCTCCTCGGGGGAGGCCGCCAAGATCCCCTCGATGTAGAGGTCATCCAGGGCGTCCAAGAACCTCTCGTCGTTGGTCGTCTCTCGGTTCATGATCTCCATCCTTTCGGGTAGCGGAGGGAGAGCGCCTTCCTGATGCGCTTCTTCGCATAGTCGAGATCGCCCTGGTCCAGCCCGGTGCGCTCCCGCAGCGCCTTGCCGGCGATCTCGTCCCGGAGGGCTTCGAGCACCGCGAGCTCCTCCGGCTGGTCCCGGAACATCTCGAACACCTCCCCGATGATCCTCGCCCTCTCCTGGGCGTCGATGATGGCGTCCTCCGCGCTCCCGGCCCTCGGCTTCTCGCCGAGCCGGGCGCGCATGTGGGCGTCGACCTCATCCGCGTCGTCGGTCGTGACCGACCGTTTCTGCTTTTCCCGCTCGTGCGAGACGAGGCTGCGCATCACGCCCACGAGGTAGGCGACGACGTTCAGCTCCCGGCCGCACTGCCTCGTGCCGAGCAGGGTCCGGCAGATCGCCTCGTTCAGGAGGTCGCCCGGGTTGAGCGTGGTGCCCCCGCACAACCGCTTCGCGATGACGACCAGTTTCTTGCGGTCGTCGCACGACAGGTCGCGGTAGGCCGCCCCGAATTCCTCCGGGCTGAGGTCATCGCCCACCCGTTCGCCCCCGGCTCGCCTCCGCAGCCGGCCGCCCGGCCAAACGTCCGACCGACATCCCCTATGCCCCCCGCCCGCAATTTTCAGAATCCGTGCCGGCCAAATTCTGAGACGCGAGCTTGGCCGGCATACCTCGGCAGGATGCCACGGACGCAGGGGTTTTCAACCTCGACGAGCGTCCAGCCAAGGAGCGAATTCATGAACCACTTCCGACACCCCCCCGACATTGACCCCTTCGCCAGCGCGCTCGACGCGGTCATGGCCGACATCGCCATCTCGGTGCAGCTGCCGCCGGGCCTGCACGCGAAGGCGGGCGGGCGCTACGAGGCCATCCGCGACTTCGCGGAACGCCCCGGCAGCCCGCTGAACGGGCGCATCCTGCGCTTCTATCCGCAGGGCAGCATGGCCATCGACGCGACGACGTCGACGCGCGGCACGGACGACGAGTACGACCTCGACATCGTCGCGGCGCTGGACCTCGATCCGCATGCCGATCCGGACGAGGTGCTCGACCTGCTGTACCGCTCGCTGGAGGGGTACCCGACCGGCCAGAAGGTCGAGCGCCAGACCCGGTGCGTGACCGTGCGCTACGCCGACCGGATGCACGTCGACGTGACCCCGGCGGTGCGCCTGGGACACGGCGCGGAACGGGTCAGCCACATCTTCCACGCCCACCCGGACAAGCCCGCGTCGGAGCACTTCCACGTGCCGATGAACGCGTACGGCTTCGCCGAATGGTACCGGGCGCGCACGCCGCTGGAGCGCCGGTTCGCGGCCGCCTTCAACAAGCGGCTGCACGAGGCCTACGGCATGGAGGTGCGGGCGGACGCCGAGGTCGACGAGATCCTCGACCAAGTGCCCATCATCGTGAAGGCGGTGGCGACCGTCGCCCTGCAGCTGCTCAAGCGCCACCGCAACGTGGCCTACGCCGGGGCCACGGGGCGCATCCCGCCCTCGGTGATGCTCTCCTGCTTCGCGGGGCAGGCCTCGCAGCCGGGCCTGACGCTCACCGACATGGTGATCCGCCTCGCCCGCACGGTGGCGAGCGCCCTGCGCGCGGCCAGCGCCCGCCGCGAGCCCATCAGGGTGGTCAACCCCGTCCACCCGGAGGACTGCTTCACCGACCGCTGGCCGGAGAACGTCGCCCAGCAGGACGAGTACGCCGCCAAGCTCACGGACCTCGCGGACGGCCTCGCGTGGATCAAGCAGCACGGTTCGAGCCTGGAGGACATACAGGAGTGGCTGCGGGAGCGCTTCGGCAGCCACGTGGTCTCGACTTCGGTCCGCCGCTTCAACGACCGGACCGGCCGAGCGGTCCAGTCGGGGCTCCACGCCTACACGCCGCGGGGCGGCCTCTACGTCCCCAGCCGCCCGGCGTTGGTCGGCCTCGGCGGCGCGGCCGCCGCGGCGCCGGCCCGGGCGAGCGCCCACACCTTTCGCGGGGGGCACCGGTGGTGAGCGTCTTCCCCTCCATCGCGGACCAGGACCGGGCCATCCGGGCCTCCTGGCCGTCGTTCCGGCTCGTCGAGCGCTCCGAGCGGGCGGCGACCTGGCTCGGCACGCTCAAGCCCTTCATGCTCGCCTACGAGGTGCGGGTCTCGTACCAGGTCCCCCTCGTCGTCGAGCGGATCGCCCCCCTGCGGCAGCAGCCCGAGGTCCGGGTGATCTCGCCGGCCCTCCGGCGCCGCCCGGGGGACGGCGAGGGCTCGCTGCCCCACGTCTACGTCGATCGGGCCGGCGACCCGGTTCTCTGCCTGTTCGACCACGAGACCGGCGAGTGGACCCCGTTCCGCCTGATCGCCGAGACGACCATCCCCTGGGCCCTCGACTGGCTCGGTTGCTACGAGGGCTGGCGCGCGACCGGACGGTGGTCCGGGGGCGGCCGGCACGCCGCCCCCCCCGCCGCCAAGGAAGCCGGACGATGAGCTATGTTCCCCCGCGCCGCTCCGACGGCACCCAGCAGGACCGCCGGCAGCCCCTGCCGTGGCCCAAGGACCGGCCCTTTCGGATCCTCTCCGTCGACGGCGGCGGCATCTGCGGCATCCTCCCGGCCGCGGTGCTCGCCGAGCTTGAGGGCCGCTTCCTCGAAGGGCGCTCGGTCGCCCGGCACTTCGACATGATCGCCGGGACCTCGACCGGCGGCATCATCGCCCTCGCGCTCGCCCATGGCCTGACGGCGCGCGAGATCCGCGACGTCTACGTCGAGCGCGGCGGCAACATCTTCCCGCCCCCGTCGCGGATCGAGCGCCTCACCCGGTTCGTGCGCCAGCGCTACCGCTACGTCTACGAGCGCAAGCCCCTCGAAGACGAGCTGCTGCGGATCTTCGGGGAGACCACCTTCGGCGAGGCCCGGACCCGGCTCTGCATCCCCGCCTTCGAGGGGTTCCACGGCGAGCCGTTCGTCTTCAAGACGCCCCACCACCCCGCCTACAGGAAGGACCGCTCCGAGCGCATGGTCAGGGTCGCCCTGAGCACCGCGGCCGCCCCGACCTACTTCGAGGCCCTGTCGAACAACGGCTACGTGATGGTCGACGGCGGCCTGTGGTCGAACAATCCGACGATGAACGCGGTGGTTGACGCGCTCGCCTGCTTCGACATCGACCGCGGCCAGATTCAGGTGCTCAGCCTCGGCTGTGGGGAAACCGCGTTCAAGGTCGACGCCAACAAGACCTCTGGCGGCATGATCCAGTGGCGCGGTGTCATCCAGGCGGCCATGAAGGCGCAGTCGCACAACGCCCTTGGGCAGGCGGGCCTGCTCATCGGTCGTGATCGGCTGACGCGCATCGACGCGCCGGAGAGCACCAACCCCATCGCGCTGGACGACTACCTGCGCGCGAAGGCGGAGCTGCCGGCCATGGCCCGGGTCCTCGTCGAGGGCGCCGGGCGCGAGATCCGGCGGAGCTTCCTGGCCGAAGAGGTCGAGCCGTACACCCCATGCCCGGTCGTCTGAGCCAAGCGCGGGCGCGTCCCAAAATCTGAAAATCCGTCCCGGGCGGCATCGCTGCCCAGGACGCCAAGACAGCTGTCGCCCGTCCCGGGCTCCGGCGTTCCAGAGGCAGGCGGATGCCCAAGAATATCGTGGTCTTCTCCGACGGCACCGGGCAGGACGGCGGCGTCCGCCCCGAGCAGCGCATCAGCAACGTCTACAAGATGTACCGCGTCTGCAAGGTCGGGCCCGAGAGCGGCATCGACCCGGCAGAGCAGGTCGCCTTCTACGACCCGGGGCTCGGCACCGATATCGGCGCCACGGCGCTGACGGCACCGGTGCGGTTCGTGCAGAAGATGGCCGCCTCCCTCTCGGGGCGCGGCATAACCGCGAACATCGCGGACTGCTACCGCTTCATCATCGACCACTACGAGCCGGGCGACCGCATCTACCTGATTGGCTTCAGCCGAGGGGCCTACACGGTCCGGTGCGTGGCGAACCTCCTGATGTACTGCGGGGTGCCCACGCAGGGCGCCACCGGCCCGCTGCTGCGCTTCCGCAAGATGACGCGTGACATCGCGCGCGAAGCGGTCGAGACGGTGCTGGAGCACGGCGCCGGCCACCCGCGCGCGGACTTCGACGCGGAGCGGCACGAGCTCTCGCGGCGGTTCCGGGCGCGGTACGGCTCGAACCACCTCGACGGCGGCGGCAAGTCGAACGTCGAGCCCTACTTCATCGGTACCTTCGACACGGTCGCCGCGCTGGGCGTTGCCGGCCCGAAGCGCACCCTGATCAAGGCCGGCCTGGCGGCCGCGATCGTCATCCAGCTCGGCATCGCTATCGCCGTGACCTCCGCTCTGGTCGGGGGCATCTCCTACCTGTTCGACGGCCCCTTCTGGAAAGCGGACTTGATCACCGCGGCCATCCTCGTCGCCGCGTCCTTCGCGGCTGCCGGGGCGGTGCAGCGGCGCGTCGTCGCCGCGAAGACCAAGACCATCGAGAACTGGCCCGAGCCGGGAAAGTCGAAGAGCCACGTGGCGGAGTGGAAGGGCGAAAACTTTGATCGCCTCCTCAGCGCCCAGGTCGGCTATGCCCGCGCGGCGATCGCCATCGACGAGCGGCGCAAGAACTTCGATCGCGTGAAGTGGGGGCCGACCGAGGTGGCGGCGCCGCGGGCGCCCGGCGCGCCGGACCAGTTCCGGCAGTTCTGGTTCGCCGGCAACCACTCGGACATCGGCGGCAGCTACGACGAGACAGAGTCCCGGCTGTCAGACATCGCGCTCCGGTGGATGCTTGAACAGGCCGTCGGCGTCCCGGACGGGCACAAGGTGGACGGGATGCCGCCCGTCGCCGATCCGCGCCACCCGGTTGAGGTGATGCGGATCCCGCGACTGCACCTGCACCCGTCCGCTGCCGGCGCGCAGCACTGCGAGGTGGCGGGCATGCGGGACGCCATCGAGGCGCGTGTCTCGGCCTCGTGGGTGCCGAGCTGGGTGCGGCGCTGGGCGCAGGGCAGGACCTGGGAGGCCAAGGACCGGGACATCAAACCCGACGCGACGGTGCACCCGAGCGTCGACGAGCGCTTCCGCCTTGCCGCGGTGGTCCAATGCGAGGGGACCGCTCCCTATCGGCCGGCGGCGCTGGCCCACCATGTGCGGTTCGAACAATTCTATTGAGTTTTGATGGCCGCCGCAGAACAGTGGGAGAAAGCTGATGTCGAAGATCAAGGGCAGGAACGACGGGCCCGGCGGGCGCAACGAGCATTACGACGTCGGATCGCGCAAGAACGTCCCTCGCCGCAACGTGGTCGCGGAGATCAAGCGCGGGGAGCATCCCGACAGCCACGTCGTTAAGGTCAACGGGCGGGAATACGCCCGCGACAATCCCGACAACTCCACCCGCGACAACGTTAACAGAGACAAGTAGTCTGCCGGAGGCCAGTGCTCTGAACCCGTCCGCCAGCATGGGGGTTCGGCGTTTCCGCCGGACCGCGTTTTGTATCGGCGTAGCCAGCCGATAGCCCTTCCCTGTTGGACCGGGAAATTACCCAGAGCCCGAGCGCTGCTCGGTTGCGGCCTGCCGCCTCGCGACCGGAGGCAGCAATCAACCCGAAAATCCGTCCAGGTTATTGATTCACGTTCCGTTCGCGAAGCTGCGGATTAGGGCTTGTGGGACACATGCCTTCACGCTTCGATGTTCAAAGGCAGGCCCGCACGCGTCGGATTAGTTCCGGGAGCACAACGACGGACCGCCCTCCAGCCTCGCTGCCTCGGCAGCGTCCGTCCCCTACGATCTCCATAGGCGCAGCTCCCGCATGATCTGCCTCGACACGGTCCGCAAGCACATCCGGGACCCCCGCCTCGGCGCCTTCACGGTCGTCGAGGAGACCGCCGCCCCCACCGGCTCGTTGCCCGTCATCGGCGGCATGCACCAGATCAACGCGCCGATGTTCGGCGCCCTCGCGCCGGACCTGGTGGCGCTCGGCTGGAGCGTCTTTCCGCAGAACCGCGACGACTGCCGCGGCCCCGGCAAGGTCCACGGCACCTCGTTCCCGTGGAAGCCCCTGCAGACCCGGCTCCCAACCGATCGCGAGCTGCGCGAGTTGGTCACGTTCTGCCCTTCCCATAACGTCGCCGGGATCCTAGGGCCGAGCTCGGCCCACACCTGCGCGATCGACGTCGACGTCGGCGACCTCGACCTGTCCCTTGCGATCGTCGAGCGCGCCGACAGCATCCTCGGCTACACCCCCTTCCGCCGCGTCGGACGGGACCCTCGCATCATCCTCATCTACCGCGAGGCCGGCGCGGCCACCGCGAAGAGCGACGCCCTGATCCGCCAAAAGAAGCTATGGCTCCAGGGCCCCGAGGGGCACATGATCGAGATCCTGGCGCGCGGCGCGCCGGTGACCTTCTTCGGCCTGCACCACAAGACCGGCAAATACTTCCTCTGGCTCGACCGGTCCCCGCACGTCGCCCCGCCCGAGGAGGCGCGCGAGGTCACCCGCGACCAGATCGACGAGTTCCTCGACGCAGTGAACGCCCTGCGGCCGCTCAAGGCCGGCACCGGCCGGCTCGCGATGGCGGAGACCTGGACGTACGATGCCGAGGCCGGCCTGCACGTCCCGGCCGAGCTCGGCGGCGAGGACGAGTGGAACGAGATCGACGCCAAGGTCGTCGACGGTCGCGAGCAGTTCTTGTTCCGCCTAGCCAGCGCCACCGTTCGCGCCAACGAGGCTGCGGCTCGCGCCGGCGAGCTCGGCAAGCGGAACCTGTGCGCCCTGGTCGAGCAGCAGTTCAATGCCCGCGCCGAGGTCAGCGGAAAGTGGAGCCCGGAGTTCCTGCGCCGCGAGATCGAATCGAAGGTGGCGCGGCAGATCTCCGACTGCATCGAGCGGGGCACCTTCAGGCGCATCCGTCCCGGCAACGCGATCGCGGTCGACGTCGAGGGCCGCGTCGAGCGGGCCCCCGTCGAGGCCGAGACGATCGAGACGATCCAGCCGCCGCCCCTGGCCGCGCTCGCGCACATGAAGGCGCGCGCCTTCCGCAAGGGCGTGCTCTCGGGGTCGAAGCCCAGGCACAAGCTACTCGCCCGCGCCGACGCTGAGCGGGCCCGGCAGCGCGCCCTCGTCATGGACGAGGACGCCCGCATCGCCGCCGCGCAGGCCGCCGTGCGGCAGGTCGAGGATTACGAGTACCGCTTCGTCATCGACCGCCTCTACGGTCGTGCCGCCGAGCGCGGCCGGCTGGAGCGGGCGGGCAAGAAGGTCGAGCTCGACGCCGGCATCATCCAGATCCTGCTCGGCGACGCCGGCGTGGGCAAGACGCGGTCCTTCTGGAAGGCGATGGCCCGGGCGAAGGCGGAGCGGGGCCCGCTGGGCTACCCGGTGGGATTCGCCGCCCCGAGCCACGCCAACATCGAGGACAACTTGTCCAGGGCGATCGAGGACAAGGTGGCGTGGGATGCCCAGGCCAAGGCCCGGGCGGACTGGGACCGCAACGTCGCGACCTCGAAGGCCGAGGCCGAGCGCCACGGCCTGAAGGTCGTGGTCTTCAAGGGGCGGGCCCGGACAAATTGCGCCTTCAAGGAGCAGATGGCGATCCTGGACAAGGCGAAGATCGGGGCGGACCGCCTGTGCAAGGCCCGCGTCCAGCTGCCCGTCACCGTCCCCGGCGAGATGCCCCAGTACGAGGAGCGCCGGTGCCCTTTCTGGGACCAGTGCGAGTACCAGGCGACGCTCGCGCAGGTCGCCACTGCCGACGTGATCTTGTTGGCTTCGGCCTACCTCGCCGTGAACGCCCCGAAGGCGCTCTCCGACGCCCTGATCGGCCTGTTCGTCGACGAGAGGCCGTACTCGGGCCTGCTCAGGGACAACAGCGAGAAGCCGATGCCGCTGCGGCTCCTCAACCTGATGCACGCCACCCCCCGCATGGTGAACAAGGAGTACGCGGCGCTGCGGGAGAGGCACGGCACCGTCACCCGGGAAATGCGGGAGGACTTCCAGAACGGCCTCACGGGTGAGCGCAAAGCCGCCGTCGACCTCGTGATGCCCCAGCTGGAGCAGGGCGACGTCGCCGGCGCCCTGCGCGCCCTTCACGACCACCGCGGCCCCGTTCCCAGCGACCGCCGGGGCCTGGCTTACGCCCGGTCCGCGAAGATCGTCTGCTCGCGCACCGACGACGCCGCCGCATCCGTCGCCCCCGGCATGACCGAGGCAGCCGCGACCGCCCTGGCGACCGCGCCCCGGTCGGAGGGCCTGTGGGAAGAAAGGAGGTTCTGGTCGATCGTCGTCGAGCGCCTGGAGGCGATGGCCCTCGACGAGGACGAGCCCCAAGCCACCCCCCGCGCCACCGGCGCGAAGGACTACCGCCTGCAGGTCCTGCGCGACGAGGGCAAGGAGCCGCTGGTGCGCATGTCGTGGCGGGGCACCCCCTCGTTCGAAGGGCTTCCCATCCTCATGCTCGACGCCTCGGCCGAGCCCCGTATCGTGGAGAAGGTCTGGGCCGGGCGCGTCATCGAGGTCCTGCCGGTGACGGCGCCCAATCACTCCCAGGTCGTCCTCGTGACCGGGAGCACGTTCTCGGACCGCAGCCTCGACCCGGGGCGCGGGACCCGTGACGACGACATCCAGGACGCCTCCGAACACGTCCAGACGTGGCGCGAAATCATTACCCGTCTCGCCGCCGTCCACGGCAACGGCAAGATCCTCGTCTGCAGCAACAAGTCGATCCAGCTCATCCTGCGCCACGGTTGGTACAAGCCGGACAACGTCGATTTTGTCTGGAACGGCGCCATGCGGGGCCTGGACTTCGCGAAGAACCACGTCGCCGCGATCTGCATCGGGAGGATGGAGCCGCCGGTGCGCGCGATCGACGCCCAGGTCGCTGCCCTGACATACGACGACGCCTGCCCCGAGGAGCCCGTCGACCGGTTCGGCAACGGGCTGGACGCAGAGGGCAAGGAGCTGCGCCCGCTCCGCGACAAGCGCCGGATCGCCATGCGGGACGGCTCCGACGTCGCAATCGCCGACACCGTCTACGACGGGACCTGGGCCCAGATCGTCCAGCGGCAGACGCGCGACGAGGAGGTGAAGCAGTTCGCCGCCCGGCTGCGCACCGTGCACCGCGTCGGCGATCCGCCCGTGATCTACGTCGCGACTTCCGCCGTGCCGGAGGGGATGATCGTTGACGAGATCTGCCACATGGACGACTTGCTCTCGAACGGCCCTCACACCGACGATCGCCCCTGGGAGATCGCCCGCGCCGCCGGAGGCCTGCTCGACACGACGATGGGCTGGGAGCACCGGGAGGACCTCGGCGGCCGCCCCGACGGCACGCTACCCGCGGCCACCCTCGGGCGGCTCAAGCTCGACGTCGAGGGGTCGGCCGAGGCCCGCGGCACGATGCGTCTCCGCTACCGGATCCGAGGCGGGATCTGGGTCTACGCCTCGATCGTCATGTGGCACGACGACCCGTTCACGCCCCTGCGCGAGGCGATCCGGCGCGAGCACGGGATCGAGCAGCATGAGTTCGCCGACGAGGTCGAGGTCGACGTGCTCTGGCAGGGTTCGGAGCGGCGGCCCTCGGGCACCCGGCCCCCGAGTGCTATCGACTACAAGCTCACCGGCCTGCCGGTCGGCTCGTCCGCGGAGGAGGTGCGCCAAGCCTACGTCGATCAGGAGGCCCGCGACCGCGAGGCCATGATGGCCTGGATCCGGCACGAGCTCTCCGGGCTCAACCTCGACGCCGACCCTGCCGAGGTCGAGGCGGCCCTGCAGCGCCGGCGGATCCACGTGATCAACTGGGCCCGGCTCGAATCGGCGACGGGCGGCTCGCGCAAGGACGGGACGGTCAGCCTCGCGGTGCGGATCATCGCCGCCCGCTACGGCGTCGGCGCGCCCGCCACCCTGGCCGAGGACCTCGACGAGGCCCTGCCCGAGGCCTGAGGCCGGGGGGCGGGCCGGAGCTCGCGAGGCGTCTTGCCCGCCCCACCGATTCGCGAAGCCCGCACCTCCAGGGAGAGGGGAACTCGCCGGGCGCCCGTCCCGGCCATGTTCCACTTCGTCCGCAGCAGGATGCCGGCGCTCTTGAGATCATCGTGCACCGGGCCGCCCCGTCCGCCAGTCCCGAAGGCCTTCGCGTTCCAGGGCCCCATCCCCTGCAGCTGCCTCGTCCCCATGGCGCGGGCCAGATCTCGCATGGGGATCGTGACCGTGACGTGGTCCCCCGGCGCCGTGCGCTTCCATGTCGTCGGCGTGCCGGCCCCCGCCATCCAGGCCAGCGCGCGCAGGTAGATGACGGCCGAGAAACGGCTGCGGAAGCGGGCCATCGCGGTCACGTTGGCCACCACCGGCCAGGCCTGCCCGTGGATCATGCCCCATGCCAGCGCGACGCCCGAGACGATCCCCACTTCCTCCGGGGTCATCCGATCGATCGGATCCCCCTCCCAGCCGTGCCAGAGCCGGTGCGTCCGCCCCTTGCGGCCGCCGAGCGATACGTTCGTCTCGGCGAGACGCTCGAAGGGGCGCACGAGGGTTCCATGCGACCGCACGCCCGCGGCGGCGAGCAGGGTGCGCCCGGAGATCGAGACCGGTGCGGCATCCTCCAGGATCCACGCCGTCCGGAGCGGTAACTCCCCCTCGGCGGGCTCATCCTCCAGCCTCAGGGCATGCGAGACGGCCCCGAGCCACAGGGCGAGGTCGAGGCTCGTCGCCGGGCCGTCGATGATGGAGAGCGAAGCGGCGAACCGGCGGGACACGGGGACGAGGAAGGGGTCGGGCATCGGGCCTCCAGCTCCCCGAGGGTGTCACCCCCGCATGGGCGGAACAAGGCCGCGAGGGAAGAAATTGGCATTCACGAACAGCGATTTGCCCACACCTGTTCGAGTGAAGAAATCGGCATCCACTGATAACGGATCAACCACTGCGTTTTGCCCTTTCGAGCAACGACTTAGGCCGGTTTCGGACGGCGGTCGATCCTCCTCTTAAGAAGAATAGGTCGGCTAGGGGCCTTCGGCCATGGGATTTCCCCTCCCGGCGGGCCTGTCGCGCCTGCGGGCTGCTGCGCAGCCCGGGCACCGACGGAGGCGGGGAAAGAATGGTGTGGGGGCGGCCGGGCGGCCCCCTCCCGAACTCATGACTGGAGGGGCGGCGGAGCGGCCGCACGTGCTCAGGGTGTTGTGCCTTGCCACGCGCAGGCGGACGATCCCGCGTACGTCACGCTCCGGAGATCCGCACGTGCCCCAGCCCAAGGTCGCCCCCGCCGCCCGCAGAGCCCGCCGCAAGGAAGGCGCCCGTCGCCGGGCTCAGGCATCGCGCGATCGGCGCAACGCGGAGCGCCTGGCCCTGCAGGCCACGGCCGCCGAGGTCGAGGACCTGCGCGCCCGCCTCGGCGTCGCCGACGCCATCGTCGACGCCCTGGTCAAGAAGCACGAGGAGCTGCGCGCCGCGGGGCACCGAGACCCCGCCTTGCCGCTCGTCGACGTCGTCCGGGCCGCCCGCACCGCCCTCGGGCCCGAGGCCGACGCGGCAGTTCGGGCTCGGCTCAGCGCCGCCCTGTCCCGGCCGGCGGCCCCCGTCGTCGCCTAGGCCCATGCTGCGACACGGAAATCCTCGTCCGTGGCCCCGGCGACTCTTGTGGCTCGCCGGGTTCCAGCTAGAATCCTGACTGTCCCTGTGGATCTCGCGACGGGCTTTGCCTGCGGCTTGGATCATGGAGGCTGGAAACTGAGAGGCCGCCGTCGAGGAAACTCCGGCGGCCATTTTTCTAAGGAGGGTCCGGTGTCCGGGCTGGGGGTGCGGATCGATGTAGCCGGTGCGGTGCGCGACGCGGCCGAGGCCTTCGAGGCCTTCGCGGCGGACCGGTTCCCGCGGGCGTTCCACTACGCCCTCACCGGCGTCGTGATCGACGGCGCCAACCGCTTCCGCCGGGACATCCCGAACATCTGGGACGCCCCCAACAAGTCGACGAGGGATGCCCTTCACTACACGGTCGACCGCGACCTGCTGAACCGCGTCGCCTCGGTTGGCGAGGCACAGGCGACCGTCTTCGTGCAGGACCTGCCCTCGATCTGGCTCAAGTATTCGTTCGGGTCCGGTCCCCAAACGAGGACCGGTGGCGACGTCGGCGTGGAGGCGTATTTCGGGGACCAGACCTCGGTCCGCGTCCCGGTCGGCTCGAACCTGAAGCACACCGGGCTCGGCAGCCTGAGCGCGGCCGGCAAGGTGTTGGCGCGCGACGCCCGTAACATCGCCCGGCTCACGGCCGCCGGGTACACCCGCAACACGGCCGGGTCGACGAAGGGCTCTGCGCGCTGGGGCGTCTTCGAGCTCAAGGCGAGTGATACGCATCGGCAGCACGGCTTCTACGACCGCCCCGGCCTCTATGCCCGGCCGCCTTGCGTGGTCGCGGCCATCGGCCGGAAGACGGTCGCGAAGGCGATCAAAGAGAGGCGCCGCACCGCGCCCCTGACCTCGTTCACCCGGGCCTCTGGCAAGACCGTGACCGTACCGAAGGTCGTCAATGCTGACGCGCCTCGGATGCTCTTCCTCAGCACCCCGAAGGTCGAGTACCAGCCGAACGCTACGCTGAGCTGGGAGCGGGCCATTGAGGCGGCCGCGGCGACGATGGCCGACCGGCTCGCCCAGGAGCTCACCGACCGTCTGGAGCACCGGGCACGCCGGGGGCAGAGGTAGGCATGCAGTCGAAGTTCACCCGAATCCCGAACGCGTTCGGCGGCGATTCAACCGTGGTCGAGCACGTCAGCCTCGACGACGTCATCGCCGCATGGGACGCCGCGTTCGAGCGCGCCGGCATGGACCCGACGACGCCGGCCGCGGTCGCCGCGCTGCGCCACCTCCTCGACAAAGCCGGGGTGCTGACCCTTTCGACCTGGGGGCAGGTCTACAAGGTCGAACAGGCACGCGAGGACCTCACCCGGGCGCTCGCCGAGTTCGGGGTCGGCGCCCCGGCTCAGGCCCCGATCGAGGACCGCGTCGTCCACTGAGGGCTGTTGCGGGTAGGCAACTCGACCTGACTACCAAGACGTAGTGAGCTCGCCGCCCAGTCGAATCCGAGCACGCTGCTACGCTCCTGAGATCACGGGATCACAGGAGTTGCCCCGATGCTTGAGGTGTCCCCCTCAGACCTGCGCGGCCGGGTCGATCATCACGTCCGCCACGCCGTCCTCGACGGCACCGCCGTCCCGTCCCCGGCCATGGCCTCCCAGGGCAGCATGCGCGTCATGCTGGAGCGCTCCGACGTGGCCTACGCCCGCCACCGGGGCGTCGACGGCATGACGCTTGACGAACTCCGCCAGGGCCTCGCCGCCGCCATCGCCGACCGCGAGGGGCGCCGCTACCGCCAGTATCCGGAGTGGGCCGAGCACGTCGAGGACCAAGTCGACCTGTTCGAGGACGAGCTCGCCCGGCGCGAGCGGCAGGCAGGCCTCGGCTGGTGAAGGCCGCCACGATCCACGTCCTGGTGATCTCGGGCGCCGTGGGCGTGCCCCTCGGCCTCGCGATCGGCGTGGCCCTCCTCCTCTCCCGCCATAGGCCTCGCTGATGTTTGTGCTCCACGTTGACCTGCTGGAGGCGCTCTTCCTCGGCGCCCCAGTCTTCGCGTTCGCCGCCTTCCTCGTCCGGGATGGGCTCGCCCAGCGCAGGGAGAAGCGCCGTGGCTTAGCGCAAGCCGACGCCTGTCAGGCGGACCTTCCGTTCGGTCGAAGTCGTCGAGTTCGAGGGCGGCCGCATCGTCAAGGAGATCCGCGAGGAGCTGGAGCGATCCTCGATCCTGGTGGTCGGCCATTTCCGCAGCCGTAGCGCCGAGCCGATCGAGCCCGCCCCGGCGATCAGAGACTTCATGACATGCGTGCTAGCCAAGCCATGGAAGGGAGAGTGAGGGGCATGGCGGAGAGCAAGGAGTGGTGGTGGCTGCTCACAAGGTCCGGTGCCGCGCAGGTCGGCCTCGTCCAATTGGGGCGACCCGCAGGGTGAGGCCTACGAAGCGGCGCGCCCGCGGTCGGCTCAGGTTTCCGGCTTCGAGGGCAAGCTCTGGCCGGATGAGGTCACGCTGCTTGAGAAGGTCCCGGCCGGGTCGAAGAACGGGTCTTTCCTCCTCGCCACGAACGCGCTCCTCACCTTGAACGCAGCGGCCTCGTTCGGCACCATCTCGCCGTCGGTGCAGGACGCGGACATGTCGGGGCTCGACATCTCCATCCCGTACCAGCTGACCTAGGGCCTGTCGTCGCCTGAACGGATTGCGAATTTTGGCGTTTTCTCGGTTTCGAATGAGGAGACGTGATGCTGTCAGACGCACAGTGGGGTGAGTTGGAGCCGTTGATCGAGGCCTGTCGCCCGAAGGCCAAGACACCGCCCAAGGAGCTTCGGCGCACGATCTCTGCGATCCTCTGGCGACATCAAAACGGGGCGAAGTGGCGCGCCATCCCCGAAGAGTTGGGGCCCTGGTGGCAGGCGGCACAGATCTTCATCCGCTGGGCACGCGCCGGAGTGTGGGAGCGGTTGCTCGATCGCGTGCAGGAGCGCGGCGTCGCGCTGGGCATGGTCTTCCTCGACGGCAGCAACGTTCGGGCTCACCAGAAGGCGGCGGGCGCGGCAAAACGTATGGCCCGC
>NZ_NKUI01000020.1 GCF_014845115.1 Methylorubrum zatmanii | reverse complement strand
GGCCTTCGTCGATCTCGGCATCGCACCGCAAGCCGCCGCGACGGTGCTGGGCGAGCGCCTCGGGGAGAGCCTGGGCCATGTCGCCGGCGGCATCGGCCGGGACGGGCAGCCCTTCCTCACCGTCTATTCCGGCATGGCCGGCGCATGAGCCTCCATGACCCTGCCCGCCTCGACCCCGCGCGCCTGGAGCGGGCCGCACCGGGTGACCGCTACGCCGATTACTGCCTGTGGGATTACGAGCCGGTCGGACCGACGACGGGGCGTCTGCGCCAAGCCAGCCTGCTCTGGCACTCGCTGGCTTGCGCGGAAGCCGATCCCCGGCTCTTCGCCCTCTGCGACGCCCTGCGCGCCGGGCTCGGCCCCGGCCGGAGCGTCTGGGGCGCCAAGCTTCGCGACGGGATCACGACCTGGGAGTTCTACTTCTACGACTATGCCCGGCTGGAGCGCACGGTCTCGATCGAGCGCGTGCTGGCGATCCTCGCGCCCTTCGCCCCCTGCAGCCTGCGCTACGCCGGGGCGCGGCCCTACTTCATGTTCTCCCTCGACCTCGACGACGCCCTCGTTCGGGGGAATCGCGGCCTGGACCGCCTCAACATCTATGTCGGCAATCCCGGCAGCAGCGTCTCCTCGGGCCTCTGCTACGGGCTGACGGCGCAGGGCCTCGTCTTCGACAATCTCTACAGCTTCTTCGACGCCGCCCGCGAGCGGGAGGCGATCCGGGCCAAGGCCGCCTGCTCGGCCCATCTCGACCTGCCCGGCCTCGATCTCGACGCGATCCTCTGGCCGGAACTGATGAATTGCGGCATCGTCGTGGTGGCCAACAAGCGCCTGTGCGACGGGGTGTATTTCTCCCGCGTCGGTATCGACGGCCTGATCGCCTTCCTCGACCGGCTCGCCTATCCGCCCGCGATCCGCGGCTTCGTGCGTGAGGAAAGGCGTCGCCTGTCCCACCTGCTCTTCGATGTCGGGATCGACTACGCGGTGATCGACGGGCGGCTCACGGTCACGAAGAGCGCGTATTACGGTCTCCTCTGACAGGCGGAACGACGAGATGGGACGCTACGACCACGCCGCCTACGTCTCCCTGACGATGGAGTTTCGCTGCAACCTCAAATGCGTCCACTGCATGATCGAGGGGACGATGGACCGGCTCGCGCCGGAGTCCGACGCGCATTTCGAGGAGATCCTCGCCCTCAACGCCCGCGAGCGGCGTTGGACGGGGCTGATCCTGACCGGTTCCGAGATCACCCTGCGCCGCGATCTGCCAGACCTCGCGCGCAGGGCTCGGGCGAGCGGCTTCGCGCATGTGCGCATCCAGACCCATGGCATGCATCTCGGCCAGCCGAGCTTCTGCCGCCGCCTCGTGGAGGCGGGGGTGGACGAATTCTTCGTCTCGATCGCCGGCAGCGACGCCGCCAGCCACGATGCCCTCACCCTGGTGCCGGGCTCCTTCGCGCGCGCCCTGCGCGGCCTCGAAACCCTCGATGCGATGGAGGGGGTCGAAACCCTGACGAACACCGTCGTCACCGAGCGGAGCTACCGGCTCCTGCCCGATCTCGTCACCCGGCTCGCGCATCTGAAACGCCTGACTCAGATGGAGTTCTGGGTCTATTTCCCGATGTCGGAGCGCGACGAGAAGGGCCTCGTCGCCCGTCACGGCGCGGTGCTGCCCTATTTGCGCGAGGCGGTGCTGCGCGCCCGCGCGCTGGGCCGCGCCGTCGAGGTGAAGAACTTTCCCGAATGTCTGCTCGGCGACCTCGGCGACGCCCTCGTCAACGGTCAGCCCGAGCTGCATATCGACCCGGATTTCTGGCGTGAATTCGAGCGCAACGGCTTCTATCGCTGCCCGCATCGGGAGGCCTGCGCCTCGCGGGAATGCCTCGGCCTCAACAGCGCCTATATCGAGAAATTCGGGCTCGAAGCCGATCTGCTGCGCCCGCTCCGCCCCCGGCGGCGTCAGGCCTGGAGCCGCGTCCTGCCGTAAGTCGGCGAGGGCCCGGCTTCAGCTGCGGGTTCCGAGCCGGGGCCACCAATCGCGCAGGATGTCGAGATCGGTCCGCTGCTCCTTCTGCGCCAGGGCCACCTGCTGTGCCCGGAACTCGCTGGCGGTCACGCCGAACTGGGCGCGGAAGCTGCGGCTGAAATGGACCTTGCCGTTGAAGCCGAAATCGGCCGCGAGGCGGGACAGGCGGCGCGTCTCCAGCGGATCGCTGAGGGCGGCCCGGATGGCCAGCAGCCGCCGTTCCTGAACCGAGCGCATGATGCCGCCATAGGGGGCGAACATCCGGTACAGGGTCGCCCGCGATACGCCGATCTCGTTGGCGATCATCTCCGGCGACAGGTCCGGAGAGGTGAGATGGTTGCGGATCACCTGCTCGGCGAGGGACAGGGGATCGTTCGCGAGGGAAGGGGTGTCGACGATCTCCCTGCCCCGGACCGGATCGAGGAGCGCCTTGAGGAAGTCGAGCGTCCGGGTCACGACCTCGTCGACATCCGGCTCCTCGATCAGTGCGCTGCGTTCGCGCAGGGCGATCAGATGCGCGGCGAGCAGCCGGTTGCGGACCGGATCGAGCCGGGGCGGCAGGGGGGCCTCGACGATTCCGGGCAAGAGGGCCCGCGGCACGATGAGCGAGATCGTATCCGAGGAGGCGGCCAGGGTGTCGACCTCCTGGGCCAGATCGATGATCGCCACCTGGGAGGACCAGATCGTGGTCTGATGCCCGCTGATGAGGCCGTTGAAGCCGCCGACATTGTAGAGGTGGAACAGGATGTGGTCGGGGGTGCGAGCGATCTGGTCCCGGTCGCGGCGAAAGCTTTGCGCCCCGAACACGACCCGTGCCACGATGATGTCGCCGATGACCGCTCCGCTCGCGGAGCCGGTCGGGAGGCGCTGGCTCGGATGGAAGGCCCGCGGTTCGAACAGGGCGCCGACGATGCCCTTCCAGACCTCGAACGCGAACTCGTTCGGCAGGCCGGTCGTGAGATAATCCAGGCGTTGGAGGACTGACACGGGCGGGCCGGCTTCCGAGGCAAGTAGGAGAGAGTTTTTGGGAGTCAGTGATCGCCGAAGGGCATTGAGAAGATCGGTTTCGGGTATCGAGACGTTTTCGCAGGAGAAGAGGCCGGTCGGCTTTTGGGTGAGGCCGACTTTCGAAATTCGGCCACGCTTTCACTGTTCCGAGTTCCAGAAAATTTTACTATGTTATGAGGGCTCTGCCCTCGGCGATTGACATGTATTCCTCCCCCGGCGGGACCGCATGCGCGGTCACTGAGGGCTGTTGCGTTAGCTTACGATAGGAAGGCATCCGTCGCGCCGGGCCACGACGAATTGCGCTTGGTATCACGGCACTCCGATGTCCGCCGGTATGGCGCATTCACGCTTCCATGATCGAGAATGTTGCAGAGGCATGGCATTCGGCCTCTATAAGATGTCCCGTTGTTCGGTCAACAATCTCTGCGGCGGTCGGGGTGAAGATTGTTTTAGGGTTCGGGGAGTAAAATATAAGTTTTCTTCGTAAGTAGTCTTCGTCGTCGCGAGCTGTTGACGGGGCGATATCGAGAATGCGTGCGGGTTGACGCGAGCAGGTCGAGGCTGCCGCCTGAGGCCTCCGGCAATGCGGGTCCGGCCCAATCTCGAAGTGGGGAGTCTCGCTGACTGCTCTGTGTCGAAACCTTCTGAGCATTGAGTCAGCGGCCGCGGCCCTCGTCCGAATACCGGTAGAACGGCTCCGTTCGGGCATGGCAATCACGTCACAATCGGTTCACTCGAGGGGGTGTCCTGCGCGTCTGAGACGCTGGATCAATTAAAAAACCGGGCTGCTCCCTCTGCAAGATGGTTCGGCACTGATATGCGAGAGAAGGCCAAGATGCGGAAACCGCACATGTGTCGCGAAGTGGGGTCGGAATGAGTAAGCAGCTTCTCATCTACGAGCGTGCCGTGCCGGTGACCCGGCAGCGTCATGGGTCATGGTCGGTCAAGGCCGGCACCTCGTTCGACTTCGCCCGAGGTGTGAATTCGGTGCCGCTGATGGTGGCCGAATTCCCGAATGCTGCGGCCGAATACACCATTGTCTTCGGTGGTGCCGCCGACGAGATCATTCCGGTTGCGCTGCTCGGCATTCGCGACAACGAGAACCTGTACGTCTCCGAGACGGGCGCGTGGTCCGGCACCTATGTTCCGGCCTTCCTGCGCCGCTACCCGTTCGTGTTCTCCAGCGACAACGCCAACGAGGCCGACGCCACCTTCACCCTCTGTGTCGACGAGGAATTCGCCGGCTGCAACGACGAGGGCCGTGGCGAGCGTCTGTTCGATGCCGACGGCGAGCGGACGCAATACCTCCAGAACGTGCTGGGCTTCCTCCAAGCCTATCAGGTTCAGTTCCAGCGCACCAAGCTGTTCGTGCAGCGGCTGCAGGAGCTCGACCTGCTGGAATCGATGCAGGCGCAGTTCACCCTGCGCACCGGCCAGCGCTCGACGCTGTCGGGCTTCAGCGTGATCAATCGCGACCGGCTGAAGGCGCTGTCGCCTGAGAAGCTCGCCGAGCTGATGCGGGCGGATGAGCTGGAGCTCATCTACCAGCACCTCGCCTCGCTGCGGAACCTGACCCCGATCGCCGAGCGGATCGGCGGCCCCGTCGATGCGGCCGCGGCGACCGAGACGGCTCCGGCCTCGCCGGCCGACTTCGAGACCACGGGCAACGCCTGATCGAGGGCGCGGCCGACCCCGAGCGGGGCCGGCCCGGACGCACAGTATCGGCCGGCGCACAGGACCTGAGCGCCGGCCAGCATTTCGGATGTCGGCTTCGACCAGCCTGGCCGCCTTCGGGCGTGCCGGGATGCGCTGCCTTATGCGCGCCTGATCGGGGCGCGTGTTTCCCGTTTGGAGAGAGCGGCAATGGCTTTTCCGTTCAAGTCGGAAGGCTTCTGGGGACCCCTTTTCCGCCGCCGTGATCGTGCGCGCACGATTGCGGATGCGCCGCGCGCGTCGCGTCCGTCCAAACGTCAACTCGTGCTGCGCCTGAAAGCCAAGGCCGACCGCCTGTTCAACCGCGATCGATTGATCTTCGATCCGTTGGAGCCGCGCGTTCTGCTCAACTCCGACATCACCTACCAGATCGGGGCGACGTCCGACGCGGCGACGGCCGAGCACCAGATCCTCGTCAAGCTCATCGAGCGGCAGGAGACGGTCGACAACGCCACGAAGACGGTCCAGCGGATCCAGGTCTTCGATTATGCGAATGGCCAGCAATCCGCCGACCCGCTTCACACGTTCGGCGCCATCGATGCCAACTCGAACCAAGCCTACACGCTGACCGGATCGGGCGGCAAAGAGACCATCACGGTCGATGCCGACTCCTTCAAGTTGCTGACCGGGAATCAGAAGCCGGTCCTGGCCTTCGAGGACGGCAACGGCAATCGCGCCAACACCATCTCGCTCCTGAACACGCCGGCCGGTGCCACGGGCGCCGAGTTCGATCTGACCAAGGCCGATGGCGGCACCATCGCCTCCGGCAAATTCTCGGGCCGCTTCTCGGATGTCGCCAACCTGATCGGCGCCTCCGGTGCCAGCGACACGCTCACGATCGGCCAGGACGGCAGCCTGAGCGGCACCTTCGGCGGCGGCCAGGGCGGCCTGCAGCTCGATCTGTCCGCGATGATGGCGGGCAGCGTCGACGCGACCCTGTCGGCGGCCAACGGCAAATATGCCCTCTCCCGCAGCGGCGGAACGTCGGCGGCGACCTTCGACAGCCCCGCTTTCACCGCGCCGACGAAGAGCCTCGGCGTGCTGCTGGGCAGCGGGGATGACACGCTCCATCTCGCGAGCCTGCCGAGCGCGTCGTCCTTCACCGTCTCCGGCGGAGCCGGCGCCGACAGGATCGTGTTCGACAGCGATCTCGGCGGCCTCAGCGGCAATCGCGCCCTGACCTTCGACGGTGGGGAAGGCGACGACCGGATCGAGCTGTCGGCGAACCTGAGTGTGGCCGGCGATCTCGGTATCACCTTCAAGGGTGGCGCGGGCACGAACAGCCTCGTCGTCGGCAACGGCAAGACGATTCAGGCGGGGGGCAGCCTCACCCTGGCCGCCGACGCGACCGTGACGCCCATCGCCACCTCGTCCGGCATCGACCGTTCGGCGAGCGCGACCGCGCGGATGAGCGTCACCGTCAACGAGAATGCCGTCATCCGCGGCGCCGGCGTCGCGATCAAGGTCTCCAGCGACATCACCGTCTCGGATACGGTGCCCGCCGACACCTCGACCCTCAGCGTCACCGCCACCGGCCTGGCCGGCATCACCCTCGACGGCACGGTGGATGCGGGGACGGGCGATGCCGCGCTGACGAGCGATGTCAGCAACCGCGTCACGCTGGTTTCGACGCTCTCCTCGCAGCTCAAGGGCATCACGCCGAGCCAGACCAACAGCGCGACCATCGCCGTCGGCGCCAAGGGCGCGGTCAATGGTGGCACGGTGAAGATCGCCGCCGGCACCGTGGCCAAGGTCGATGTGAAGGTGCTCGGCCTCACTCTGCCGGGCCTCGCGACGGTGACGGGCGCGGCGGCCGAAACCTTCGGCAAGCTCAAGAGCGCGGTGACCGGCGAGGGCAGCTTCGCCGACGTGTTCACCCCCACCGAGCTGGCGGCCAAGGGCCTGATCAAGTCGGCCGAGACGACCATCAGCAACACGACCCAGGTGACGGTCGCCAGCGGCGCGCGGATCGTCCAGACCGGCGCCGCCAACGCGATCGCCGGCAGCGATCCGGCGATCGCGGTCCAGATCTCCGCCGACGACAGGACCGACGCCAAGACCACGCTGGTCACGACGGACGGCGCGGCGGTGCCGAGCCTCCATTTCGACGACCCGGCCCTGGACGCGGCGGCGGATGCGGCGGCGAAGGCCGCCGCCGCCATCGACGTGCTCAACATGTTCGGGCTGACCGGCACGCAGACCGTCACCCGCCTGACGAGCGTCGATCTGGGTGTGCCGGCGGCCGGGACGCTGCCCGCCAGCGCGCCCGCAGCCGGTGATCCCGCGCTGCTCTCGGCCGAGGGCAAGGCGGCAATCCGCGCTGCCAATTCCGGCACGGTCGCCGTGCGCATCCGCGCCGCCACCGAGGCGCCCGATCCGGCCGATCCGGAGAAGAACACCGTCGCGGGCAACGGTGAGGATGACGGTTCGCTGCCCGCCCCGATCAAGGCGGGCGCGGCCCAGATCACCGTGAACGACACCGTGCGCGTCGCCGTGCGCGGCGTTTCGGTCGCGGCGGCTTCGCTCGCCGTCTCCGCCACCAACGATTCCGTCATCGAGGCGCGGGCGATCCAGGCCCGCAACCTGCTGACCGGCTCGACCGTCGCCCTCGTGGAGAAGGCGCGCCTCAGCGCGACCGGCGGCGCCGTCTCCGTCGTCGCGATGGACGCTACCGCGGCGAGCGCCATCGCCGAGCCGATCCAGACCGACTCGCTGGAGCCGGAGAGCGCCGCCGACAAGGCCAGGCGCGAGCTGATCGGCATCACCCGCAGTTCGGCGGTCAACACCGCCGAGCGCGACATCACCGCCTCCCTCATCGCCTCCGAGGCCAGCGGCTCGGACGGCGTCACCCTGACGGCGCAGAACGCCCTCGACCTCACCACCGAGGCGAAGGCGGCGGTGGCGGCGAGCAAGTTCGGCATTGCCGGCTCCTACGCCGTCAACATCGTGCTCGGCAGCACCACGGCGACCGTCCAGGGCGGCAGCGTCACCGCCGCGAGCGGCGACGTCACCGTGAATGCGGCCGACGTCACCAACATCGATTCGCGGGTGCAGACCTCGGTCGAGGGGAAGGACGTCTCCGGCGGCACTGCCATCGGTGGCGCGGCGGCGTTCAACATCGTCGGCTACCGGGCCGACGGCGTCGCGAATACGGGCAAGCTCGCCGACAAGATCGTCGGCATGGCTCTCGATGCCGTGCTCGGCAGCGGCTTCTTCACAGTCGCCGCCACCCAGGCGATCCGCGCCCGGGTCGATGCCGCCACCGTCACCGCCTCCGCCGGCCGCGTCGGCCTGAACGCGGTGAGCGGCGGGACCGTCGACGCCACGGTCAGCAACACCGTGACCGTGCGGACCCCGGATCAGACGCGGCTCGATGCCGCCAAGGCTCAGGCGACGCGCACGGCCCTCAACAAGGCCCGCACCTTCCTCGGCAAGCCGACCCTGGGCGGCGAGCCCGGCGCGGTGACGAGCGCGAGCTCGCGCAGCATCGGCGGTCTGATCGCGACCAACCGCATGAACCGCTCGGCCACGGCCGACGTGATCAGCGGCGCCACCATCACCAGCGGCGGCGAACTCGGCCTGCGCGCCGTCGATCTGTCGACCATCAACGCCAATGTGAAGCTCGTGGCCTCGAGCCAGGCGGCGAGCGATGGCGGCCTGCCGTCGAAGCAGCCGCAGATCAGGTCCGACTACAAGCTGAGCGCCGCCCAGCCTGTGGCGATCACCCTCGGCCAGCGGGTGGCCGTCGATTTCTCGACCCTGCTCGGCGAGCAGGCGATCAAGACCGTCGGCACCCTCGACGCCATCAAGGCGAACCTGCCGTCCACCACCAAGCAGGCCCAGACCGGCACGACTCCGCCCAAGGCCCCGACCCTGAAGCCGATCTCCAAGGGCGACGTGGTCCTGGTCAGCCCCGGCCATCCGGCGGGCAAGGGCGCGATCAATTCCTATTACCGCTACGTCAAGGATACGACGGCAGGCCCGGATTCCCTCGACCTGTCGAAGGAGGATTTCACCGGCGCGAACTGGGAGCTGATCGGCGCGAAGGGCGCCGTCTACGCCTATATGGGCGCCGACCGCACCGACGCGAACAAGCTCGACCTCAAGACGGCCAAGTTCTCGGACCGCGACCTCTGGCGCCGCGTCGGCGAGAGCGAGGCCGCCCCGACCAAGGCGACCGGCTCCGGCGGCCTCTCGGCCGGCGGCATCGTCGTGCGCAACGAGATCAAGGGCGGCGTGACCGCGGCGATCAGCAGCACGGCCAACGCCACCACCACGGTGAAGGCCGGCAGCGTCGCGGTCTCCGCCGAACGGGGCGCCACCATCACCTCGGCGGCCGACGCCACCGTCGAGGCGATCGCGACGATCAAGGAGCAGACCGGCGCCAAGGAGGACGGCAGCGCCGGCACCGGCACCGCCAGCACGGTTCCCGGCCAGACCTCGGCCTTCGACAAGGCGACCCAGTCGCGGTCGAGCGCGCTCGCGATCAACGCGGTGATCGCCACCAACACGATCCAGTCGGCCGCGGACGCCTCGATCAGCGACAGCGACATCACCACGACCGGAAGCGACGGTGCGGTCGCGGTCGGCGCGAAGACCACCGGTTCGATCGAGGCCGGGGTGAACGCGCAGATCACCGCCCTGTCCAGCGGGCCCGCCGGCACCGACGACACGGCGCCCGCCGCTTCGACCTCTGCCGCCTCGACCCCGGCCACCGGCACCGGCCAAGCCGTGCCGCCGACCACGACGGCTCGGGCGGGCGGCCTGCAGCTCGCCTTCAACGCCATCGGCTACGAGAGCGGCAATCTCGGCTTCGACACCCTCGATGCCCTGGTTGGAACCAACCTCGTCAGCCCGGCGACGGCCCAGGCGAGTGCCCGCATCACCAACACCAAGGTCACGGCGACGGGCGCGGTCAGCGCGACGGCCGAATCCTCCGGCTCTATCGCTTCGACCCTCGGCAACGAGGTCACCGCCTCGGCCCGCGCCGCCAGCGTCAACGCCCTGGCGGTGTCCGGTCTCGTGGCGATGAACCGCGTCAGCGGCGCTGCCCAAGCCTCGATCGATGCCGCCAACAAGAGCGTCTCGGGCACGGATGTGACCGTCTCGGCGGTCGACAGCGTCGGCATCGCGGCGGAGACGGCGGTGGCCGCCTCGGCGACCGTCGAGAAGACCGGTTCGGTCAGCGGCGTCGGCAAGAGCGCCGAGGCCCTGCTCGGGGAGTACACCTACACCACCGCTTCCGGCTCGCGGCAGGTCAAGTTCGGTCAGAAGATCCGCCTCAGCGACAGCTGGGCCGGCAAGGGCGAGAAGGGCGCGGTGTACCAGTATATGGGCACCGATTTCGACGCCGCGCTCGATCTCGGCAGCACCACCGATCCGAAGCTCGACTTCTCCGATTTCGCCCTGTGGAAGAAGCTCGACGCCTCGAACGTCGTCGCGGGCGCCACCAGCGCGAAGCCACCGGCGGCCAAGCTGTCCGCCACCGGTCTCGGCGGCGTCTTCTCCCGCAACGACGTCTCGGGCAAGGCCGAGGCCTGGATCGCCAACACCACACTCGCGGCCAGCGGCGATGTCGGCGTCACCGCCTCCTCCGAGGCGACGATCACCGCCAAGGACGAGAGCGAGATCGAGGTCGAGGGCGGCTCGGCCTTCAGCGGCGTGCTCGTCTCCAACAATGTGCAGAACGGCGCGCGTGCCTTCGTCAAGAACAGCACGGTGACCAGCGACGAGGGCGGCGTGACCGTCTCGTCCGAGAATTCCTCCAAGATCGAGGCCGAGGCGACGGGCTCCGTCACCGGCGAGACGACGGCGATCGGGTTCACCCTCGCCTTCAATACCGTCGGCTTCCAGCAGCAGAACCCGCTCTACAACGCTGTCGACACCATCGTCGGCGATCCGCTGATCGCCACCGCCACCAAGTCCGAGAATCCGGCCGGGGCGACGGCCTTTCTCACCGGGTCGACGGTGACGGCCAAGCGCGACGTCTCCGTCACCGCCGACAGCCAGGCCCAGATCACCGCCTCGGTGGGCAACAAGGCCGAACAGGCGGATTCCGCCGAGACCGTCCACAAGGCGGAGACCGGCGCGCACGGGATCTCGGCGGGCGCGGTGCTCGCCCTGAACAAGGTCAGCGCCCGGGCCGAGGCCTTCATCGGCGCGGAGACCGTCGCCGACACGGCCCCGGCTCAGACTGCGGCGACCGTTTCCTCGACCGATGGCACCGTGACGGTGTCGGCCAAGAACCAGGCCGGGATCGAGTCGACGAGCACCATGATCGGCGCGTCGTCGGTTTCCGGCAGCGTCGCGGAACTCGCCAAGAAGGCGGTGGCGACGGCGCTCACCATCTACGATTACACCTCGAAATCCGGCTCGAAGACGCTGAAGACCGGCGACCGGGTGCGGCTCGCCGCCGACTTCACGCCGACCGCCGCGAATGCCAGCACCGACGCGCAGCGGCCCCTCGGCGAGGATCCGGTCCTGAAGGGCCGCGTCTTCATCTTCGTCGGCGCGGCCTCCGCGCAGCCGGTCGATCTGGCCGCCGAGGACTACACCAACGCGGCGCGCTGGTTCGCCCTCGACGACGGCGCCACGGTCACGACCAAGCCCTCGGTCGCCGGCACCACCGGCACGACGACGGACACCACGACCGGCGATACGCAGAACAAGGACACCACGACCGTCAAGACGGCGGACGGGACGGTGACGATCACGCGCAACAAGGCGCGCTACTCGTCGAAGGACGGCTACCAGTTCATGAAGGCCGGCGAGGGCGTGCTGCTCTCGAAGACCGACGATCAGTCGAAGGGGGAAAAGGGCACGATCTACATCTGGCGCGGGGCCGACAACACCAAGGTCACGCTCTTCGGTGAGGATTACACCAGCGACAACTGGATCCCGGCAGCGGCCAAGACGGTCATGCCGAAGCTCGACACGGTCGCCGACCCGGCCCCGGCCCCGCGCCAGATGTAG
>NZ_NKUI01000002.1 GCF_014845115.1 Methylorubrum zatmanii | reverse complement strand
TGACGACGGGGGAGAGCAGGTGCGGGATGCCGTCATAGACCGACAGCTCCAGCATCTTGGGATCGACCATGATCAGGCGGCACTCCTCCGGCTTCAACCGGTAGAGCAGGCTCAGGATCATGGTGTTGATCGCCACCGACTTGCCCGAGCCGGTGGTGCCGGCCACCAGCAGGTGCGGCATGCGGGCGAGATCGGCGATGATCGGCTCGCCGCCGATGTTCTTGCCGAGGCACAGGGCGAGCTTGTGCTTGGTCTCGACGAAATCGACCGAGGCGAGAAGTTCGCGCAGGAACACCGTCTCGCGCTTGGCATTCGGCAATTCGATGCCGATGGCGTTGCGGCCGGGGACCACGGCGACGCGGGCGGAGACGGCGGACATCGAGCGGGCGATGTCGTCGGCGAGCGCGATGACGCGGGAGGACTTGGTGCCGGGGGCGGGCTCCAGTTCGTAGAGGGTCACCACTGGCCCCGGACGGACAGCCAGGATGTCGCCGCGCACGCCGAAATCCTGCAGCGTCGCCTCCAGCATGGTGGCGTTCTGCTCCAAGGCCTCGGCCGAGACCTCCGAGCCCGGGGCCGCCTCGCGCGGGCGCGCCAGCAGCTCCAGGGCGGGAAGCCGGTACTCGCCGGGCTCGAACCGGGGTTCGGCCGGACGCGCGCGCGCCGCCTGGGCTTGCGGCAGCGGGCGCGACACGCGGGAAGGCGGCTCGGCGGCCATCGCCTCCTCGGCGTCGAGAGCCGGTGCCGGGCGCGACGGGGCGGCGCGAGGGGGCGCGTGCTCCTCATCCTCCTCCGGGGCGAAGGAGGGCTCGCGGCGATCGGAGGCACCGGTCCGCTCACGGGCCTGCGGCGCCCAGGGCGCCTCCTCCGCCTCGGCGAAGGCGCGGCGGGCCGCGAGAGCGGGAGAAGCGCCGGCATAGGCCAGCCCCTCGCCGTGCTCGGCCGGGGCCTGCCAGGATTCGAGCTTGGTGCGCAGCGAGGCGCGGCCGCGCATGACCGCCTGAGCCAGGGCGCCGAGGGAGAGGATCCCGAGGCTCGGCTCGTCGGCATCGTGGCGCTCCTCGTAGGGAGAGCCGCGGCCGGCGCGGGGCGCGGGACGCTGCGTGCCGTAGGGCGCCTCGTCCTCCTCCTCAAACTCGGGCTTGGTCACCCGGCAGGCGGCGGTGAGGCTGAGGATGGCGATGCCGGCGAAGACGAAGCCGGCGAAGGCCGCGAGCGGCCCGACCAGCATCCGCGTGCCCGCGAGCAGGGCATCGCCGGCCACGCCGCCGAGGCCGGTGGGCAGCGGCCAGCGGGCGGTCGGCGGCAGGGCGCTCGCCACCGCGCTCACGCAGAGCACGCCGACGCACCACAGGGCGATGCGCACGCCGCCATGCGGCAGATCGCGCTCACGCATCAGCCGCATGCCCCACAAAGCGGGGGGCAGCGCGAAGGCGATCGCGCCGAGCCCGAGCAACTGCATGGCGAGATCGGCCACCACGGCGCCGGGGCGGCCGAGCACGTTGTGCGCCCGCTGGTCGGTGGCATGGTTGAGGCTCGGGTCGTCGATCGACCACGTCGCCAGGGCCACCGTCAGGGCGACGGCGCCGGTGAACAGGATCAGGCCGCCGCACTCCGTCAGCCGCTTGGCCAGGAACGGCCGCAGGCTGTCGACGAAGGTGTCGTAGGGCGACGCGGAACGGCGGAGGGAACGCATGCGCAAACCGGTCCGGTGTCAACGATCCGGTAAGGCTAATGCGGCGCGGTTAACGGGGGGCTAAGCGATCAGGGACGGACGATTCTTCTCCCCGTCGCTCCTCACCCCGCCCGAACGACAAGAAGCCCCGGATTTCTCCGAGGCTTCCCCGCCGAGGCGTTCCGTCGTCGCCGGAGAACCGGCGGAGTTGTCTTCAGAAGGTGAAGCCGGTCTCGACCAGGTAGCGCTCCTGCGAACGCTTGGTGCCGTCGCGGCCGAAGCCGAAGCCGGGGGTCACGTCGTAGGCCTGCACCGTCGCGAACTCGCCGCGGACGAAGTAGCGGTCCCAGGTGAAGGTCGGCGTGATCGTGAAGGAGAGGGCCGAGCTGCCCGGGCCGTACAGGAGGCTGGTCGCGCTCAGGACGTCGCCCCGGGTGCCCGACTGGGCGATGTACTCGACACGGCCGGCCAGGGCGAAGTTGTCGGTGAAGCTGTAACCGGCGAGCAGCGCGCCGCCATAGGTCTCACCGCCGATGATCGGGCTGAAGTAGTTATTCTTGCGATCGACGGTGGTGTACTGGAAGTACGGCGCGATGATCCACGGGCCGTTGGCGTAGGTGTAGTTGACGCTGATGATGCTGCTGTTCTGCAGCGAGTTGATCGTCGCGAACTGGAAGCGCGGGCTGCGGGTCGACGAATCGAAGTCGCTGAAATGCGTGCCGCCGTTGATGCCGATCGTGTTGGAATCGTCGAGCTTGTAGGTGGCGAAGCCCGTGACCCAGTTCAGTTCACCGGAATAGAAGCCGTCGTTCACCGAGACGGCGGCCGCGAACGGGCCGCTGGCATAGTTCACCTGGACGCCCTGGTTGATGAAGTTCTCCTGGTTGAACACCAGACCGCGGGAGATGTTCAGGTTCTGATAGGAGAACAGCAGCTCGGAGCCGATATTGGTGAACATCCGGCCGGCCTGGATCGACCACTCATCGTTGATCTGCCACTTGCCGAAGGCCACCGGCACCGGTCCGAACAGCGAATCGGTCTGCTCGAACGAGGAATAGAGCGGCAGGCCGAGCGCCGGAATCGAGTAGAGGCCGGCATGCACGTAGAATTGCAGCGGGCCGTCCGCCTTCTGGATCCAGCCCTGGAGGTTGGTGAAGTCGACCCGGCCGAAGCGGTCCTGCTCGGCTCCGGGGGAGAGGATGCCGAAGGCATTGGTCTGGCTATAGGCGAAGCCGGTGACGGCGCCGCCGACATAGATGTCGCCGAGGCCGGTGGTGAAGCAGGCCGGGTTGGGGTTCGCCTTGATGAAACCGCCGAAAGTCGGCGTCGAGATCGCGGCCTTGCAATGCTCCTCGACGATCACCGGGGCCGTGTTCTTCGCCGGCATGTCCGCGGCCAGGACCGGCAGCGCGGTCACGGTGGTGAGCGCCGCGCCCGCGGCCAGGATCCTTGTCTTGATCGTCATCTTAGGTGAGCCCCACAATTTGATATTGCCAAGGTGCCGAACTGCGCGGTTCACCGCAAAATCAAGTTTTGCGCATTTGCCTATTTCTTAGGCAATTTTCAGCATCCACGGCCTTGACCCTGGAAGTGTTGTAGGAAGATCACTATTTTTGCTCATACTTCTCCCTGGGCAAAAATTTTTCTCTTCGAGACGACTGAAAAAGCGGCAACCGGATCGTCTCTCCATACCGCCCACCCGCGGACGCAGTTTCCCTCCCGAAGAGGTCACGGCCAGAACAGAAAAAGGCCCCGGCGCGATGCGCCGAGGCCCGGACTTCACATCGCCCGCCCCGAGAAGGCGGGCGAAGGCTCAGTAGTTGTAGGCGCGCTCGCCGTGATCGGCGATGTCGAGACCTTCGCGCTCCTCCTCCTGCGTCACCCGCAGGCCGATGGTCAGGTCGACGAGCTTGTAGAGGATCGCCGAGCCGATGCCCGACCACAGGACGGTGAAGCCGACCGCCTTCGCCTGGGTGATGAGCTGGGCCACCATGTCGTAGGAGCCGAGCACGAGTTCACCGGGCTTGGTGGTGTAGTCGGGAATGCCGGCGCCGCCGAGGGCCGGCGATACCAGGATACCGGTGGCCAGCGCGCCGAGGATGCCGCCGACGCAGTGCACACCGAACACGTCGAGGGAGTCGTCGTAGCCCAGGGCGTTCTTCACGGTGGAGCACATCACGAAGCAGACCGCGCCCGCGACGAGACCCAGGAGGATCGAGCCCATCGGGCCGGCAAAGCCTGCGGCCGGGGTGACGGCGACGAGGCCGGCGATGGCGCCCGAGAGCATGCCGAGCAGGGACGGCTTGCCCTTGGCGGCCCATTCCACGAACAGCCAGGACACGGCGGCGGCAGCGGTGGCGACGAAGGTGTTGATCATGGCGACACAGGTGGTGCCGTTGGCTTCGAGGTTGGAGCCGGCGTTGAAGCCGAACCAGCCGACCCAGAGCAGCGAGGCGCCGATCGTGGTCATGGTCAGCGAGTGCGGGGCGAGCAGATCGCGGCCGTAGCCGATGCGCTTGCCGAGCATCAGGCAGCCGACGAGGCCGGCGATGCCCGCGTTGATGTGCACGACGGTGCCGCCGGCGAAGTCGAGGGCGCCCCATTTGAACAGCAGGCCGGCATCACCCAGCACGGCGTCGTACTCGGCCTTTGCCGCGGCATTGGCCTCGCCACCGGCGGCGGCCAGCTTGCGCGCGGCGTCGGCGAAGACATCGGGACCGCCCCAGTACCAGACCATGTGAGCCATCGGGAAGTAGATCAGCGTGACCCAGAGGATCGAGAACACGATCAGCGCCGAGAACTTCATGCGCTCGGCGAAGGCGCCGACGATGAGGCCGGGGGTGATCATCGCGAACGTCATCTGGAAGCAGATATAGACGTATTCGGGGATCACGACGCCGTTGGAGAAGGTGGCCGCCACCGAGTTGGCGTCGACGCCCTTGAGGAAGGCCTTGGAGAAGCCGCCGACGAAGTCGTTGAGGCCGCCGCCATTGGTGAAGGCGAGGCTGTAACCGTAGGCGACCCACAGCAGGCAGACGATCGAGGCGATGGCGAAGACCTGGGTCAGCACCGAGAGCATGTTCTTGGTGCGCACGAGGCCGCCGTAGAACAGCGCGAGGCCCGGCACGGTCATCAGGAGGACCAGGACCGAGGACAGCAGCATCCAGGCCGTATCACCCTTGTTGGGCAACGGGGCGGACGGCGCCGGAGCGGCGGCGGCTTCGGGGACGGGCGACTGCGCGAGGGACGGCTCGACGAGAAGGAGGCCGAGTGCGGCCCCTCCCAGTCCGAGCGCGAGAAGATGGCGAAGTTTCATGGACAGGAAGCTCCTGATCGCAGTGCGTCGAGCAAGTTGAAGAGGTCGGGGCGACGCGGCCGAGCGCCTCGCCGGAAAGGGGTGAGCGTTCCCGGACGACCGGCTGGAGAGCCGATGCGGAAGAAGGATGCCTCAGAGAGCGTCGGCGTCGGTCTCGCCGGTGCGGATACGGACCGCCTTCTCCAGCGGCATCACGAAGATCTTGCCGTCGCCGATCTGACCGGTGCGGGCGGCGCCCGCGATGGTGTCGATCACGCTCGTCACGAGGTCGGAGGCCACCGCCACCTCGATCTTGAGCTTGGGCAGGAAGCTCACGGCATATTCGGCACCGCGATAGATCTCGGTGTGCCCCTTCTGCCGGCCGTAGCCCTTGACCTCGGTCACGGTCAGACCGTGCACGCCGATGCCGGTCAGGGCGTCGCGAACCTCCTCCAATTTGAACGGCTTGATGATCGCCATCACGATTTTCATGGGCGGCGCCCCCTTTGTTCTGCCTTCCCACCGCCGGCCGCGCACCGGCCGAGACCCAGCGGTTCCGCGAAGGTCGGAATGACCCTGCGACTGCGCGCCATCATTCAAGGACCGTGCCAAGCGGAACCATTTTCGATTTTGCTGCCCTGCCCAGAACGTGAGCGCCGTCTGGTCGCAATGCGAGCAGCGTTGCCGGAAAAACCGCCCAAGAAAAGGGCATTCAGCTCAGTGGGACGCCAGAATTCGGCGAGACGACTGTCAAAAGAGTGTTCGATGGGGTTTTCGCTCAGGAACGACGCAGACGGATCAGCCCCTCCTGCGCCACCGAGGCGACGAGCCGGCCCTCCTCGTCATGGAAGGTGCCGCGGGCGAAGCCCAGGGCGCCCGAGGCGGTCGGGCTATCCTGCGAGTAGAGCAGCCAGGAATCGGCCCGGAACGGGCGGTGGAACCACAGGGCATGGTCGAGGCTGGCGGATTGGATCTCGGGATCGAACACCGTCCGGCCGTGCGGGATCAGCGTCGCGTCGAGGAGCGTCATGTCCGAGGCATAGGCCAGCACCGCGCGGTGGATCGCCGGATCCTCCGGCAGCGGCTTCGTCGCGCGCATCCAGACATGGTAGCGGGCGGGCTTCGGCCTGCGGTCCCGGTAGCGGTCCGCCTCCACCGGCCGCAGCTCGATCGGCCAAGCGGTCGTGAAATAGGCGAGCATCGGCTCGGGCACGATCGTCCCCTCCGCACGGGCCAGGGTCCGGGCATCCGCGAGGGCGTCCGGGCCCGGCAGATCGGGCAGGCCTGCCGCGTGGTCGAGGCCGTCTTCCGGCGCGTGGAACGACACCGACATGGCGAAGATCGCCCGCCCCTTCTGGATCGCCTTGACCCGGCGGGTGGTGAAGCTGCCCCCGTCGCGGATGCGCTCGACCTCGTAGACGATCGGCACGGCCGGATCGCCGCCGAGGAGGAAATAGGCGTGCAGCGAGTGCGGGGGACGGGCGGCCTCCACCGTGCGCGAGGCCGCGACCAGGGCCTGCGCCACGACCTGGCCGCCGAACACCCGCGGCCAGCCGATGCGCGGGCTGACTCCGCGGAACAGGTCTGTCTCCAGACGCTCCAGATCGAGGATCGCGAGGAGCGCATCGACGGGATCGGACATGGCGGCTTCGCTGTAGTGAGGGCGGAAGGGATCGGCGTGCGGACCGGACGCGGCCAATAGCGGCGCGGCCGGGCCACGCCATGCTTATACCGCCGCCCGGTTCGGCCGCGACGGGGTGCGAACCATTCCGGGGCGGGCTATCACCACCCGATGCCGCCGCCCCGCGCCGGGACGGCACCGAGAGGGAACCGGAGGGAAGAGGACGCGTCATGAGCGTTATGGATCGTTCCCCTCGCCATCGCCGCACCGGGCATCGCAGCCTGCTGATCGCAGGGGCGGGCATCGCCGGCCTCACCCTGGCGGTCGCCCTGAAACAGGCGCATGGCCCCGCCCTCGACGTATTGGTCTGCGATCCCGGCCTGGAGGCCGGCGCCGCGCGCCATCGCGGGCGCGCCTACGCCGTCGCGGCCGGGCCCCGGCGGATGTTCGAGCGCCTCGGCCTCTGGCCCCGGATCGCACCGGCGGCGGAGGCGATGCGCCGGCTGGTGATCAGCGACAGCCGGGTCGGCGATCCCGTGCGCCCCGTCTTCCTCACCTTCGGCGACGGCACGGAAGAGCGGAGCGAGGGCGAACCCTTCGCCCACATGGTCGAGGCGGAGCCGCTGGTCGCCGTGCTGCTCGATGCGGCGCGGGAGGGGGGCGTGCGGCTGCTGGCGACGGGCGTCAGGGCCGCCGTGCCGGGCCCGAGCGCCATCCGGGTCCGGCTGCGCGACGACAGCGAGGAGAACGTCGCCCTGGTGGTCGCCGCCGATGGCGCGCGCTCGGCGCTCCGCGAGGCCGCCGGGATCGGCTGGGTCGGCTGGTCCTATCCGCAATCCGGCATCGTCGCCACGATCCAGCATGAGCGTGACCACGCGGGCCGGGCCTTCGAGCATTTCCTGCCGAGCGGCCCCTTCGCGATCCTGCCGCTGACGGCGGGAGGCGCCCTCGGCCACCGTTCCTCCATCGTCTGGACCGAGCGCAGCGCCGACGTGCCGGCCCTGCTCGGCGGGGATGCGGCCGAGACGCTCGCCGAGATCGAGCGCCGGTTCGGCCACGAACTCGGCCGGATCGCCCTGGAGCACGGCCCGAGCGCCCATCCGCTGAATCTCGGCATCGCCCGCAGCTTCCGGGCCCCCCGCCTCGCCCTGCTGGGAGATGCCGCCCACGTCATCCACCCCCTGGCGGGCCAAGGCCTCAATCTCGGCCTCGCCGGGGCGGCGGCCCTGGCGGAGGCGGTGACCGGCGCCCTGCGGCTCGGGCTCGATCCCGGCACGGATGCGGTGCTGCGCGATTACGAGCAGGCGCGCCGCTTCGACACGGTGGCGATGGCGGCGGCGACGGACGGGCTCAACCGGCTGTTCTCCAACGACAGCCTGCCGCTTCGCCTCACCCGCGATCTCGGCCTTGGACTCGTCGACCGGATGCCGGGGCTGAAGCGGTTCTTCATCGGGCAGGCCTCCGCCCTGGCGGGCCGGGGTCCGCGCCTGCTGCGGGGTGAAGCCCTCTGAGTCGGAACGCGGCGCCGCCGCCGCCGTTGATACCGCCGCCACCATGGAGAGCAGCATGCGGATCATCGCGACGGCAACGGCCCTGACGGTCATGACACTGGCGAGTGCCGGAACGGCAGAGGCGAAGGGCTGCATCAAGGGAGCGATCATCGGCGGCATCGCCGGCCATTATCTGGCCGAGCGCGGGGTCGTCGGCGCCGTGGCCGGCTGTCTGACCGGGCGCGCCCTGGCGAACCGGCGCGCGCGGCGGGACCGGGAGATCGAGTACGGCGCCCGCACGCAACCCCTCGGCTACGGCGACCGGCGGGCCTATCCGCGCCGCGATTACGGCTACTGAGAGCGGACCGGGGGTGCCGTCCCGGCGCCCCATCGGCCCTGGGACGGCGCGGGCGGACCGCGGCGTTCAGGCCAAACGTGTCGCGCAAACGTGCCGGCGCAGGCGCAAGGAAGAGCCTCCAAGCGGCTCCGCTTCCCAGGAAATTGACCGTGGAGCCGTGACGTCCCCGCGCGTCAACCACCATTTGCGGCCATCCGCTTTTTCGTTCATGTAGCGGCACCGCGTGCCGGGCGGGTCCGCACGCGCCGATCTGCCACCCGAATGCATCGGGATTTTTGAACCCCGGGATTTGCGAACCCATGGCTACACCGGATTTCGACCTCGGCGACATCAAGCGCCGCATGCAGGGCGCCGTCAGCTCCCTGAGCAAGGATCTGGGATCGCTGCGCACGGGCCGCGCGACGCCGAGCCTGCTCGACCCGATCCAGGTCGAGGCCTACGGCGCCTCCATGCCCATGGCCCAGGTCGCCACGGTGAGCGTGCCCGAACCGCGCCTGCTCTCGATCTCCGTCTGGGACCGCTCGATGGTCACCAATGTCGAGAAGGCGATCCGCGAATCCGATCTCGGCCTCAACCCGATGACGGAAGGCCAGACCATCCGCCTGCGCATCCCCGAGATGAACGAGCAGCGCCGCAAGGAAATGGTCAAGGTCGCCCATAAATACGCGGAGGAAGCCCGCGTCGCCGTGCGCCATGTCCGCCGCGACGGTCTCGACATCCTCAAGAAGCTCGAGAAGGACGGCGCCATCAGCGAGGACGACGAGAAGCGTCAGGCCGGCGACGTGCAGAAGGCCACCGACGACGCCATCGCCGAGATCGACGGCGTGCTGGCCAGCAAGGAAAAGGAGATCATGCAGGTCTGAGATCCCCGGCCTGCATGGAACGGGACGAGCGGAGCCGCGCCGGGCAGCGGCCGAGCGCGTCCCGCCGAGAGTGATGCTGCACGGTCGCCGCCAGGCACGTCTTCGGCGGCCGGCGGCGTGGGACATTCCGAAGATGGGAGAGGCGCGTTGGTTCGCTCGGAAGGCGCGCGGCAGATCGGGGACGCGGGCCAGCCCGCTCCCGAGGGTCCGGCGCGGCCGGCGCCCCGGCACGTCGCCATCATCATGGACGGCAACGGCCGCTGGGCCGCGAGCCTGGGCCTGCCCCGCTTCGAGGGACATCGCCGCGGCGTCGAGGCCGTGCGCCGGGCGGTGCGCTCCGCCATCAGCCTCGGCATCGGCTATCTTACCGTCTACAGCTTCTCCTCCGAGAACTGGAGCCGCCCGGCCTCCGAGGTGTCCGACCTCATGGGCCTGCTGAAGCTGTTCGTGCGCGGCGACCTCGCCGACCTGCATGCCAGCAACGTCCGCGTCCGGGTGATCGGCGACCGGGCCACCTTGTCGGCCGACATCGCCGGCCTGCTGGAGGAGGCGGAGACGCGCACCCGCGCCAATACCGGCCTGACCCTGGTGGTCGCCTTCAATTACGGCGGGCGCCAGGAGATCCTGCGGGCGGTGCGGCGCATCGCTCAGGCCGTCGCGGAGGGCCGCCTGCGTCCCGAGGAGATCGGGCTGCCGACCATTGCGGACGCGCTCGACACCGCCGGCATCCCCGATCCGGATCTGGTGATCCGCACCTCCGGCGAGCAGCGTCTCTCGAATTTCCTGACGTGGCAGACGGCCTATGCCGAATACGTGATCGAGCCGGGCTTCTGGCCGGACTTCGACCACGCGGCCTTCCTCGCCGCCGTCGACGAGTATCATCGCCGGGACCGCCGCTTCGGCGGCCTGAGCGCCGGGGCCGGATGATGGCGCGGGACGACGTGGCTCCCCCGGCGCGGCGCGCGCCCTTCGCGTCCCGCGAGTTCGGCCTGCGCGTGGCCTCGGCGCTGGTGCTCGGTGCGGCTGTGCTCGGCACGCTCGTGGCCGGCGGCTGGGCCTTCGCCCTGGTCTGGCTGATCGCCGGCACCGTCGGCGCGGCCGAGTGGCTCGCCATGACCCGCTCCGAGCCGCTCGCCCCGCTGCTCGGGCTGACCGGCACGACGCTTCTCGCCGCCCTCGTCGCCTTGCTGCTCGGCGCGCCCGCCTGGGTTCCGGCCCTCGCTCTGCTCGCCGGCCTCGTCGCCCTCGTCGCCACGGGGCGCCCGCCCGCCCGGCGCAAGGCGGTCTGGGGCCTGCTCGGGGCGGCCGTCGTCGCCCTGGTGCCGACCCTGCTGCGGATCGACCCGCAGATCGGCCTCGTCGGCCCCGCCTGGATGTTCGCGGTGGTGTGGTCGACCGACAGCGTCGCCTACTTCACCGGCCGCCTCGTCGGCGGGCCGAAGCTGATGCCGCGGGTGAGCCCGAAGAAGACATGGTCGGGGGCGCTCGGCGGCCTCGCCGCCGGGATGATCGGCGGAACCGCGACCCTGCTCATCGCCCGATCGCAGGGCTGGGACGCGCTGCCCGGCCTCACCACCGCCGCCGTCGCCGCGCTCAGCGGACTGGCCTCGATTCTGTCGCAGGGGGGTGATCTCGTTGAATCCGCCCTCAAGCGCCGCTACGGCGTGAAGGATTCCGGCCGCTCGATTCCCGGCCATGGCGGCGTCATGGACCGGCTCGACGGCTTCTTCGCCGTCGCCCTGCTCGCCGGCCTCTGCCTCGCCGCCCTGCGGCTCCTGAATGCCTGAACGGAAGTCATCCTCGTGAGCCTGACCGTCACCGTCCTCGGCGCCACCGGCTCGATCGGCCGCTCGACCACCGATCTCCTCGCCCAGCACGCGGGCCGCTTCCGCATCGGCGCCCTGGTGGGCGGCAAGGACGCCGCCGCGCTCGCCAAGCTCGCCCTGGAGCTGAAGCCGGATTTCGCCGCTTTGGCCGACGAGGCCGCCGGTCCCGCCCTCGCCGAGGCTCTGGCGGGTTCGGGGATTCCGAACGGCGCGGGCGAGAGCGCCGTGCTGGAAGCGGTCGCCCGGGACGCCGACATCGTGGTCGCGGCGGTGAGCGGGGCGGCCGGCCTCAAGCCCACCCACGCCGCCCTACGCCTCGGCCGCACCATCGCGCTGGCCAACAAGGAGAGCCTCGTCTGCGCCGGCGACGCCTTCATGCGCGACGCCAAGCGCTACGGCGCCCGCATCCTGCCGGTGGATTCCGAGCACAACGCCCTGGCTCAGGCGATGGGCGACGGCCGCGTCTCCGACATCGCCAAGATGACCCTCACCGCCTCGGGCGGGCCGTTCCGGACCTGGGACAGGGCGCGCATCGCCGCCGCCAGCCCGAGCGAGGCCGCCGCCCACCCGACCTGGTCGATGGGCATGAAGATCAACATCGATTCCGCCTCGCTGATGAACAAGGGGCTGGAACTGATCGAGGCGCATCACCTCTTCGCCATCGAGGCGGAGCGGCTCGACGTGATCGTCCACCCGCAATCGATCGTCCACGGACTGATCGCGTGGCGCGACGGGGCGGTGACGGCGGGCCTCGCCATGCCCGACATGCGGGTGCCGATCGCCCATTGCCTCGGTCTCGGCGACCGCCTGGAGATCGCCCGCGGCCGGCCCCTCGACCTCGCCGCCACCGGCAGCCTCACCTTCGAGCCGGCGGACGAAGCGCGCTTCCCCTGCCTGCGCGTCGCCCGCGCCGCCCTGGCCGAGGGGGGCGCCGCCCCGACCGTGATGAACGCCGCCAACGAGATCGCGGTCGCCGCCTTCATCCGGGGCGCGATCCCGTTCTACGGCATCGCCGAACTGGTGGAGCGCGCGGTCGAACATTTCGCCGCCGAGCACCGCCGCGCCCCCGAGGATGTCGACACGGCACTGGCCATCGACGCGCAGGTGCGGGCCTGGAGCCTAGAGGCGGTACCTTCCGCCCGCGCAGCGGGTTAACCTGCAACGCAGTCTCGCCGGGACGGCCGGGCAGGATGCTGCGGACGCGCGCGATTAGATCTCGCGCTCGAACGTGAGGCGTGCGACGATCCGCAGCTTGCGGACCGTGCGGCCTCCCTGCCAGGGCGGAACGGCCGACATGGGGGTCCGAACGCGGCGCGGCCTGCCGGATCTCGTATGACAGTCGCGGCCTGAAGGAATGGCGGCCATGGAATTCTTGAGCGGCATGGGCGGCAACGCGGCCGGCTTCTTCGGCGCGGTGATCCCGTTCCTGTTCGTGCTGACCATCGTCGTGTTCGTGCACGAGATGGGCCACTTCCTCGTCGGCCGCTGGTGCGGCGTCGGCGTCACCGCCTTCTCCATCGGCTTCGGCCCGGAGATCGTCGGCTTCAACGACCGGCGCGGCACCCGCTGGAAGCTCTCGGCGATCCCGCTCGGCGGCTACGTCAAGTTCGTAGGCGACGCCAACGGCGCCAGCGTGCCGGACCCCGAGGCGGTCGCCCGCATGAGCCCGCACGAGCGGGCGGTCAGCTTTCCGACCCAGCCGGTGGCCAAGCGCGCGGCCATCGTCGCGGCGGGCCCGATCGCCAACTTCATCCTGGCCATCGCCGTCTTCGCCGGGGCGATCTACCTCAACGGCCGTTACGAGACCCCGGCCCGGGTCGAGGCGGTTCAGGCGGGCAGCGCCGCCGAGCGGGCGGGCTTCCAGCCCGGCGATGTGATCCGCAGCATCGACGGCACCCCGGTCGACACCTTCGCTGACATGCAGCGCGTTGTCTCCGGCGCCGCCGGCTCCTCCCTGACGATCACGGTGGACCGCGCCGGCCAGGCTCAGACCCTGACCGCCGTGCCCGACATGATCGAGGAGCGCACCTCCTTCGGCCGGCACCGCTTCGGCCGGCTCGGCATCAACGGGCCGAATGCCGGCGCCGCCAAGCTGGTGCATTACGGCGCCTTCGATTCCCTGCGGCTGGGCGTCCACGAGACCGCTTTCGTGGTGGAGCGCACCTTCGACTATATCGGCAAGCTCGTCACCGGCCGCGAATCCGCAGACCAGCTCTCGGGGCCCATCGGCATCGCCCGGGTCTCGGGCGAGGTCGCTCGGGTCGGCGGCGTCGGCGGACTGATCGGCCTGATCGCCCTGCTCTCGGTGTCGATCGGGCTCCTCAACCTGTTCCCGATCCCGCTCCTGGACGGCGGCCACCTGCTGTTCTACGCCTTCGAGGCGGTGCGCGGACGCCCCTTGAGCGAGCGGGCGCAGGAGATCGGCTTCCGCATCGGGCTCGCCTTCGTGCTGATGCTGATGCTGTTCGCCGCCTGGAACGACATCCTCAACCTGGGCGCCTCCCTGAGCCAGCGCGGCACCTGATCGACCCCGCCCATTCCCCTCGATTCGACGGCCCGGCGGCAGCGCCGGGCCGTTTGTCTTAGGGTTAACAAGAGCTTGCACCGATCCGCCCATGGATCGGAAAGACGTGATAGGCATCATATTTACGCCCTATTCACTCTAATCTGAAATCCTTCGCGCCGGTCCTTCGCCGTTAAGTGGCGCGAAGGCCACGACCCCCCAAAATCCCTGGGTGCCGGACTTCCCCCTCGTTTGCTTCGTAGGGGAATCCCGATACAAGCGTGGCTGGGACCAGAGGGCGGCCCGTCCTGAGGGCGGCTGCCTGCGGGTGCGAACCCGTGCTGAGATAAAAAGAGACGGGCGATTACATGATGTCGATGACGGGAAAGCGCCGGCGAAAGTCGGCGGAGCGGGCCATCGTCCTGGTCGCGACCGCCGCCGGCGTGATCCTCGGCGGCGCCGCGGCGCAGGCCCAGCAGATCGTCGTCGAAGGCAACCGCCGGGTCGATTCCGACACGATCCGCTCCTACGTCACCGGTACCGCCTCCGGCTCGCCCGAAGAGGCGCGCCGTAACCTCCTCTCCACCGGCCTCTTCTCCGACGTGCAGGTCTCGGCCCGCGGCGGCACCACCGTGGTGCGCGTGCGGGAGAACAGCGTGATCGGCCGCGTCTTCTTCGAGGGCAACAAGAAGGTCGAGAAGGCCACGCTCGAGAGCGTCGTCGAGAGCAAGGAGCGCGGCGCCCTCAGCCAGGCCGTGATCGCCGCGGACGTGGAGCGGATCCGGGACGTGTACAAACGTTCGGGCCGGGGCACCGCCAAGGTCAGCTACCGCCTCGTCGACCTGCCCAGCGGCCGCTCCGACGTCGTCTTCACCATCGACGAAGGCGACAAGACCGGCATCCGCGAGATCCATTTCGTCGGCAACAGCGCCTACTCGGAATCGACCCTCAAGGGTCTGATGTCCTCCTCCGAGATGAACTTCCTCTCGTTCATCAAGACCTCCGACGTCTACGATCCCGACCGCATCAGCGCCGACCTCGACCTCGTGCGCCGCTACTACCTCAAGAACGGCTACGCCGACTTCCGCATCGTCAACGCCGATGCCCGCTACGTCGAGGCCGGCGAGCAGACCGGCTGGGTCATCACCGTCACCGTCGACGAGGGCGAGCAGTACACAGTCGGCGCCGTGGCCGTGGATCCGCGCATCCCCGGCGTCGACCGCGAGGCCCTCGACGGACAGATCCGCGCCCAGGTCGGCGACGTCTACAACGCCGAGGATGTCGAGAAGACGCTGGTCGGCGTCACCAACGAGGTCAACCGCCAGGGCCATCCCTTCGCCCAGGTCCGCCCCACCGGCCAGCGCGACCGCGCCACCCATCAGGTCTCCCTCGGCTTCGTGGTCGAGGACGGCCCGCGCGTCTATGTCGAGCGCATCAACGTCCGCGGCAACACCCGTACCCGCGACTACGTCATCCGCCGCGAGCTCGATCTGGCCGAGGGCGACGCCTATAACCGGGTGCTGGTCGACCGGGCCGAGCGCCGGCTGAACGGCCTCGGCTTCTTCAAGAAGGTGCGCTTCTCCAACGAGCCGGGTTCCGCCCCGGACCGGGTGATCGTCAACATCGATGTCGAGGATCAACCCACGGGTTCGTTCTCGGTGGCGGGCGGCTACTCCACCCAGGACGGCATCATCGGCGAGGTCTCGGTCTCCGAGTCCAACTTCCTCGGACGCGGCCAGTATGTCCGCGTCGCCGCCCAGGGCGGCCAGTACGCCAAGGGCTTCGACTTCTCGTTCACCGAGCCGTACTTCCTCGGCTATCGCCTCGCGGCCGGCTTCGACGCCTTCTACAAATATTCCGACCTGACCCGGTACTCGCGCTACGAGACCACGGTCTATGGTGGCCAGATCCGCGTCGGTCTGCCGATCACCGAGGAATTCGGCGTCACCTTCCGCTACTCGCTCTACAACACCGAGCTGCGGGTCCCGAACACCCTCAAGCGGCCTTATAACGACTGCTCGGTTCCGATCCCGGGTTATACCGTGGTGCAGAACGGGCTGCCCGCCACCGGTGCGGCGGGTGAGCAGGCGCTCTATCCGAACTGCGCCTTCGACGGCGAGGCCCCGATCGCGCTCAAGGGATCACAGGGCTCGACCCTGACCTCGCTCGCGGGCGTCACCCTGGCCTACTCGACCCTCGACAACCTGCAGCGGCCGTCGAACGGCTTCTACGCCGAAGTGAAGCCGGACATCGCCGGCCTCGGCGGCGACTCCAAGTTCTTCCGCGTGACGGGCGATGCCCGCTACTACAAGGAGCTGTGGGAAGACGTGGTCGGCTTCGTGCGCGTCCAGGGCGGTCACATCTCGGCGCTGGACAACAACCCGCTGCGGATCACCGATCAGTTCTTCCTCGGCCCGTCGCTGGTGCGCGGCTTCGCACCGAACGGCCTCGGCCCGCGCGATATCGGTATCGCCGATGCCCGCTCCAACGCCATCGGCGGCACCACCTATTTCGGCGCGACCGTCGAAGTTCAGTTCCCGATCTGGGGTCTGCCGCGGGATCTCGGCCTGAAGGGCGCCCTGTTCGCCGATGCCGGTACGCTGTTCGGCTATGACGGCCAGCGCACCTTCGACGTGAACCGCGACAACATCATCAACGGCTTCGCGCCGGGATCGGGCTGCAACTACACGAACTTCGGCGCCAACGCGATCAAGGTGGAGCCCGAATGCGTGAACGTCCGCGACAAGGCGACGATCCGCTCCTCGGTCGGTGCCTCGATCCTGTGGAACTCGCCGCTCGGCCCGATCCGCTTCGACTACGCCTACGCCCTGTCCAAGGATGAAGGTGTCGTGACCGCCTTCGGCCGCGTCGGCAAGGATCAGATCCAGGCCTTCCGCTTCTCCGGCGGCTCGCGCTTCTGATCCCGAGAGCCCGGTCTCGATCGACTGGGCTTCACAGCGATCCTTCGAGAGCCGGCTTCGACCGTCCTATGGTCGGAGCCGGCTCTTTTCTCCGGAACGGTTCCTTTGTCCCGGCCCCGGTGCCCCGTGGCGCGAAGGGCGCTATAGCGGCGCTCCGATCCCCCTGCCGGCGCCTTGCGAGCCTCATGTCAGATCCCATCTTCATCGCGCCGAAAGGCGGCCTGACCCTGGGCTCCGTCGCGGAGGCCTGCGGCGTCCCCCTGCCGGAGGGCGCCGACCCCGCCCAGGCGGTGACCGGGGCGGCCCCCCTCGAAACCGCGGGGCCGAGCGAACTCGCCTATATGGACAATGCCCGCTACGGCGAGGCGCTCGCCGCGACGCGGGCCCTGGCCTGCCTCGTCTCGCCGCGCTTCGCCGCCCGCGTTCCCGCCGGCACCATCGCCCTCGTCACCCGCGACCCCTACCGTGCCTATGCCGGGTTGCTGGCCCGGCTCTACGAGGAGGCGATGCGGCCCGGCTCGCTGTTTGCCGCCAACGGGATCGCGCCCGGCGCCCATGTCCATCCGCAGGCGCGGCTGGAGGACGGGGTCCGGATCGATCCCGGCGCAGTGGTCGGCCCCGGCGCCGAGATCGGGTCCGGCACGGTGCTCGGCCCCAACGCGGTGATCGGGCCGAATGTGCGGATCGGGCGCGACTGCTCCATCGGCGCCGGCGCGACCCTCACCCATGCCCTGGTCGGCAACCGCGTGATCGTCCATCCCGGCGCCCGGATCGGCCAGGACGGGTTCGGCTTCGCCATGGGTGCCGGCGGTCATCTCAAGGTGCCGCAGATCGGCCGCGTCATCGTTCAGGACGATGTCGAGATCGGCGCCAACACCACGATCGACCGGGGCGCCTCCCGTGACACGGTCATCGGCGAGGGCACCAAGATCGATAACCTGGTGCAGATCGCCCACAACGTGGTGATCGGCCGGCATTGCGTGATCGTCTCCGGCGTCGGCATCTCCGGCTCGACCACCTTGGAGGACTACGTCGTGCTCGGCGGTCAGGTCGGCGTGGTCGGCCACCTGCGCATCGGCATGGGCGCGCAGATCGCCGGCTCGTCCAACGTCAACCGCGACGTGCCGCCGGGCTCGCGCTGGGGCGGCACGCCGGCCAAGCCGGTGCGGACGTGGTTCCGCGAGATGACGACGCTGGCCCGCCTCGCCGAACGCTCGGGATCGAGCAAGGACGAGCCGGAGAACACCTGATCGTCGGGGCTCCGCCCAGCGCTCCGCCAAAGGGCCGAAGCCCCCTTGGGAATCCCCGACCCTGCCGTCAGAGCCGGCTGAACAGGGCGCGGATTTCCGGGGAGCCGCTCCAATGCTCGACCCGGTGGCAGGTCAACCGGTCCCGCTCCAGGGTGCGGTAGATCGCGAGGCTCTCCGCGACGAAGGCTTCGAGCCCGAGGGTTTCGGGCGGCGCCCCCCGGCGCTGGCGCCGCTTGAACACCGTGGAACCGGATACCCCGTAGAGCGTCGCCAGCGGCGGGTAGACCGGCCAGATCGCATCGTCCAGCAGCACGTCCGGCGCATAGGCCTCGACTGGGACCGTCCGGGGCGTCAGCCCGGCCTCGCGCAGCAGCCGCGCGGCGATGTCGCCGAGCACGGCGAGGCGCGGATGGTTGATGTTGTGCATGAACAGGCCGCCCCGCGACCAGCGCAGCAGCTCCGTCGAAAGGTCGAAGCCGATGGCGCGGCTCGATGCGATCAGGTCGGCGGCGGCCCCGTCCCAGGCATCGAGATAGCCGAGCCGCGCGAACACCTCCTCGCGGAACAGCCCGACGATCCGCTCAAGCGGGAGCCCCTGGAGGAAGCCGAACAGGGCGATGGCCGAATGGTAGGTGCCGAGCGGCGACGGCGCCAGCTTCGCCCGCGCCACGGAAGAGAGATCGCCGACATAGACCGCGTCCGGATGGAAGGCGGTGAAGACGAGCGCGGGGAACAGCCGCATCCGCGGCAGCTTCTCCCGCAACGCGTCGGAATCTCCCTCCGGGAAGAAACCCGCCGGGAAGGGTTGCGAGAAAACGTGGTCGCAATCGCCGAGCCCCCGCGCGAAGGCATCGAGGCTGCGTTCCTTCTTGCCGAGCGTGCCCATCGGGATCAGGCGCACCCGCGCGTCGGGCACGAGGATGCGCACGGCCTCGGCCAGCCCCCTGGCCTGGCAATTGCCGATGACCGCGATCCGGGGGCCACCGGCTTCCGGCTCGCGCCGCGCCGCCCATGGCAGGTTCAAGGGCCTCAGCAGCCGGGACAGCCTCGCAGCCAAGGTGGCCGCCTATTCGCGCCGCAACAGGCGGTCGACCATGAGGTCGGACCAGAAGCCGGCGCGGAATCTCTGCGTGAGCGCGGCCGGATCGTAATGGTGCTCGACCCAGTCGAGGAAGCCGAGGCCCCGCGCTTCGCCCTCGCGCAGATAGGTGGCGAAGAAGGCGTCGAGAATCCCGGTCTTGGCGAAGCGGAAATGGCCGTAGCGCGGCGAGAGCTGGCGCAGGGCCTCTCGCACCGGCCGCCCCTCGTGCAGGATCAGGAACAAGGCCGCGGCGAGCCCCGCCCGGTCCGCCCCCGACTTGCAATGCATCACGGCCGGATAGTCGAGGCCGGCGAAGAAGTCCTTGGCCGCGAGCAGGGTCTCGCGGGAGGGCGCCTCGCGGGAGCGCAGCACGAATTCGACCAGCGTGAGCCCCTGCCGCTCGCAGGCCTCCCGCTGCAACGGCCAGGAGCCGTGCTCGCGCCCTCCGCGCAGGGACACCACCGTGCGCACGCCCTGGCGCTTGAACCACGCGAGCTGGTGCGGTGTCGGCTGGGCCGAGCGCCAGACGAGGCCGGTGCCGATCCGGTGCCGGTTGAGATAGGCGACGCGGAAAATCCCGTGATCGACGAGCAGCATGTTCGCCCAGGCCTTGGCCCGGGAGAGGGATCCGTCGATGGGCCGCTCGAACTTCGCGATGCGCGCCATGCGCCGCGCGTAGCGCGTTTCGGGGGGAAGGAATCGATTGAACACGGAGCGCGTGGGAATGCCTGCGGAGCGTCCGTCTATCAGCCCGCCCTGCGAGCGACAACGCGGCTCCGCTCGCGGCATTGCCGAACCGGTCGCTTTGCCAGCATCATGTCCGTGCCCGCCCGCAACCGGAGCCCCGCGATGACGACGAACACGGTGAGCATCCGCCGCGCCCGGGTCGCGGACGCCGCCGGCCTGTCGGCGGTGTTCGATGCCGCGTGGCGCGAAGCCTATCAGGGCGTGATCCCCGGCGTCGCCCTGGAGCGTTTCCTGGTCCGGCGCGGACCGGCGACGTGGCGTGCCATGATCGGCAGCGGGCGGGGGCTCGCCGTCGTCGCCTTCGACGAGCAGGTCGCGGGCTACGCCACCTACGGCCGGACGCGGGACCGGGCCCTGGCGACGGATGGCGAGATCGACGAACTCTACATTGCGCCCGAATTCCAGGGGCTCGGCCTCGGCAGCCGCCTGTTCCGGGCCGTGCGCAACGACCTGATCGATCGCGGGCTCACCCGCATCGGCGTCTGGGCGCTCGCCGACAACACCCGCGCCTGCGCCTTCTACGAGAGGCTGGGCGGCGTGACGGGGCCGATTTCGGTCGAGCGCCTTTCCGGCATCTGCCTGCCCAAGGTCGCCTACCTGTTCTTCTGAACAGGGTTTTCCAAGGCAGAACGGCAGCCCGTGAAACCACTTGGCCGAAGGGGCGATTTCAATTCCGGCCCGCGCATTCTAAGACAGCCGGCGATGGGTGCGGCGTGATGAGCCGGCCCGCACGAGACACCCGCGGGACGACGCGACGCGTCCGGCGGCCGGATCAAAGAGAGCACTGGGCAATGGACATCAACGCCATCTCGATCGGCAAGAACCCGCCCCACGACGTCAACGTCATCGTCGAGGTTCCCCTCGGGGGTGAGCCGATCAAGTACGAGATGGACAAGGACGCCGGCACGCTGGTCGTCGACCGGTTCCTCTACACGCCGATGTTCTATCCGGGGAATTACGGCTTCATCCCGCACACCCTCTCGGGCGACGGCGACCCGTGCGACGTGCTGGTGGCCAATACCCGCGCCATCATTCCCGGCGCGATCATCAGCGTCCGACCGGTCGGCGTGCTGGTGATGGAGGACGATGGCGGCGAGGACGAGAAGATCATCGCCGTGCCCTCGCGCAAGCTGACGCAGCGCTACAACCGGGTCGAGAACTACACCGATCTGCCGGAGATCACGATCAGCCAGATCCAGCACTTCTTCGAGCACTACAAGGACCTCGAGCCCGGCAAGTGGGTGAAGGTCGTGCGCTGGGGCGACAAGGAGGAGGCCCAGCGGCTGATCCTGGAAGGCATCGAGCGGGCCAAGGCCCAGAAGGCCTGAGCAGCCGATTGACTCTCCGGGCCGCGGCGGTTTCCCGCCACGGCCCGGATGATTCCTCGCCCGCCCTATCGGGGCGAAGCCGACGCGTCGTCGATCAGATGCTGGCCGATCTCGGCCGCGACCGCATCCCCATGCGTCTGCGCGAGATCGTGACCCGCATCCGGAAAAACGCGAAGACGCGCATTCGGTAAGAGAGTCAGCAGGCGCTCCCCGACGGCGACCGGGCTGATAGGGTCGGCGCCGCCCCACAGGAGCAAGGTCCGCGCCTTCACCGTCGGAATCCGGCTTGAGAGATCGCAGACAGGGCCGGCGATCCACCGCGCCGCGTTCGGGAAAGCAGTGAAGTAATCGGGCTGCCAATCCGCCCCACCCAGATCGGCGACGGGTACGCCGCCCGAGGTCACCGCGAGGACGAGCCGCTCCACCGAGCCGGGCCGCGTCAGGGCCAGCTTGAGCGCGATCAAGCCGCCCATCGATTGCGCGACGATATTGACCGGCTCCGTAATGTCACGCGCCACCAAGGCGACGAGATCGTCGATCCCGGCGATTCCCGGCCGCGACGGCTCGGCACCCAGTCCCGGCCACGAGAAGAACACACCGTCTAACCGCGCCCTGTCGGCGACCGGCTTCCAGAAGGACGCATGCCCCGAGGCCCCGGGCAGGAAGAGCGTCTTGGAGGACGGCTTGGAGGGTGACTTGGGCATGATGCATCCGAGGAGCCCGAAAGGGTCCGCTCCCGTCGCCGCGAAGTTCCCCTGGCCGCCGTCAGCGGCCCTTACGGCACCACATGGGTCGAGACCGAGGCACCCGTCAGGATCGCGGTGATCGAGCTCGGGGCGTGCACGGAGCCGACCACGATGGTGAGCCGGCTCTCCCGCGCCAGGGCGAAGGCGGCGGTATCCATCACCTTGAGATCGCGGGCGATGGCCTCGTCATGGGTGATGCGGTCGTAGCGGATCGCGTGCGGATCGCTCTTCGGATCGGCCGAATAGACTCCGTCCACCTGGGTCGCCTTCAGCACGGCGTCGCAGCGCAGTTCGGCCGCCCGCAGCACTGCGGCCGTATCGGTGGTGAAGTACGGATTGCCGGTGCCGCCCGCGAGCACCACGACCTGGCCCTTGTCGAGATGATGGAGGGCCGGCTGGCGGGCATAGGTCTCGCAGATCGTCGGCATGGAGACCGCCGACATGGTGCGGGCCTGCACGCCCGCGGCGTTCAGCGCCGTCTCGATGGCGAGCGAGTTCATCACCGTGGCCATCATCCCGAGGGAATCTCCCGTCGCCCGGTCGATCCAGCCGGCCTGGGAGATGCGGGCGCCCCGGATCATGTTGCCGCCGCCCACCACCACCGCGACTTGGATCCCGCGGGCGATGGTGCCGGCGATGTCCTCGGCCAGGGCGGCGAGGGTCGGGGGATGGAGCCAGTACCCGTCCGGAGCCGCGAGCGCCTCCCCGGAGAGCTTGATGAGGACTCGGCGGTAGGGTGTCGTTTCCGACATCGAAGATCCTCGTCGTCTCGGGCGGTTCGCGTGGCGGCTTCTACCAACACGGGGACCCGAACGTCGAGGGGCGGCGGCATCGCTGCCGCCGCCCCTGACGAGACGACCTGTGAGGATCGGGAATGATCGCAGCGCCCTCCGCCGGAATGGACACCGGTCCGGCGAAAGGGAGCGCGTCGGAGCGATCGATTTAGCGGGACATGCTCGCCACTTCGGCGGCGAAGTCGGGCGCCTCTTCCTTCTCGATGCCCTCGCCGAGGGCGTAGCGGACGAAGCCCTTGATCGTGACCTCGGCGCCGGCCTTGCCCGCAGCTTCCTTGAGGATCTGCGTGACGGTCTTCGAGCCGTCATGGACGAAGGGCTGCTCCAAGAGGGTGACCTCCTTGTAGTAGCTCTTCAGGCCGCTCTCGACGATCTTGGCCAGCACGTGGTCCGGCTTGCCGGCGTTCTTCTCGCGCAGGATGTTGCTCTCGCGCTCGACCACGGCCGCATCGACGCCGGAGGCGTCCAGCGCGGTCGGGTTAGTGGCGGCGACGTGCATGGCGATCTGACGGCCGAGCGTCGAGAGGAACTCGACATCGCCCTCGGATTCGAGCGCGACGAGCACGCCGATCTTGCCGAGGCCTTCGTTGATCTGGCCGTGGACGTAGGAGGCGATCACGCCCTTGGCCACTTCGAGCTTGGCGACGCGGCGCAGGGTCATGTTCTCGCCGATGGTGGCGATGAGGTTCGACAGCGTGTCCTTCACCGTGTCGGACGAGCCGGGGAAGGTCGCGGCCTCCAAGCCCTCCAGGCTGCCGTCGGTGTTGAGCGCCAGCTTGGCGGCCTCGCGGGCGAAGGCCTGGAAGCCGTCGTTGCGGGCAACGAAGTCCGTCTCGGAATTCACCTCGACGATGGCGGCGTGACGGCCGGCGGACTCGACGGCGACCAGGCCCTCGGCGGCGACACGGCCGGCCTTCTTGGCAGCCTTGGCGAGACCCTTCTTGCGCAGCCAATCGACCGCCGCCTCGAGGTCGCCGTTGGTCTCGTTGAGCGCGCCCTTGCAATCCATCATGCCGGCGCCGGTCTTTTCGCGAAGCTCCTTCACGAGAGCGGCGGTGATGTTGGCCATGGCGATCCTCTTGCGGTCTGGAATGCAGGTCTGGAAGTGAATGAGCCCGGCGCTCGCTGAAAGCACCGGGCTGTGTAAGCTCTATGACGTTCCGGCCGCCGGGCCTCGGCCCGGCGACGCATCGGGAACGGATCAGGCAGCGGCGGCTTCGACGAAGGCGCGGGACTGCTCGACCCAGCCGTCGCGGGCGATGCGGCCGTTGAGCTTCAGGTCGGCATCGAGCTTGGCCACGTCGTCGGGCTGCATGGCGGCGATCTGCCAGTAATGCCACACGCCGGCGTCGTTGAGCTTCTGAACCAGCTGCGGGCCGACGCCCGTGAGCTTGGTCAGGTCGTCGGGCGCGCCGCGCGGGGCGGCGAGCTGCTCGAAGTGACCGGTCGATTCGGCGAGCGCCGCGACGTCGGCCGGGGCGATAGCATCGGAGGCCACGGAGGCCACGATGTCGTCGTTGGCCGGCAGTTCCTCGGCGGTCGGCTCCTCGGAGGCGCCGACATCGATGCCGAGCGCACCCTGGCCACGGCCGATGCCCTCGATCGCCGCGCGGGCGATCAGGTCGCAGTAGAGCGCGATGGCGCGGCCGGCATCGTCATTGGCCGGGACGATGTAGGAGATGCCGTCCGGGTTGCAGTTCGTGTCGACGATGGCGGCGACCGGGATGCCGAGGCGCTGGGCCTCCTTGATCGCCAGCTGCTCCTTGTTGGTGTCGATCACGAACAGGAGGTCGGGCACGCCGCCCATATCCTTGATGCCGCCGAGGGCCTTCTCCAGCTTCTCCTTCTCGCGGGTCAGCATGAGGCGCTCCTTCTTGGTGAGGCCGACGGCCCCGCCCTCGAGCGTCTCGTCGACCTTGCGCAGGCGCTGGATCGAGCCGGAGATGGTCTTCCAGTTGGTCAGCATGCCGCCGAGCCAACGGGAGTTGACGTAGTACTGGGCCGAGCGCTTGGCTGCCTCGGCGATGGCGTCCGCCGCCTGGCGCTTGGTGCCGACGAACAGCACGCGGCCGCCGCGGGCGACGGTGTCGCTCACCGCCTGGAGGGCGGCGTGGAGCGCCGGCACCGTCTGGGCGAGGTCGATGATGTGGATGTTGTTACGGGTGCCGAAGATGTAGGGCTGCATCTTCGGGTTCCAGCGGTGCGACTGGTGCCCGAAATGGGCGCCGGCCTCGAGGAGCTGGCGCATAGAGAAATCGACGGCCATGATTCTTCTGTTTCTCCGGTTGATACCGCCGCGGAGGATCGTAGCCGGCTGAGATGCCGACCACCGGAAACGCCCCATTCAGGCATGGGGCCGGCTCCGCGTGTGGAATGGGCGGGGCGTTAGCAGGGAAAGCCGCGATTGGCAAGCCGGCTTCCCCTCCGCCAGCGGGTGAGGCGGCCCCCGTTCTCGATGCCAGGCCCGCGCGGAACGCAAGGCCCGATCCTGTTCCGGGCTCAGCAGGCCGAATCGGAATCCGGTTCGGCCGGCCGCATGTCAGGCGGCTCTCACCGTGGCGAGGAAGCGGGACATCTCTGTGCTGAGATGCTCGGCCTGACGGGACAGTTCGGAGGCCGACGAGAGCACCTGGGACGCGGCCAAGCCCGTTTCCTCCGCCGCCGAGGCGACACCGGCGATGTTGTTCGTCACCTCGCCGGTGCCCGTCGCCGCATGGCTGACATTGCGCACGATCTCCTGGGTGGCCGCCCCCTGCTCCTCCACCGCCGCGGCGATGCCGGTCGCGACGCCGCTGATCTCGCGGATGCGGGTGCTGATGCCGTCGATGGCCGAGACGGTCTCGTCGGTCGCCCCCTGGATGCGCGCGATCTGGGCCGAGATCTCCTCGGTTGCCCGCGCCGTCTGGTTGGCGAGTTCCTTGACCTCGGCGGCCACCACGGCGAAGCCGCGTCCCGCGTCACCGGCCCGAGCGGCCTCGATGGTGGCATTGAGGGCGAGCAGGTTGGTCTGGCCGGCGATGGTCGAGATCAGCGCGACCACGTCGCCGATCCGGGTGGCCGCCTCCGAGAGATCCCGCACCAGGACCACGGTCTGCCCCGCTTCGCCGGCCGCGATCCCGGCGAGTTCGGCCGAACCGGCCACCTGACGCCCGATCTCCTGCACCGAGGAACCGAGTTCCTCGGCGGCGGCGGCGACCATGCCGACATTGCCCGCCGCCTGCTCCGCCGCCGCCGCCACGGCGGTGGATTGCCCCGCCGTCTGCGTGGCGATGGCGGTCATGCCCTGGGCGGTCGCCTGCAGCTCGGTCGCCGCAGCGGTGACCGTGCCGAGAATGCCGCCGACGGCCCGCTCGAACCCGTCGGCCATCGCGCGCATGCCGGCCTTGCGCTGTTCCTCGGCGGAGGCGCGGGCGAGCGCGGTCTCCTGTTCCAGGGCGCGGGTGCGGAGGATGTTGTCGCGGAAGACGCCGACGGCGGCGGACATCTCGCCGATCTCGTCGCCGCGTCGGCCATAGGGAACCGGCGCGGCGGTATCGCCCTCTGCGAGGCGGCGCATGGCCGCGCTCATCCGGCCGATCGGCCGCGAAACGCCGAGGAAGGAATAGATCGTCGCCCCCAGGGCCGTCAGCAGGCTGATCCCGAGCATGATCAGCGTCAGGCGCCGCGCATCCGTCTGCGCCCGACGGATCTCGGAATCGGCGGTTCGGCTGGCGGCGAGATTGATGTCGATCAGCCCCCGCGCGGCGGTCGAGGCGGACAGATAGTTCGCCTGCATCGGCCCACGGAAGGCGGCCATCGCCTCCTCGTAGCGCTCGGCCGGGAAGGCGCGCAGGCGCTCCCAATCGGCCTGCAAGGAGCCGAGCTTGTTGCGCAGGGCGTCGTAGGCCGTCTGCTCCTCGGGCGAGGCGACCAGGGCCCGGTAGGCCTCGACCTTGACGTCCCGTTCCCGCGTGAGTTCAGCGACCTTGCCGACGCTCTCGGTCCTGGCGGCCTCGCTCTCCGCCGTCATGTAGCGGAACTGCCAGAGCCGCGCCCGGATGATGAGGGCGTTGATGGCATTCGCCTCGTTCATCGACGGAATGGTGTTGTCGAGCAAGGCGCCCGTCTTCGTGTCGATGGCGTCGAGCTTGCTCATGCTCAGGATGCCCTGGGCGAGGGACAAGGTGAGCATCAGAGCGAACAGCCCCATGAGGCTGTTTTTGAGGGTGATCTTCATCGGAGGCGCCCCGCGGCAGGTACGCCTCAGTGCCGCCCCCGCGTTAACAAACGGCGAAATCGATATTCATCCGTACCGAAGACGGTTTCTCCCGCAGTCACTTGTCACCAGGGCACCCGTTCGAACCGAACTGGAGGAGATCGGAAAGGGTCTTGGCCCGCCACATCCATTCAGCCGGCCGAGCCATGTCATTCCCCGCGGAAAAAACATCCTGATACGGGATCCGCTTGATCGGGGCGGGTTGCGTCTCGGCAAGCCCGCGCAGCGTTCGAGCGAAGCCCGAATCCGCCATCCCGAAGGGAGCAACCGGATTTGGGATGACGGACCCAAGACGCCCGACGCCTCCGCGCCGGCCGGTCCCCGGATCACCGCACCCAGGTGGGTGGGACGAGCCGAAAATCGGATCACGGTCCGGTCGATCCACGCCCGGACCGGGCGCCGCGCGGGTCCGGCACGGTCGGAAGCATGGCCGGACTCGCGCGGCAGGCGGGGATCACGCCGCCGAGGCGACCGCCGGCGAGATCATCTTGCGCGCCTTCTTGTCCTCGGTGGTGCCGAGGAAGGCCTGGGCCTCCTCCTTGCGCTCGAAGACGTGGGGGGCCACGCCGCGCTTGGTCAGGGCCTCCTCCATCTTCAGGCGCAGGAAGGCGCTGGTCGCGTAGCGGGTCGTCGTCGCGTAGTAGTTCGCCTGGAGATACTGAATCATCCCGGCATAGTCGTCGTAGAGGTTCTCGTTGAGCCGGAAGCCGTCGTGGTTGATCACGGCGTTGACCCGCTGACCGGCCTTGCGGCAGGCCTCGACGATGGTCATGCGCAGATCGTCCATGTCGCTCTTCACCCGGCAGTACCAGCCTTCCAGGTTGATGAAGAGGATGTTGCGCTCGCCATCGTAGCTGACGCGCGACTTCAGATCGAGGTTGAGCAGGTCGGAGAGCAGCTCCATCGGCTCGTCGCGGAAGATGCGCGGGTCCATCGGCACCGGATTGCGCACGATCGGGGCGAAATCCATGTGGGCCAGGATATCGCGCTCGATATCGATGCCCGGCGCCACCTCGATCAGTTCCAGCCCCTCCTTGGTGAGCTGGAAGACGCAGCGTTCGGTGACGTAGATCACCGGCTGCGAGCGCTCGACGGCGTAGGGCCCCGAGAAGGTGTTCTGCTGAACCTCGGTGACGAATTTCCGGGCCCGGCCCTCCGTGACGATCTTCACCTGCCCGTCCTGCACCGCGATCTCCAGGCCGCCGGCGGTGAAGGTGCCGGCGAAGACGACCGAGCGGGCATTCTGCGAGATGTTGATGAAGCCGCCGCAGCCGTTGAGCTTGCCGCCGAATTTCGAGGTGTTGACGTTGCCGGCCCGATCGCACTCGGCCATGCCGAGGCAGGTCATGTCGAGGCCGCCGCCATCGTAGAAGTCGAACATCTGGTTCTGGTCGATGATGCAGTCGGCATTCGTCGCCGCGCCGAAGCTCGACCCGGAGGCCAGAACGCCGCCGACCGCCCCGGCCTCCGTGGTCAGGGTGATGTAGGGGGTGATCTTCTCCTCGTTGGCGACGGAGGAGATGCCCTCGGGAGCGCCGACGCCGAGATTGACCACGCCGTTCGGCGGCAGCTCGAAGGCGGCGCGGCGGGCGATGATCTTACGCTCGTTGAGCGCCATCCGCTTGATGCCGGTGACCGGCACCCGGATCTCGCCGGCGAGGGCGGCGTCGTACATCACGCCGTAATTCATCCGGTGCATCTCGGGTTCGGCGACGACGACGCAATCGACGAGGATGCCGGGGACGCGCACGTCCTTGGGCAGGAGATAGCCGTCATCGACGATGCGCTCGACCTGGGCGATGACGATGCCGCCATTGTTGCGGGCGGCCATGGCCTGGGCGAGGCAATCGAGGGTAAGCGCCTCCTTCTCGAAGGAAAGGTTGCCCGACGGGTCGGCAGAGGTGGCGCGGATGAAGGCCACGTCGATCTTGGTGGCGGTGTAGAACAGCCATTCCTCGCCATCGACCTCGACGAGCTTGACGATGTCCTCCGTCGTCACCTCGTTGACCTTGGCTCCGCCATGGCGCGGATCGACATAGGTCTTGAGGCCGACCTTCGAGAACAGGCCCGGCTGGCCCGCTGCGCAGGCCCGGTAGAGCTGGGAGATTACGCCCTGGGGCAGGTTGTAGCCGCGGATCAGGTTGTTCTGCGCGGCCTGTGCGACCTTGGGCATGCGCCCGAAATTGGCGGCGATGACCCGCGAGAGCAGGCCGTCATGGTGCAGGCGGCCGGTACCGAGCCCTTTCGAGTCGCCCGCGCCCGCGGTCATGATCAGGGTCAGGCCCCGGGGCGAGCCGGTCTCGACGAAGCGCTTCTCGAGGGCCGCGTGCAGCGCCTCCGGGATGCAGCTCTGGACGAAGCCGGTGGTGGTCAGGACATCGTTCTCGCGGATCAGAGCGATCGCCTCGTCGGCCGTGATCACCTTGTTCTTCTTCATGGGGCCCGCCGTCCTCCGCTTCCTCCGGTCCGGGCGGTGTCGTCCGCCTCTCGCCGTCTGTGATCGAACATACCGCCGGCCGCCCACGCGAAGCCGGAAAGATCTCCGCCTCGCTTGGCCGGCTGAATTCTGCATGCAATCGTCATTGCAGTGCATCGATACGCCGATGCACTGCAAGAAACTGCACCTCTTGCTTGCGACAATACCCGAAAACCTTTCCCGCGCACGCCTGAAAAACTCTTCCTTCCCGCTTGAGAAAAATTGCAGATCTTTTGATCGGACGAACCGGCCCGCAGCGACATCGCAGCCGGGCTTCCCGGGGGCTCGACGCGACAAGCCCTCTCGGATCGGCCGCGCTTGCCCGTGCCGCGGTGCATGATTAGGAGGGCCGGAAAGCCTGGAACGCCGTCCGGGCCGTCAACCCCTCGAAGACCCTCTCGGAGATATCCCATGGGCTTTCTCGCCGACGCCCTCTCACGGGTGAAGCCGTCCGCGACCATCGCGATGACCCAGAAGGCGCGCGAGCTGAAGGCCTCGGGCATGGATGTCATCAGCCTCTCGGTCGGCGAGCCGGACTTCGACACGCCCGATCACATCAAGGAGGCGGCGATCGACGCGATCCGCCGCGGCGAGACCAAGTACCCGCCCGTCTCCGGCATCGTGCCGCTGCGCGAGGCGATCGTAAAGAAGTTCAAGCGCGAGAACGGCCTGGACTACAAGGTCTCGCAGACCATCGTCGGGACCGGCGGCAAGCACGTCATCTACAACGCCCTGCTCGCCACCCTGAACCCCGGCGACGAGGTGGTGATCCCGCGCCCCTACTGGGTCTCCTATCCGGAGATGGTGATCCTGTGCGGCGGCACCCCGGTCTTCGCCGAGACCGACATGGCGCACGACTTCAAGCTCCAGCCCGAGGAGCTGGAGCGGGCGATCACGCCGAAGACGAAGTGGATCATCCTCAACTCGCCGTCGAACCCGTCCGGCGCGGCCTATACCCGCGACGAGATGAAGAAGATCACCGACGTGCTGATGCGCCATCCGCATGTCTGGGTGCTCACCGACGACATGTACGAGCACCTGACCTACGGCGATTTCGAGTTCGTGACCCCGGCCCAGGTCGAGCCCGGCCTCTACGACCGCACGCTCACCATGAACGGCGTCTCGAAGGCCTATGCCATGACCGGCTGGCGCATCGGCTACGCCGCCGGCCCCGAGCAGCTGATCAAGGCGATGGACTTCGTCCAGGGCCAGCAGACCTCGGGCGCCTCCTCGATCTCGCAATGGGCGGCGGTGGCCGCCCTCGACGGCACGCAGGAGCACCTCGCCCGCTTCAAGGCGGCGTTCCAGGAGCGGCGCGACCTCGTCGTCTCGATGCTCAACCAGTCGAACGGCCTGAAATGCCCGGTGCCGGAAGGCGCGTTCTACGTCTACCCGTCCTGTGCCGAGCTGATCGGCAAGACGACCGAATCCGGCAAGACCCTCGCGTCGGACGAGGATTTCGTCACGGAGCTGCTGCAGGCGGAGGGCGTCGCCGCCGTCCACGGCTCGGCCTTCGGCCTCGGCCCGAACCTGCGGATCTCCTACGCCACCTCCAACAAGACCCTGGAGGAGGCCTGCCGGCGCATCCAGCGCTTCTGCGGCTCGCTGCGCTGAAGACAACGCGGGACCAAGCGTCGCAACCGCGAAGCAGAGCCGCTGCGCGGTTGCCCAGGGCAGCCCGGACCTCTACATCGGCCCCTCCCCGCGGCCGATGCGCCCGATGGTTTCGCGAGCCCTCTCGGGCCTGCGTGGCGGCGGGGCCTGCAGTGACGGGGCGGTGCGGACCAGTTCTCTGCGCCGATCCTGTGACGCTCAGTGGGCCGAGCGGCTGCAGGCGCGTCGGGAGCGCGGGGAACAGGAACCGCGATCCCGGCGCAAGGCCCACCACGTTTTCGCGATCCAGAGATCGTTAACGGTCTTTCTCAAACAAAAACGAACGGAGCAGAGGGTAGCCGTCGAGCCTGACCGCTCGAAGGTTGCAACCTTGCCCCTGTCCGACAGAAATCGCGCCTCCGCCCGCCAGTATCTGCCGGAAGCGAAGCTGGGCGACCTCGCCGGCCGTTTGCGGCGCCTCGCCAGCCATAAGGGCCTGGTGCGCGAGCAGATCTCCAGCCCACTGCTTCTGCGCCTGCTGCCGAGGCCGAGCGACAGCGAGAAACCGGGCTCCGAAGCCGCCCTGCTCCAGCGCCTCCTCGACGCCAATCTCGACGCCGCCCGGATCTCCTATCTGATGGCCAATGCCGAGCAGGAGATCGCCATCGCCCATTCGCGCCTGTCGGGCTGAGCGACTCTCACGAAACTCCCGCTGCACCGTCGCGGCCGGGGAGGATACGCGATCAGACGATCTCGATCCGCCCGTCGAGGCCGATCACGCGCCCCAGGCCACGGACGCGGTTCAGCAGGCGCTCGCCGTTCAGCGCCGCCCGTTCGGCGGGCAGGCGCAGCACAACCTTGCCGTCCTCCACCGCGATCGGGATCCGCTTCAGCGGCCCCTCCATCCCGGCGGAAACCGGGAAGGCGACGCGCATCAGGGCGCCGACGAGGCGGGCCCGGTCGAACAGGCGGGGCCCGGCCAGATTGCGCAGCGTCGAGCTCGCCCGCTCCGGCGCCACGCCCTCGTGGCGGAAGAAGCCGGACAGGGCGAGATAGGCGCGGCCGGGATGGTCGATCCCGGCGAAGGCGGCGTTGGCGATCACGTTGAGGCTCTGCTCGCCCCGGTAATCGGGATGGGCCCGCCAGCCGATATCCGAGAGCAGGCAGGCGGCGTGGCGCAGGCGGCGCTCGCCCGCGGTCTCCGGGCCGTCGAGGGTCGCGATGAAGTGGTCGGTCCAGTCGCGCAGCTCCTCGCCATGGCCGGGGGAGCGGGCGCGCTGCAGGTTCAGGTCCTGCGCCGAGACGATCAGCGGATCGAGGGCGCGGGTGTCGCGGTCGAGCTGCTCGAACAGCAAGCCCTCCCGCACGCCGAAGGCGGAGATCGCGATCTCGCGGGGGCGGCCCAGGCGGATGATCTCTTCCAGGACGACGGCTCCGAAGGCGAGGAGCGGACGGCGGGCCTCGGAGATGGTCTCGACCTCCTGCAGGGTCGCGGCGTCGCTCGCCTCGACCATTTCGAGGAAGCTCAACTCGTCGGACGGCTCCACGGCGTAGCCGTGCATGACGTGGAGCGGGTAGCCGCGGGCGGCCTGATGCAGCCGCGCCAGGGCCCGCCACGTGCCGCCCACGGCGTAGAAGGTGCGCCCGCGCAGGGTATCGAGCTGCGGCTCGGCCTTCTTCAGATGCTCCCGCGCGATCTTGCGCGCCTTCTTCGGCGAATTCTCGGAGAGATCCTGGAGCGCCAGCCCGCCGAGCGGCATGGTCACGCCCTGGCCCACCGTCGTACCGTGGACATCGACGAGTTCCAGCGAGCCGCCGCCGAGATCGCCGACCACGCCGTCGGGCGAGTAGAAACCGGAGACGACGCCCAGCGCCGACAGTTCCGCCTCGCGTCGCCCGGAGAGAAGCTGGATCTCCTGGCCGAGCGCCTCGCGCGCCGCCTCGAGAAAGGCCGGGCCGTTGGCGGCGTCCCGGGCGGCGGCGGTCGCCAGCACGACGATGCGGTCGATCCGCATCGTGTCGCACAGGACGCGGAAACGGCGCAGGGCCGCGAGCGCCCGCTGCACCGAATCCTCGTTGAGGCGGCCCGTGGAGAAGACGCTGCGGCCGAGGCCGCACAGGACCTTCTCGTTGTAGAGCGGCGTCGGCCCGCGCCGGAGCCCGTCATAGGCGACGAGCCGCACGGAGTTCGAGCCGATATCGATGATCGCGATGGGGGCGAGCGTGGGTGCGGTCGTCATCAGGGCCGGCCGTTCGGCTTAAGGGCAAGCATCAGGTGGGAACGTGTCGGGCCCATGCATGTCCCTCGTACCAAGCGGCATGGATCCCGACCGAAGCCGGGCCCGGAACGCCCGGAGGACGCCTGCCGGCCCCGTCTCGTCTCCCGTCGAGCGATGCGATCGGCGACGCGCGGGGGCCGCCGATCGAGACAGGGGTGCCCCCGCGAACGGAGCACCCGCGATGGTGACGGGCCGGGGCGCCGTCAGGACCGGTGCGCCCGGCGGCTCAAGGCCCGCGGGCTCGACTTCTTCGACGACTTCCCGCGCCCGGACAGGCTCGGATTCGTCATGAAGTACTTGTGCGCGTTGAACGGCTCCTCACCGTCGGCGGGGCTGATCCGCTCGCTCGCACCCGATGCCAGTACACGCCAGCTCTGCCGGTTGTCGAGCAGGTTGGCCAGCATGATCTGGTCGAGCACCTGCTGATGCACCGTCGGGTTGGTGATCGGCAGCAGGGCTTCGACCCGGCGGTCGAGGTTGCGCTGCATCAGATCGGCCGAGGAGATATAGACCGTGGCCTTCGGGTGAGGCAGCCCGGCGCCGTTGCCGAAGGCGTAGACGCGCTCGTGCTCGAGGAAGCGCCCGACGATGGACTTGACCCGGATCGTGTCGGACAGGCCCGGGATCCCGGGCCGCAGGCAGCAGATGCCGCGGACGATGCAATCGATCTGCACCCCCTCCTGGCTGGCATCGTAGAGCGCATCGATGATCTGGCCGTCGACCAGGGAGTTGCATTTGATCCAGATCGCCGCCGGGCGCCCCGCCTTGGCGTGAGCGATCTCCTCCTCGATATGCTGCAACAGGCGCGGCTTGAGGGTGAGCGGCGAGACCGCCATGCGCTCCAGCTCCGCCGGCTCGGCATAGCCGGTGATGAAGTTGAAGATGCGCGACACGTCCCGGGCGATGGCCGGGTCGGCGGTGAAGAAGGACAGGTCGGTGTAGATCTTCGCGGTGATCGGGTGGTAGTTGCCGGTGCCGACATGGCAGTAGGTGACGAGGCGGTCGCCCTCGCGGCGCACCACCATCGACAGCTTGGCGTGGGTCTTCAGCTCGACGAAGCCGAACACCACCTGAGCGCCGGCCTTCTCCAGGTTGCGCGCCCAGCGGATATTGGCCTCCTCGTCGAAGCGGGCCTTCAGCTCGACGAGCGCGGTCACCGACTTGCCGGCCTCCGCCGCCTCGGCCAAAGCCGCGACGATCGGCGAGTTCGAGGAGGTCCTGTAGAGCGTCTGCTTGATCGCCACCACGTTCGGGTCGCGGGCGGCCTGGGACAGGAACTGCACCACCGAGTCGAACGACTCGTAGGGGTGGTGGACGATGAAGTCCTTCTGCCGGATCGCGGCGAAGACGTCGCCGCCGGATTCCCGGATCCGCTCGGGGAAGCGCGGATTGTAGGGCTTGAACTTCAGGTCCGCCCGGTCGATCCCGACGATCTGCGACAACTCGTTGAGCGCCAGCATCCCCTCGACCACGAAGACGGAATCGGGGGCGATCTCCAGTTCGTCGGCGACGAAGGCGCGCAGCTCCTCCGTCATGCCCGCCTCGATCTCCAGCCGGATCACCACGCCGCGGCGGCGGCGCTTGATCGCGGATTCGAAGTGCAGGACGAGATCCTCCGCCTCCTCCTCGATTTCGAGGTCGGAGTCGCGCACCACGCGGAAGGCGCCTTGGCCTTTGAGCGTGTAGCCGGGAAAGAGCCGGCTCGCATATTTGGCGATCACCTGCTCGATGGCGATGAAGCGGGCGGTGCCGTCGCCCTCCACGTCCGGCAGGCGCACGAAGCGGTCGAGCAGGGAGGGCAGGCGGATCAAGGCCCGCAGGGTGCGCCCGTCCCGAGGCCGCACCATCATCAGCGCGACGGTGAAGCCGAGATTCGGGATGAACGGAAAGGGATGGGCCGGATCGATGGCGAGCGGCGTCAGCACCGGGAAGACGTAGGTGAGGAAATAGTCGTCGAGCCAAGCGAGATGCTCCGACGACAGCTCGGCCGGATCGGCGAGATGGATGCCGTTCGCGTTCAGCTCCTCCCGCAGGGCGCGCCAGCGCTCCTGCTGGTCGAGGGCGAGGCGCGAGACCTCGTTGCCGACCCGCGCCAGCTGCTCGGAGGGCGTCAGCCCGTCCTGCGACGGCACCACGATGCCGGCGCGGACCTGATCGTGCAGGCCGGCGACGCGCACCATGAAGAACTCGTCCAGATTGTTGGCCGAGATCGAGAGGAAGCGGAGCTGCTCCAGCAGCGGATGGTTGGGATTGGCGGATTCCTCCAGCACCCGGCGGTTGAACTGGAGCCAGGACAGCTCACGGTTCACGAAACGCTCGGGCGAGTGCCGCAGGGAGCGGCCGGCTTCCAGCACGGGCTCGCGGGCAGCCTCCGCCGCATCGCTCTCCCCCGTATTGTCGGGCTCGGCCGGCTTCTCGCCGGCCTTCTCGGCGGCGAGGATGCGGGCGGCGCGGGCCGTGCGGGCGCGGGCGGTGGCGCTGCGCACGCCGCGCTCGGTCGCAAGGCTGGTTTCTTCGGCCTCGGCCACCTCCGCGTTCGGGGCGACGATATCCGATTCCACTTCCGACAACGCGCGGGCTCCCTTCCACTCTCTCCGGACAGGCGGGCTCCCTATCATGAGCCGGCCGCCCTTGTTTGACGGTTTCGTGACAATGGGTCGAGGGCTGTGACGCCGTTCGCCCGCGTCTCAACCACCGGGGCCGGCCCTCCCGTCCTCACGCCTCGGCGTCGTCCTCGGTGTCCTCCTCCGGCGCGCCGGCCTCTCCCAGGCGGTCGAGCACGGCGAGGGCGAGCGGCCGGGTGATGCGGCGGCGGCGCCCGAGGGCGTCGCGGTCGAGCTCTGCCACGACCTCGCGGGCCCGGGCGAGCGAGCGGTCGATGCGCAGCGCCAGGGCATCGACCACCGAGGTATCGATCCCGAGCTGACGGTCGGCGAACAGCTTGACGATCACCGCCTTCATCAGCGCGTCGTCCGGCGGACCGATCTCCGCCCCCGGCGCCAGCCGCAGGCGCGAGCGCAGATCCGCCACCCGCAGCCCGAAGGCATCGACCGGCGCCGAGGCCGTGAGCAGCACGGGGAAGCGCCGCTCGCGGGCGAGGTTGAGCAGGTGGAACAGAGCCGCCTCGTCACGGCCGGCCTCGCGGTCGACATCCTCGACGACGAGGGCGCCGTTGGAGATCAGATGCGCGACGTTGGTGTCGTTCACCTCGGACGCCGAGACCGTCCAGGCCTGGGCCCGCGTCGCCCAGATCGAGGCGAGATGGCTCTTGCCGCTGCCGGCGGGGCCGCGCAGCAGGAATACGGTGTCCGGCCAGTCCGGCCATGCCTCGATCAGGGCATAGGCCTCCTCGTTCGACGGACTCACCAGGAAATCCTCGGCGCCGTAGCGCGGGTCCAGGGGCAGGTCGAAGGCGAGCTGCTTCGGGGGAGCGGTATCGCGCATGGTGGCCTCTTAGAGTGCCTCGCAAAACTCCCGAGGACGCACCGTTTCCCCTCTGGCCACGACAGCGCAGCGGGAGTTTCGTGAGAGACATTTAGACCGGACGGACGGCGATTCTCCTAACGGCCGACGTCAAACCTCTTCTCCATCGGTGATGAGCACCGGCCCGTCGGAGCGGTAGAGCCGGCTTTCCAGGTAGCGCTCGATGCCGAAGCGCACCACGACGCCGATGGAGGCGGCGACCGGCACGGCGAGCAGGAGGCCGAGGAAACCGAACAGCGAGCCGAAGGCGAGCAGCGCGAACATCAGCCAGACCGGATGAAGGCCGACCGAATCGCCCACCAGCTTGGGCGAGACGACGTTCCCTTCCAGGAACTGCCCGACCAGAAACACGCCGAGGGTGAGGCCGATATGCAGCCAGTCGCCGCTCGGCCACCATTGCACCAGGGCGACGCCGATGGAGAGCATGAAGCCGGTGAGCGTGCCGACATAGGGGATGAAGGTGAGAAAGCCCGAGATCAGCCCGATCAGCACGCCGAAATTCAGCCCGACCAGGAACAGGCCGACCGCGTAGAAGCTGCCGAGGATCAGGCAGACCAAGCTCTGCCCGCGCACGAAGCCGGTGACGGCCCCGTCGATCTCCCCGGCCAGCCGCCGCACCGTCGGGCGGTGGCGCGGCGGCACCCAACCGTCGAGGGTGGCGATCATCCGGTCCCAATCGTGCAGCACGTAGAAGGCGACGACCGGGGTGACCACGAGCAGCGAGGCGATGGAGACGAGCGCCTGGCTCCCCGTCCAGAGCGACTTGAGGAAGGCCAGGAACCACGTGCCGCCCTGGCCGACCAGGGTGCCGACCGAGGATTGCAGCTCGTTGACGACCTCGGCGCCGCCCACCCGCTGCAGCAGCGGCCCGGCGCGCTCCACGAGGATGCTCTGCAGCCGGGCGACCATGGCCGGCAGGGCGTTCACGAGGGAGGCGATCTGGCTGGCGGCGAGCGGCACCACGATGATGAGCAGCACCACGAAGCCGACCACGAAGCCCGCCAGGATCAGCAGGGTCGCGGCGAGCCGCCCGAGGCCGAGCCGCTCCAGCCGGTCGGCCAGCGGATCGAGCAGATAAGCGAGCGCCAGCCCCGCCACGAAGGGCAGCATCACCTCCCGCAGTTCGTAGAGCAGGAAGATCAGGACCGCGAGAATGGAGAGCCCGATGATTGCCCGGCCGCGCATCGAGGTCTCGTCCTTACCCAGTTCGTCCGGCCGGGACATTGGGAAGCGCGGCCTTCCGGGTCAAGGCGAAGCGATCTTGCGGCGGGCGGCGGCCCATGATGCTGTGCTAGAGCGGGCCGCCTGCGCACGGGACAGTGGCCATTCGCGGCGCGATGTGGCAGCGGATTTCTCCATGACCAGACAGAACCGGACGACGGGGCGGCGATGACGGCGCAGGACGGGAACGGGCTCACCTACGCGCAGGCGGGCGTCGACATCGATGCGGGCAACGCGCTCGTCGAGACCATCAAGCCGCTGGTGCGCTCCACGCGCCGGCCGGGAGCGGATGCGGAGATCGGCGGCTTCGGCGGCCTGTTCGACCTCAAGGCGGCCGGCTTCAAGGATCCGATCCTGGTGGCCGCCAATGACGGCGTCGGCACCAAGGTGAAGATCGCCATCGAGACCGGGCGCCACGACACGATCGGCATCGACCTCGTGGCGATGTGCGTCAACGACATCGTCGTGCAGGGCGCCGAGCCGCTGTTCTTCCTCGACTATTACGCGACGGCCAAGCTGGTGCCGGGGGTGGGCGCGGAGATCGTGTGCGGCATCGCCGAGGGCTGCCGGCAGGCAGGCTGCGCCCTGATCGGCGGCGAGACCGCCGAGATGCCGGGCCTCTATGACGGCGCCGATTACGATCTCGCCGGCTTCTCGGTGGGCGCGGCCGAGCGCGGCACCCTGCTGCCCCGCCCCGGCATCCTGCCCGGCGACGTCGTGCTCGGCCTGCCCTCCTCCGGCGTCCACTCGAACGGCTTCTCGCTGGTCCGGCGGATCGTGGCCAAGACCGGCCTGTCCTGGGACGCCGCAGCGCCGTTCGCGCCGGGCCGCAGCCTCGGCGAGGCTTTGCTGGAGCCGACCCGGATCTACGTGAAGCCGCTGCTGGCCGCCCTGAAGCGGGCCGGCGGCATCAAGGCGCTCGCCCACATCACCGGCGGCGGCTTCCCCGACAACCTCCCCCGCGTCCTGCCCGAGGGCGTCGGCATCGACATCGACCTCGCGGCCTTCGCCGTGCCGCCGGTCTTCGGCTGGCTGGCGCGCGAGGGCGGCGTGGCCGAGGCGGAGATGCTGCGCACCTTCAACTGCGGCATCGGCATGGTGGTGGTGGTCGCCTCCGACGCGGCGGAAGCCGTGGCGGACGCGCTCACCGAGGCGGGCGAGGCGCCGGTCCGGCTCGGGCAGATCACCGAGCGGGGCGCGGAGCCGGTGACCTTCACGGGGCATCTGGCGCTGTGACCGTTCCGGTTGCGAAGAAGCGGGTCGCGATCCTGATCTCGGGACGCGGCTCGAACATGGTCTCGCTGATCGAGGCGGCCCGCGCCCCCGATTACCCGGCCGAGATCGTGCTCGTGCTCTCGAACCGCCCCGACGCCGCCGGTCTCGCACGGGCGCAGGCCGCGGGGATCCCGGCGCGGGCCGTCGATCACAAGGCCTTCCCCGACCGGGCGCGCTTCGACGCGGCGCTCCAGGCGGAACTCGACGCCGCCGGCATCGAGCTGATCGTGCTCGCCGGCTTCATGCGCATCCTCACCGATGCCTTCGTCGAGGCCTGGAGCGGGCGGATGATCAACATCCATCCCTCCCTGCTGCCGCTGTTCAAGGGCACGCACACCCATGAGCGGGCGCTGGAAGCGGGCATGCGCCTGCACGGCTGCACCGTCCATTACGTCGTCCCCGAACTCGATGCCGGGCCCATCGTCGCCCAGGCGGCGGTGCCGGTTCTGCCCGGAGACGATGCCGACAGCCTCGCCGCCCGGGTGATCGTGCAGGAGCATCGGCTCTACCCCCAGGCCGTGGCGCTGATCGCTTCGGGCGGCGCGGTGCTGGACGGCGGGCGCGTGCGCTTCGCCGAGCGCGCCCGCGCGGCGGAAGATGCGTTGCTCTCGCTCTGAGATATCGTTCGACGAGTCGTCCATCCCCCCTCATCCTGAGGTGCCCGCGCCAGCGGGCCTCGAAGGATCATCCAGACCCCGCGCGAATCCTGGACCATCCTTCGAGGCCGCTTCGCGGCACCTCAGGATGAGGGCATGGATGGGATGGTCCGATCCGCCGATCCGCACGCCATCCTTCGTCTCCCCTGCCCTTCCGGCGCCCCGATGAGCCTCGCCCCCCTCCTCGCCGTGCCCCTGGCAGGGCTCCTATCCGCCGGGCTGATCGTGGCGCTGAAGCCCCTGCTCCAGCGTTATGCCCTGGCGCGGCCGAACGCCCGATCCAGCCACAGGGTGCCGACGCCCCAGGGCGGGGGCATCGCCATCATCGCCGCCACCCTCGCCGTCGCGGGGCTCCTGGCCCTGCCGGGCGGCGTGGCGCCCGGCGGCGCCGAATGGCCGGCGCTCATGCTCGCCACCCTCGTGCTCGCCGGTGTCGGCACCGTCGACGACATCCGCCCCCTGCCGGCCTCCCTCCGGCTCGTGATCCAGGCGGGGGCCGTCGCCGCCTTGGTGATCGCGACAGAGGGCCGGCTTCTGCCCGAGATGCCGCTCTGGCTGGAACGGGGTGTCGCGGTCCTCGCCGGCCTGTGGTTCGTCAACCTCGTCAACTTCATGGACGGGCTCGATTGGATGACGCTGGCCGAGTTCGTGCCGGTGACCGCCTTTCTCACCCTCCTCGGCCTCGTCGGCGCCTTTGCCCCGGCCCCGGCCCTCGTCGCGGGCGCCCTGCTCGGCGGCCTCCTCGGCTTCGCCCCGTTCAACCGTCCGGTGGCGCGCCTGTTCATGGGGGATGTCGGCTCGCTGCCCCTCGGCCTGATCGTGGCGTGGCTGCTGTTCCGCCTCGCCACCGAGGGCGGCTTGGCCGCCGCCGTGATCCTGCCCCTCTATCCCCTCGCCGACGCGACGCTGACGCTGCTGTGGCGCCTGCGGCGCGGCGAGAAGGTGTGGCAGGCCCATCGCAGCCACTTCTACCAAGTGGCCACCGTCAACGGCTTCCCGGTCTCCGAGGTGGTCGGCTCCGTCTTCGCCGTACAGGTCGGGCTGGCCGGGCTGGCCGGTGCCACCTTGCTTTGGCCGCGCCCGGCGGTCACGCTGGCCTGCCTCGCCCTCGCGGCGGGGCTGGTCGGCTGGCTGCTGCGCCGCTTCGCGCGGCCGCGCGTGAAGGGGCTGTGAGTGAGCGGAAAGCTGATCGCGCTGACGGGGGCGACGGGCTTCATCGGGCGCCACCTGCTGCGGGCGCTCTCGGCCCGAGGCTACCGGGTGCGGGTGCTGCTGCGCCGGCCGGTGGAGGTGCCGGAAGGGGCCAGCGGCGCGGTGGTGGGCGACCTCGCCCGGCCGATGAACATGGCGGCGGCTCTGACCGGGGCCGATGCCGTGGTCCATTCCGCCGGCCTCGCCCACGCCATGTCCGGCGCGCCGGAGGACGATTTCCGCAGCTCCAACACCGAGGCCACCCGGCATCTCGCCGAGGCGGCGCAGCGGGCGAAGGTGGGACGCTTCGTCTTCCTGTCCTCGATCCGCGCGCAATCGGGCCCGAGCGCCTCTTCCCCCTTGTCGGAGACGGACGCGCCGGCCCCGACCGACGCCTATGGCCGCTCCAAGCTCGCGGCGGAGCAGGCGCTGGCCGAGATCGGCCTCGACTGGGTGGCGCTCCGCCCGGTGCTCGTCTACGGCGCGGGGGTGAAGGGCAACATGGCGGCGCTGCTCCGCCTCGCCCGCTCGCCCTACCCTCTGCCGCTCGCGAGCCTGACGGGACGCCGCTCGCTGGTCTCGCTCGAGAGCCTGACGGAGGCGGTGGTCACGGTCCTGGAGTCGCCAAGCCCCCTGAAGCGGCCGCTGATCGTGGCCGATCCCGACCCGCTGACCCTGCCCGAGATGATGTCTGCCTTGCGCACCGGTCTCGGCCGGAATCCCGGCCTGCTGCCCTGCCCGGTCCCGCTGATCGGGCTCGCTTGCCGCGCCACCGGCCGAGAGGCCAGCTTCGACCGCCTTGCCGGTTCGCTCATCGCCCGCGCCGAGGGGCTGACGGCCCTGGGTTGGCGCCCGGCACAGGAGACGCGGGAGGGACTGGCGGCGCTGGCGCGGGGAGAGAACGGCTGAAGCCCTCCTGTTGCAGACCTGTCACGCGTCCTGCCAAAGCGGTTGCTGTGAAACCACGTCCATTCCGTGCTTCGTGGCTTCAACGCAAAGAGGATTATACAACCCTAGCTCGAACCACGAGAAGTCCTGACATGGCGGACCTGACGATCGTAGCCGGCGAATGCGGTCGGGGCAGCGGCGAGTATGATACGGGGCTCTTCAAGCTGCCCGGGATGCCGGATCGTGGTGCTGAAACGATCGCGGAGATCGTCGTGCACGGCGGCGTCGGCGAGAAACAATCGACAATCGGTCAGATGCTGGGCGGCTTGCGTGGAGGTTTGGCCCTTGCACAGCAGCTCGATTTGTCGACGCCCGTCAATGTGGCCGCCTCGGCACTTGGGGCTGGTCTCGATGCACTCGACAGCGGACCCAAGCAGAAGGCGCTGATCGAGGTTCGCTTTTGCGATGGAGCGTCTCTCGTCGCGATGACCGATATCGGCATCGCGGCCCTGATGGAAAATGATCGACGGGTGATTCAACTCGCGGCCCATCGCGTCAGAGCCGAAGTAGTCGTACAAGAATTAGCCCAGACCCCTCCCGAAGCGGGGTTTGGGACGACGGCGCTGAACACGGTTTCCGAGGTTGCCGGCACCACAGGAGCCGTCATGTCTTCAGCAATCGGGTTCTTGAAGCGCAAAACGGTCGGCTGAAGCAGCGTTGCGAAAGCCGGAAGTTCACCTTTCGGGGCAACCCTTCGGTCCGGCTTCCGAACGAGCGTCTACTAAGCAGCCGGGATGACCACCTCTGGCGATGTGGAAAGGTCGGTCTTCGGCACGCTGCGCGCCCGCTCGCGGAACCCGGGAATCGCCTCTTCGAACACGGCGTCCGCCGCCGCGCGGTCACCGGCCGCCACCGCCGCGTGCAGGCGGGCGATCCAGCCGTCCAGCACGGCGCGGTCGGCGAAGACCGGCTTGGCCGCCATCACCCCGTCGATGCCGTCCAGCGTCACGCGCGGCTCCTCCTTCGCGAACAGGATCTCGTTGAGCCGCTCGCCCGGCCGCGCGCCGGTGACCTGAATCTCGATCTCCTCGCCCGGCTCGAAGCCCGCGAGCCGGATCATCCGCTCGGCGAGATCGTGGATCCGCACCGGCTGGCCCATCTTGAGCACGTAGACCGCCGCGCGCTGGTCCCCCGTCTCGCTCCGGCCCTCGGCATCGGCGTGGGAGGCGGCGGTGAGCACGAGGTCGGAGGCCTCGCGCACGGTCATGAAGTAGCGCACCATCTCGGCATGGGTGACCGTGACCGGGCCGCCTCGGGCGATCTGCGCCTTGAACACCGGCACCACCGAGCCGGCCGAGCCCAGCACGTTGCCGAAGCGCACGGCGATGAGCCGGGTCGCCTCCGGCCCGCTCCGCTCCGCATCGAGGGATTGGGCCACCATCTCCGCGAAACGCTTGGTGACGCCAAGCTGCGACACCGGCTCGATCGCCTTGTCGGTCGAGATCATCACCAGGGCCCGGGCCCCCGCCGCCACCGTGGCCTCGGCGACGTTGATCGAGCCGAACACGTTGGTCTTGATGCCCTCGGCCCAGTCGCGTTCGAGATAGGGCACCTGCTTCAGCGCGGCGGCATGGAAGACGTAGGTCGGGCGGAAGTCGCGGATGATCGCGTGCAGGCGCTCGCGGTCGCGGATGTCGGCGAGCGCACCCGCGACCTCGGCTTCCGCATGGAGCAGGGCCGGTCCGTTGAGCACGGCGTGGAGGGCCGGCTCGGAATTCTCGATCACGAGGAGCGCCGCGGCGCCGAAGGCGATCGCCCGGGCGCAGATCTCGGAGCCGATCGAGCCGCCGCCGCCGGTCACGACCACCCGGGCGCCGGCCAGGAAATGTTCGAGGCGCGGCCGGTCGATGGCGACGGTGGGACGCAGCAGCAGATCCTCGATCTCCAGCGGCGCCAGCTCCGCGTCGCGCATCCCCTCACCGAGGCTGGTGACCCGGGCGAGCGGCAGGCCGAGGCGGCGGGCGCGGGCGATCAGGTCGTCGGGCTCGGATTCGGGCGCGAGCGCGCTCGGTGTCGCCACCAGCCGGCGCACAGGCAGGCCGCGCCCGGCCAGATCCGCCACCACCCGCTCCAGATCGCGGAAACCGCCGAGCACCGGCACGCCACGCATCATCTGGCCGGCCTCGTCCGCCCGCGGCGAGAGAATGCCCTTGGGCGACAGCCGCTTGACCGAGCCGGCTTCGATCGCCCGCAGCACGACCTCGATATCGGCGCCGCGGCCGAGCAGCAGGGTCGGCGTGGTGGCGGCGCGGGCCTGGCTCTGCCGGGAGCGGGCATATTTCAGGTAGCGGAAGGCGAGGCGCGGCCCGCCGAGCAGGAAAATCTGCAGCACCCAGTACAGGGCGATGGCGACCTTGCCGAAGAAGTAGAACCCGTAGAGGTTCGAGGAGACCAGCACGTAATCGAGCACGAGCAGCGTCAGCGCCGTCACGCTGGCGGCCCGCACGATGCCGGCGAGATCCGGCAGAGAGGCGAAGCGCCACTTGGTGCGGTAGAGCCGGAACCACGCGTAGATCAGCCCGGCATAGGCCAGGAAGGGCGGCAGGAGCAGCGGCAGGGCGTGCAGACGCTCGGCCAGGGCCTCGTCCTGAAAGCGGAAGACGAAGGTCAGCACCACGGCCGCCGCGGTGGCGGCGAGATCGTGGACGACCATCACCGCCGTCTTGAGGGTGCGCTTCTGCATGGTGCTTTGTGTCAGAGCATCGGCCGAACGAGGGAGACCGCTTTTCGGCGGAAGGCCGACGCTCCAGGCGGGGGCGGTATCGGCGCCGCCCGGAACGATGTCAACGCGACGGGTGCATCGCCTTCGCGACGGCTTCATCGGCATCGCCGAGATCCGGGGCATCGATGTGGCGGTAGCGGGCCTGGATCAGGCCGAAGGCGCCGAAGGCGAAATGGCCGGCGGCGACGATGGCGAGCAGCACCCAGCCATAGGGCTGCGCCCGCAGGGCGGCGAAGGCCCCCGACAGGCCGGTCGCCTCCGAGGAGGCTTGGGTCCAGGCGGCGGCGAGCACGAAGCCGCCGATCATCAGGAACACCAGCCCCCGCGCTGCGTAGCCGAAGCGGCCGAGATGGCAGGTCCAGCGCTCGGAGCCCGCCGGAAGGGACAGGCGCTCCGTGACATGGCCCTTCCAGGCCTTGGCGGCGTAGCCGAAACCGGCGCCGCCGATCCCCAGACCGACGATCCCGACCAGCCAAGGGCCGAGGGGCTGATCGAGCAGCCACGCGGTCCAATCGCGCACCCCGTCGCCACCGGCGGAGGCGCGGCCGATGCCGAAGGCGAGCCGGGCCGCAGTGAGGCTGAGGCCGGCATAGATCACGGCGCTGATCAGGTGGGCGCCCCGTACGGCGAGCGCCTTGGGCGAGCGCCCGCGACGGTCCGCATCGGTCACGCCCTCCACGAGGCGCCACAGGGCGAAGCCCGCCAGACCGAGGGCGATCAGCCCGACGATCACGACCCCGAACGGGCCGCCGAGCACCGCGCGCAGGGCGCTCTTGCTGTCCCCCGCCGAACCGCCCTGGCCGAGGGCGGCGAGCAGGGCGAGCGCGCCCACGACGCAGTAGACGAAGCCGCGCGCCCCGTAACCGAGGCGGGCGAGATGCTCCAACGCGTTGTCGTTCCGGCTCCAGGCCATGCCGGTCAGTCGCGCTCGCGATCAGGCTTGCCGGCCAAAGAGACGTAGAAACCGAGCCCATCCTGGGCCGGAAGCGTCTGCAGCCGCTCGATCCAGCCCCGGCGCTTGGCATCGAGCAATTGGCGCCCGACCGGCTGGAACAGGGTCTCGCCCCCGCCCTCCGGCGGCGGATCGAGGCGGATCGCCACGGTCTTGCCCTTGGCGAAGCGGCTGCGCTCCAGCATGTCGGTGAGCGACGCTTCCGCGGTCGGGCGGTTGGTCCCGCGCAGATCGAGCACGGATTCGGCGTCGGTCACCCCGAGCGTGCCGCGCAGCTTGTTGGCATAGTAGTCTTCGAAATGGGGCAAGGCGGGGTCCCGCGCGGGTTCGTCGTCAGAAGGCGATATCGTCATAGATGTCGGCAACGGCCAAGCGGCCGCCGGGTTCAGGCAGCTCGACCACGTCGCCGACCGTATGGGCGCCGAAGCTCCAGCCCTCGGAACCGCGCCGCCAGACCTCGACGCGCGGCTCGTCCTGATAGACGATCAGGAAGACGCGGAGCGAGGCGATGCCGAGATAGAAATCGGTCTTGAGGCCGCGATCCCGGCTCATGGTCGAGGGCGAGAGCACTTCCGCCACCAGAATGGGATCGCGGGCATAGCCGTCCTTCAGCGGCGGGCCGCAGCGCACCACCACATCCGGGATCGGCGCGAAGGTGTCCATGGTGTCGCTCGGCACGGCGATGCCGGGAATGGCACGGCAGCCACGGCCCCGAACCATATCGGAGAGCCTGCGGGTCAAATTCAGCACGATCAGCTGATGCCGCTCGCTCTGCGGCGCCATCAGGAGCGGCTCGCCGTCGATCAGCTCCCAGCGTTCCTCATCGGGCCGGTCAGCGACCCAGGCCTGATACTCCGCCACCCGCATGCCGGGGTCGCGCCGAAGGGCGAGCGCCATCGAGGGGCCTCCGAAAACAGCCCCGATGCTAGCATTGCCCTCACGGCAGGCAAGCCGGCCGGGAGGTTGAGATCAGAGTGCGATCCGCGCGTAGATCTCTGAGAGGGACAGGGCGCCGGCGAGTTCGGGCAGGTCGATGACATCGCCCGGGCCGGCGACCTGAACCGTCCAGTCCGGCGCGCGGCGCCAGACCTCCACCCGCGATTCGTTCTGATGCACGAGCAGCAGCACGGCCAGCGACGGAATCGTTTGATAGAACTCGGTCTTGCGCCCACGGTCCAGATCAGGGTCGAGGGGGACAGGACTTCCACGACGAGCAGGGGATCACTGGTATAACCGTCTTCCGGCGGTTCACCGCATTGCACCACCACGTCAGGAATGGGCGCGTAATCGTCCATGGCCTCGCTCAGGATCGCGAGGCCGGGATAGGCGCCGCAACCCCGGCCCTCGGCGAGGTCATCGAGCTTTTTGATGAGATTGGTGACGATGCGCTGATGCCGGCCCTTTGCGGGCGACATCATCACCGGCACGCCGTCGATCAATTCCCAGCGCTCATGGTCCGGGCGGGTGGCGGCCCAATCCCGATACTCGGCGACCCGCATGCGGGTGTCGCGGCGCGCCGGCACAGCCCTCGATCAGCCTCCGATCCGAACGCCGTCAGCATAACGAAAACGGGCCGCCCCGGACAGGGCGACCCGCTCATCGCATCAGCCGTGCACGAGCACGTTGCGGAACTGCCAGGGATCGCTCGTGTCGATGTCCTCCGGGAACAGGCCCGGACGGTCGGTGAGCGGGGTCCAGTCGGTGTAGACGCCCACGACCGGGCCGAGATACGGGGTCTGGACTTCCAGGCAGCGGCGGAAATCAATCTCGTCGGCCTCGACGATGCCGGCCTCCGGGTTCTCCAGGGCCCAGACCATGCCGGCGAGCACGGCGGAGGTCACCTGCAGGCCCGTCGCGTTCTGGTAGGGGGCGACGCGGCGGGTCTCCTCGATGGAGAGCTGCGAGCCGTACCAGTAGGCGTTCTTCTTGTGGCCGTAGAGGAGCACGCCGAGTTCATCGATCCCGTCGACGATCTCGTTCTCGTCGAGGATGTGCTGCTTCTCCTGCACCTTGCCGGCATTGCCCCACATCTCGTGCAGCGAGAGCACGGCGTCGTTGGCCGGGTGATAGGCGTAGTGGCAGGTCGGGCGGTAGACCGCCTCGCCGTTCTCGCGGACCGTGTAGTAATCCGAGATCGAGATCGCCTCGTTATGGGTCACGAGGAAGCCGAACTGCGCGCCGGCGGTCGGCACCCAGGTGCGGACGCGGGTGTCGGCGCCGGGCTGGAGCAGGAAGATCGCGCAGCGCGAGCCCTTCTCCTGGCCGCGGGCATTCTCGGGCTTCCAGGTCTCGTGCGTGCCCCAGCCGAGCTCGGCCGGCTGGTTGCCCTCGGAGACGAAGCCCTCGACCGACCAGGTGTTGACGAACACGCCCATCGGCTTCGGATGCTTGGCGCGCTGGGTGTCGCGCTCGGCGATGTGGACGCCCTTGACCCCGAGCTCACGCATCAGCGCGGCCCATTCCTCGCGGGTCTTCGGCTCCGGGGTGGTCGAGCCGGTATCCTTGGCGATGTTGAGCAGCGCCTGCTTGACGAACCAGGAGACCATGCCCGGATTGGCGCCGCAGCACGAGACGGCGGTCGGGCCGCCGGGGGCGGCGCGGCGGGCAGCGAGGATGTTCTCGCGCAGCGCATAGTTGGTGCGGTCGGCCTGGCTCAGCTCCTTGTCGAAGTAGAAGCCGGTCCAGGGCTCGGCGACCGTGTCGATGTAGAGCGCGCCGAGTTCGCGGCAGAGTTCGAGGATGTCGCGCGAGGAGGTGTCGACCGAGAGGTTCACGCAGAAGCCCTGGCCGCCGCCCTCGGTCAGCAGGGGCGTGAGAACGTCGCGGTAGTTCTCCTTGGTCAGCGCCACCTGCTCGAAACGCAGGCCGTGCTTGTCGGCCAGGTCCTTATGGGTGGCGACCGGATCGATGACCGTGAAGCGGTTCTTGTCGTACTCGAAATGCCGCTCGATGAGGGGAAGAGTCCCGCGACCGATCGAACCGAAACCGATCATGACGATCGGGCCGGTGATACGGCCATGGACAGGCCAATCCTTGTTCGAATGGTCGGACATGGCGCGGAACTCCTTAGTCAGGGCTGCTCTCCAGATGAGAGCGGCGTGCTTTGATGCTTGGAAATGACGAGCGGATGACGGTTCGACGTCCTCCGGTCAACCGGTCCCTTCACCGGAATCTTGCAGGAGGGTGAAGGGTCGGGCGACGGGCTATGAGTTTCGTGCAAGGCTGAGATCAAACCGCCGTGGAGGCGACCGGATCAAAACGGCCTATATTGCAGCGCAACAAGGGAGTGACGCCCAAGGGCAGACAGCACGCACAAGGGAATCGAGCCATGCTGACCGTCCTCACCGCCCCATCCATTCACCCGGAAGTCGAGTCCATCGACCGCGACCCAGGAATCATTACGCTTCTCAGCACCTTGGTGCGTGGCGGCGGACGGACCCTGCGGGCAGCAGCCAGTCAGGCCCGCGCCTACCACGAGAGCGCGAGCCGGTTGTCCTTCTCCGCGACGGCCTGGCCCTATCATCGCTGAAACGGCCGTGCTGGCCCCTCCGGCCGCCGTTCCGATCGAACCGGAACGACTGAGCGAGGCCGGGCTCACCCCCCCTCCGCCGAACCGGCTCCGGCTTCGGCGGAGAACAATCCCAGACGGGAGCCCGGTCCCGGTTCAGGCGGCCTGTCGTCGTGCGGCCTGGGCAGCGGCTTCGGCCGCGAACTCCGGAACCGCTTCGAACGCCCCGGTCGCGTGCAGGACACCTTCGGCGCCCGCCAGCGCGTCGGCCTTGAGTTCCAGGCCGAGGAAGCGCTCCCGCTCGAACGGGCCGGGCATGTAGAGGCCGGCGGCCTTCTCCGGCGCGAAGCCGAAGCGGGCATAATAGGGCGCATCCCCCACCAGCAGCACCGCGCCGTGACCGAGCTCCGCCGCACGGGCGATGGCCGCACGCATCAGCGCCGCGCCGAGGCCCTGCCCCTGGAGCGCCGGATCGACCGCGAGCGGGCCGAGCAGCAGGGCCGGCCGGCCGCAGGCCGTCTCCACATCCCACAGGCGCACGGTGCCGACGAGGGTGCCGTCCTGCTCCGCGCTCAGGGCGAGGGCGGGAAGGCGACCCTCGCGCAGGCGCTGCGAGGTCTTCAGGAAGCGACCCGGGCCGAAGCACGTGTCGAGCAGGCGCTCGCGGGCCGCGCCATCCGAGGCGATCTCATCGCGGATCTGAACCATGGCCGTACCCTCCCAAGGTCACCGAATCGGTGGGAGAAAACAGCCCTCGCACCTGCCAGCGGCAGGCCGTCCGGGACACAGCAACGGCGCGTCTCGTGAGGCGCGCGGCACTTCTGAAGGAAGAGGCGTGAACGAAGCCTGAGCGTGGGCGGCGCCGGTGCGCGGCACCGCACATCGCCCGAGGCTTTTCCGCCGCTCAGATCACGATCTGCTCGAGGGGCGGAAAGCCGTTGAAGGCGACCGCCGCGTAGGTCGTGGTGTAGGCGCCGGTGCCCTCGATCCAGACCTTGTCGCCTATCGAGAGGGAGACCGGCAGCGGGTAATGGTTCTTCTCGTAGAGCACGTCGACCGAGTCGCAGGTCGGGCCGGCGACCACGCAGGGGGCGGTGCGGTCCTCGTCGCGGGGGGTCCGGATCGCGTAGCGGATCGACTCGTCCATGGTCTCGGCCAGACCGCCGAACTTGCCGATGTCGAGATAGACCCAGCGCACCTCGTCCTCGGACTCCGACTTCTTGGAGACCAGGACGACCTCGGCCTCGATCATGCCCGCATTGCCGACCATGCCGCGGCCCGGCTCGATGATGGTCTCCGGGATCCGGTTGCCGAAATGCTTGGTGAGCGCCCGGAAGATCGCGTCGCCGTAGGTTTCCACGCCCGGCACCTGCTTGAGGTACTTGGTCGGGAAGCCGCCGCCGAGATTGACCATCGACAGGCCGATGCCGCGCAGCGCGCAATCCTGGAAGATCGCCGCGGCGGAGGCGAGCGCCCCGTCCCAGGCCTCCGTGTTGGCCTGCTGCGAGCCGACATGGAAGGAGACGCCATAGGCGTGAAGGCCGTGCCGGTGGGCGTGCTCCAGCACGTTCACCGCCATCTCCGGCTCGCAACCGAACTTGCGCGACAGCGGCCAATCGGCACCGGCGCCGTCGCAGAGGATGCGGCAGAAGACCTGCACGTCACCGGCCTCGATGCCGGCCGCCTCGCTGGCCCGAGAAATCTTCTCGACCTCGGCCTGGCAATCGACGGCGAAGAGGCGGATGCCGAGCTTGAGCGCGCGGACGATGTCGCGCTCCTTCTTGATGGTGTTGCCGAAGGAGACGCGGTCGGCGGTGGCGCCGGCCGAAAGCGCCATCTCGATCTCGGCGACGGAGGCGGTATCGAAGCACGAGCCCATCTCGGCGAGCAGGCGCAGCACTTCCGCCGCCGGGTTGGCCTTCACGGCGTAGAAGACGCGGGTATCCGGGAGCGCGCGGGCAAAGGCGGTGTAGTTCTCGCGCACGACATCGAGGTCGAGAACCATCACCGGACCTTCGTCCCGGCCGAGGTCACGGCGCGCGCGCAGGTAATCGCGGATGCGATCGGTCATTGGTCGTCCCCACCACAGGTTCGAGGCGCCATCTTCGGGCGCGAGATCGAATCGAGACGACTCGCGAACGAGCCGTCGGCGTCAGGGGGCGGTGCGACGCGACCGTCCACGCGCTTTGGAGACGCGGTGACGGGCGCGGGCGCAGAGCACCCGGAAGCTGCCGTGGATTGGATGGGGAATCCCCAACCGCACGCCGGGCAAGGAGAAACAAGCCTCTTCGGTGTCGGCCTTTGGAGGGCCGACGAGACCAAAAAAGCCCGTTCGTCGTTGCTTTAAGCTGCGTCCCCCGTGGAGAGCGGGGTTCGCCGGTTTCGCCTCCGGCTGTCGGTTGTTGTCGGGGTCTGGTGTTGCCACCCGGATGCCGGCCGTAGGGATCCACCCTTGCGACCATCGATCCTTTAAGACCCCTGGCGGCTGTCCGGCAGTTGACCGGATGCCCACCAACCGACACGCGGCCACAGGCACGTGCGAAATTGGGCAGGCGCCATATACGGTCGAGTGCCCTCGATCACAAGGGAAAAAGCCGCGCCCTGCACCCGAATCCGAAGCGGATCGGGATTGTTGCGGATAGGTCGCACTCCCCCGCGACGCCGGTCGTTTCCACCCTTCCCAAGCCTGACCGAAGCGGCCATTGAACCGGGACATCGGGGACGGAACCATGATCCACGCCAATGTCGGGACACTCTCCGCTGAACCCGGCCCCTGTTCGGCGCGAGAGGCGACTCAAGAGAAGACGCCGGTCGGCGCCCCCTCACGCCGGGGCGTGGTGGCAGGGCTCGCCGCCGCCGGCTTCGCCGCCGCCCTGCCCGTCGGGGCCGCGGCGGATGACGGCGCGAGCCCCCGCCCCTTCGGCCCGGAGACCGTCGAGGCGATGGCGCGGGCGCTGGTGAGCCGCCCCTTCGACGGCGCCTTCCCCCCTCTGCCGGCGGCGCTGGCGCAGCTCGATTACGACGGGTGGCGCGATATCCGCTTCCGGCCCGACCGCGCGCTCCTCGGGGAAGCCGGCGGACCGTTCCGGCTCCAGCTCTTCCATCGCGGCTTTCTCTATCCCCGCCCCGTCGATGTCAGCCTCGTGCGCGACGGCGTGGCAACGCCGGTCCGCTACGATCCGGCCCTGTTCAATTTCGGGCGGACCCGGATCGACGGTCCTCTGCCGGCGGATCTCGGCTTTGCGGGAATCCGCATCCACGCGCCGCTCAACCGGCCCGACCGGCTCGACGAACTGATCGTCTTCGTCGGCGCCAGCTATTTCCGCTTCCTCGGCCAGGACCAGCTCTATGGCCTCTCGGCGCGGGGCCTCGCCATCGGGACGGACGGCGCCCAGGAGGAATTCCCCCTGTTTCGCGCCTTCTTCATCGAGGTGCCGCCCGCGGGGGCGACGACGCTGACGATCCACGCCCTGCTCGATGGCCCGTCCACGGTCGGGGCCTACCGCTTCGTGGTGGAGCCGGGGCGCGAGACCGTTCTGCGGGTGAGCGCGACCCTCTATCCCCGCCAGACCCTGTCGGCCGTCGGCATCGCGCCGCTGACCTCGATGTTCTTCATCAACGAGACCGATCGCGGCCATAGCGACGATTACCGCCCGGAACTGCACGATTCGGACGGGCTTCAACTCGCCACCGGCTCCGGCGAGTGGCTGTGGCGGCCCCTCGACAATCCGCGCGAGCGACGCATCTCGACCTTCCTCGACCGGGATCCGAAAGGCTTCGGCCTGTTGCAGCGCGACCGCAGCTTTGCCAGCTACCAGGATCTCGAGGCCGGCTACGAGCGCCGGCCCGGCTATTTCGTGGAGCCGGAGGGGGCCTGGGGCGAGGGCCGCGTCGTCCTGGTCGAACTGCCGACCGATAACGAGACCGCCGACAACATCGTCGCCTTCTGGCGCCCGAAAGCCCCCTATCCGGCCGGCGAGCCGGTCCGGCTTGGCTATCGCCTGCGGGCACTCGCCGCCGAGGCCCTGCACCCCAACGGGCAGGTGGTGAACACCTTCACCGCCGAGGCCGCCGCGAGCGGTGCCGCCCGTCGGGCGCCGGATCAGGCCTCCCTGCGCAGCCGGCGCTTCCTGATCGATTTCGGCGGCGGAACGCTGGAGACGCTCATCGCGGATTCATCCCCGCCCGAGATCGTCGCGACCGCCAGCATCGGCCGGATCACGGCCACATCCATCGTGCCCAATCCCCATATCGGCGGCTTCCGGGTGGCCCTGGACGTGCGGGTCGACGGGCCGGGCACGACCGAGTTGCGGGCCTATCTGCGCAAGGGCGAGCAGGCCTTGACCGAAACATGGTCCTATCCCTGGAGTGTGGCGTGAGCACTCCCGACGAGCGCAGCGCCGCCCGATTGCAGGTCGAGATCCGACTGGCGCAGCTGGCGGATCTCGAAGCCCTGGTGGCCCTGGAGCAGGCCGCCTTCACCATGGATCGGGCCGAGCGGCGGGCGATCCGCCACGCGATCCGCTCCCCCAGCATGACCCTGCTCGTCGCGGTCGCGCGGGACGAGGCGGAGGAGACGGCCGGGCAGGACGAGCCCGAGATCCTCGTCGGCGCCGCGACCATCGAGCGGCGGCGCACCAGCCGCGTCGCACGGCTGTCCTCCCTCGCCGTCGCGCCGGCCCGCGCCGGCGCCGGCCTCGGCCGCCGTCTTCTGCTGGCCGCCGAGGCCGATGCCCGCGCCCATGGCTGCGAGCGGCTCCGCCTGGAGGTACGGGCCGACAATGGCGGCGGCATCCGGCTCTACGAGCGGGGCGGCTATGCGCGGTACGGGATTAAAACGGACTATTACGAGGATGGCATGGAGGCGTGGTGCTACGAGAAGGCGCTGAACGCGTCCGAGTGAGGGGATGAGGGCCAGCGTTGTGCGCCGCGGCGCAGGTGCGCCAGCGCACTGGCGAAACCTCCATGGCGGCACAAGTTCAGCCCTACCGAGGGGGTTGGGCGGGCATCCGCGGGACGCCGTTCCGATCGGCCGCTCCAGAGCGCCGCCCCATAATGAAGAGACCCGAATGCCATCCCTGTTCGATCCCATCACGCTCGGCGCGCTGACGCTGCCGAACCGTATCCTCATGGCCCCGCTCACCCGTGGCCGCGCGACCCGAACCCACGTGCCGACGCCGATGATGGCCGAGTATTACGCCCAGCGGGCGAGCGCCGGCCTGATCATCTCCGAGGCCACCGGCATCAGCCAGGAAGGCCTCGGCTGGCCCTACGCCCCCGGCATCTGGTCCGATGAGCAGGTCGAGGCCTGGAAGCCGGTGGTGAAGGCCGTCCACGACGCGGGCGGGCGCATCGTCTCCCAGCTCTGGCACATGGGCTACCTCGTCCATTCCGATTTCCTCGGCGGCGAGCCGCCGGTCGCCCCCTCCGTCGCCACCGCCCCCGACCAAGCCCATACCTACGAGGGCAAGAAGCCCTACAGCCAGGCCCGCGCCCTGCGGGAGGACGAGATTCCGCGCCTCATCGCCGATTACGAGCGGGCCGCGCGCAACGCCCTCGCGGCGGGCTTCGACGGCGTGCAGATCCATGCGGCCAACGGCTACCTGCTCGACGAATTTATCCGCGACGGCAGCAACAAGCGCAGCGACCGCTACGGCGGCTCGGTCGAGAACCGGGTGCGGCTGGTGACCAAGGTGGCGCAGGCGGTGGCCGGCGTGGTCGGCCCCGAGCGCACCGGGATCCGCTTCTCGCCCAACGGCCCGATCCAGGGCGTGGACGATTCCAACCCGCACGAGACCTTCGGCCTCGCCGCCGAGATGATGGAGCGGGTCGGCCTCGCCTTCATCGAGCTGCGCGAGCCGGGCCCGAACGGCACCTTCGGCAAGGCCACGGTGGCCCCGGTCGCCCCAGTCATCAAGGAGCGCTTCGGCGGCCCCGTCATCCTGAACTGCGACTATGACGGGGAACGCGCGAAGGCCGCCGTGGCCTCGGGCGAGGCCGACGCCATCGCCTTCGGCCGCCCCTACATCGCCAACCCGGATCTGCCGGAGCGCATCGCCGAGGGCGTGCCGTTCAACAAGGACGACATCAAGACCTGGTACAGCCAGGGCCCCGAAGGCTACATCGACTATCCGGCCCTGTCGCAGGCGGCCTGACGCCGCCCGCAGGATCACCCCTCACATCCGCGCCGAACGAGGGCGGCCCCGCGACGGTGGGGCCGCCCTCGTCATGGAGAGACGCCACGATGCCGAAGGTCGCCGCTTCGCCGGGCCCCTCCCCCTACCGCCTCGTGGCCTTCGATTTCGACGGGACGCTGGCCGACACCTTCCCCTGGTTCTGCGCGAACCTCAACGCCGTGGCCGAGCGCTACCGTTTCCGCAGGGTCGAGGCGGGGGAGACGGAGCGGCTGCGCAGCCTGGGCGCCCGGGCGATCCTGGGGGATCTCGGCATTCCGGGATGGAAGGTGCCGCTGATCGCCCGCCACATGCGGGCGCTGGCGACCCGCGACGCCGCCGCGACGCGCCTGTTCCCCGGCGTGCCGGAGATGCTCGCCCGGCTCCATGCCGCCGGACTCGGGCTGGCCGTGGTCAGTTCCAACAGCGAAGCGAATGTCCGGCGGGCGCTCGGGCCCTCGGCGGACCTGATCCGGCACTATGCCTGCGGCGCCTCGCTGTTCGGCAAGGCGCGCCACCTGCGATCCGTCGCGCGCAAGGCGGGCGTGCCGCCGGCCGCGACGCTCGCGGTGGGGGACGAGATTCGTGACGGCGAGGCCGCGGCCCGGGCCGGATGCGCCTTCGCGGCGGTGGCCTGGGGCTATAACAGCCCGCAGGCCCTGGCCGGCCTGAAGCCGGCCTTTCTGTTCGACGGGGTGGAGGAGGTCGCAACGGCCCTGACGGGCCGCGCTCACTGCCCCGCGCGGGCGCCGGGGACGATCGAGGAGCCGGCGCCGCTGCCAAACGGCTCGTAGCGGGTGAGGCCGCGGAAGAGCTGGCTGAGGAAGGCGCGGTCGGCGCCGCTCGCCGGGGTCTTGCGCTCGATGAAGTCGAACACGCGGCCGTCCTGCAGGCCGTACAGGGCGATGCGCTCGACCCTCATGCCCTGGTTGAAATACACCGCCGTGACCTTCTGGTCCTCGACCTGCTCGCCGAGGAACATCACCGTGCGGCGGGTGTTCTGGCTGATGTAGTACCAGGATTTGTTGCCGACCGTGGAGACGGTGGACGGGGTGCCGAGGATCTGCAGCACCTGCTCGGCGCTCATGCCCGGCTTGACCGTGGCCAGAGCCGCCTGATCGATCTGATAGCCGTGGCGGATCTCCTCGCCGATGCAGCCTGAGACGCCGATCGCGACGGAGCCGAGGACGGCGACGCGAGCAAGCGACGAGACGAGACGGCGCGACATCGGCCCCCCTGATTTCCTGCAAAGCGGGCCGACATCCGCGGCGCGATTGGCCTCGCGCGTCTTCGGACTTGCACCCTGGTCCACGGTTGCCGTACCGCGGGGTTATGGCTTTGACAAGGCAAGCTCGGCCACAGAGCCGGCCCATCCGGTGGACCGCATGATCACGGGGCTGTTCCGCCGCGCCGGCCAGCGGCGCCAGACGATCCAGGCCTTGCACCGGCGGATCGGCGAGGCCGCGCGCCGGCCCGGCCTCTACACCCTCCTCGGGGTGCCCGACACCGTGGAGGGCCGGTTCGAGGCCCTGAGCCTGCACGTGATCCTGGTGTTGCGCCGCCTCGGCCAGCTGCCGGCCCCGGCGGCGGACGTGGCGCAGGATCTGGTCGATTCGGTCTTCCTGCAGCTCGACGCCGCTTTGCGCGAGACCGGCATCGGCGACATGGGGGTGCCGAAGCGGATCAAGAAGCTCGGCGCCTCGTTCTATGCCCGGGCCGGCGCCTACGGCGCGGCGCTCGATGCCGGCGACCGGGCCGCCCTCACCGCCGCCCTCGCCCGCAACCTGCTCGACTGCGACGATCCGGACGCCGCCGGCCCGCTCGCCGCCTATGCCGAAGCGGCCGCCGCCGCCCTCTCGGCCCAGGATCTCGACGGGCTGCTGGAGCAGGGCCCCCGCTTCCCCGAGCCGGCCGAGGACGGCGCCCGAGCCGGCGCAGGAGACATTCGATGACGTCCAGAACCGAGGGTCCGCTCTCCCGCTCCATCAATGTCGAGCGCCTGCCGAAGGATCGCGCCGAGATCGTCGTCGAGGCGAGCCCGGCGGAATGCGAGGCGCTGGCCCGCGACTTCAAGATCCCCGCCCTCCGCGACCTCACCGGCCGCTTCTCCTTGAGCGGGTCCCTGACCCGGCTGCGGGCCGAGGGCCGGGTCGAGGCCGTGGTGACGCAGGTCTGCACCGTGACGCTGGAGCCCTTCGAGGCGACGGTCTCCGAGCCCGTCGAGGTCGAGTTCACCAATGCCGACATCCTGGAAGGCACCGAGGCCGAGGATGTCGAGTTGCCCGACCCGATCGTGAACGGGCGCATCGATTTCGGGGTGCTGACCGCGGAGTTCCTGGCGCTGGGGCTCGATCCCTATCCGCGCAAGCCCGGCGTCGCCTTCGAGACGGTGACGGTCGGCGAGGAGCCCCTGCCCTTCGCCGATCTCGCCGCCCTGCGCGGCAAGCTCGGATCCGACCCGGGCTGATCGCCGCTTCGCCCGGAATCCGCGCCGCGAAAGAAAGTCTCAGTTTTTGTTTGCCCGGCCGGGCGCTGCCGCTATTTTGCGCGCCGCCGAGTCCGGGGCCGGCGATGCCCCTCCCGCCCGCTTCTCCCCAGGCCCTCCTCGCGGCGTCCCGAAGGAATCATGTCGAACCGCGTTTGCATCTCGCTCGACGCCATGGGCGGCGATCACGGCCCCGCGACCGTCGTGCCCGGCGCGGCCATCGCCCGTGAACGGCACCCCGAAACCCGCTTCATCATGTTCGGCGACGAGGCGGTTCTGCGCCCCCTGGTCGAGGCCGAGCCGCGCCTGAAGGATGCGGTCGAGATCCGGCACACCACCGTCTCCGTCGCCATGGACGACAAGCCGAGCCAGGCGGTGCGCCAGGGCCGGGGCAAGTCCTCGATGTGGCGGGCGATCCAGGCGGTGCGCGACGGCGAGGCCCAGGCCGCCGTCTCCGCCGGCAATACCGGCGCGCTGATGGCGATGTCGAAGATCTGCCTGAAGACCATGGCCGGGATCGAGCGCCCGGCCATCGCCTGCCTGTGGCCGACGGTGCGCGGCGAGAGCGTGGTGCTCGATGTCGGCGCCACCATCGGCACCGATGCCGAGCATCTCGTCGAGATGGCGGTGATGGGCGCGGCCATGGCCCGCATCGTGCTCGACCTCGACCGGCCGACGGTGGGCCTGCTCAATGTCGGCACCGAGGAGATGAAGGGCAACGAGGCCGTGAAGGAGGCCGCCCGCCTCCTGCGCGAGAGCGAGCCGGCGCATTTCACCTATCACGGCTTCGTCGAGGGCACCGATCTCGGCCGCGGCACCACCGACGTGGTGGTGACCGAGGGCTTCACCGGCAACATCGCCCTCAAGACCGCGGAAGGCACCGCCAAGCAGATCGGCGCCTATCTCAAGGCCGCGATGGGGCGTACCCTGTCGGCGAAGATCGGCTACCTGTTCGCCCGGCAGGCCTTCGCGGCCCTGCGGGAGAAGATGAACCCGAGCCGCGCCAATGGCGGCGTGTTCCTCGGGCTGGAAGGCATCGTCATCAAGAGCCACGGCTCGGAGAACGCACAAGGATTCGCCGCCGCGGTCGATCTTGCCCACGACATGGCCCGTCACGACCTGATGCGCACGATCCGGGACATGCTGGAGCAGACGCCGGCGGTCGCGCCGGCCTGACCGCCGGACGCGAGACCGGCGCGACACGAAGTGAGAAAGGGACGGATCTGATGGCGCAATGGCGCTCCGTCGTGGCCGGATGCGGGGCGTACCTGCCGGACACTATCGTCACCAATACCGAGCTGGCCGAGCGGGGAATCGAGACCTCCGACGAGTGGATCGTGCAGCGCACCGGCATCCGCCAGCGCCACATCGCGCGGGCGGATGAGACCACCTCGGTGCTCGGCACCCGCGCCGCCCTGGCGGCCCTGGACGATGCGGGGCTCTCGCCCGCCGACATCGACCTCGTGATCTGCGCGACCTCGACACCGGACCACACCTTCCCCTCCACCGCCACCCAGATCCAGGCGGCGCTCGGGATCGAGGGCGGCTTCGCTTTCGACCTTCAGGCGGTCTGCGCCGGCTTCGTCTACGCCGTCGCCACCGCCGACCGCTTCCTCTCGACCGGCGGCGCCAAGCGCGCCCTCGTCATCGGGGCCGAGACCTTCTCCCGGCTGCTCGACTGGGAGGACCGCACCACCTGCGTGCTGTTCGGCGACGGCGCGGGCGCCATCGTGCTGGAAGCGCGCGAGGGCGCGGGCACCAAGGACGACCGCGGCGTGCTCGCGAGCTGCCTGCGCTCGGACGGGCGCCACCGCAGCAAACTCTACGTCGATGGCGGCCCCGGCTCGACCGGCACCACCGGCAAGCTGCGGATGGAGGGCCGGGAGGTGTTCCGATTCGCGGTCGGCTCGGTCACCGATGTGATCGAGGAAGCTTTTCGCGCCTCGGGCATGACAGCGGACGACCTGTCGTGGTTCGTGCCGCACCAAGCCAACCGCCGGATCATCGAGGCCTCGGCCGACAAGCTCGGCATCGCCCGTGAGAAGGTGGTGCTCACCGTCGACCGGCACGGCAACACATCGGCCGCCTCGATTCCCCTGGCGCTCGACGCGGCGCGCAAGGACGGGCGCATCCGCGAGGGCGACCTCGTGATGATCGAGGCGATCGGTGGCGGCTTCACCTGGGGGGCCGCGCTCATCCGCTGGTGAGGCGCGCAACACACCCATTTCCTGTCAACCGCAAGGTTCGGTTGACCATCGCCCGTCTGCCGATTAGCGTGTCCGATCATAGAGATACGCGGCGGGGCCCGACTCGGCTGCAAGGGGGAGCGCATGGCAGGCAAGACGGTCACACGCGCAGATTTGAGCGAGGCCGTCTACCAGCAGGTCGGCCTCTCGCGGGCCGAATCGGCGGCCCTGGTCGAGACGGTGCTCGCCGAGATCTGCAACTGCCTGTCGTCGGGCGAGACGGTGAAGCTGTCCTCGTTCGGCTCCTTCGTCGTGCGCTCCAAGGGCAAGCGGATCGGCCGCAACCCGAAGACCGGCGTCGAGGTCGAGATCGAGCCGCGCCAGGTGATGGTGTTCAAACCCTCAAACGTGCTCAAGGCCCGCATCAACGGCGGCCATGTCAACGGGCACGACACCGACGAGGACGAATGATCCGGGCGGGTTTTCTCGGCCGCGTGCCGCGTGTCCGCCGGACAATGGATTGAGGCGCTGCCATGGGACTGCCGCTCGAATCCCCCGCCCTCGAAGCGGCTGCCGATGAGGAGCGCGGCGAGAAGCATCCCGGGGCCTTCCGCACCATCACCGAGGTCTCCGAGGATCTCGGCGTGCCGCAGCACGTCCTGCGCTTCTGGGAGAGTCGCTTCAGCCAGATCAAGCCGCTGAAGCGGGCCGGCGGCCGGCGCTATTACCGCCCCGACGATGTCGATCTGCTCAGAGGCGTGCGGCGGCTGCTGCACGGGCAGGGCTACACCATTCGTGGCGCCCAGCGCATCCTCAAGGAGAACGGCGTCCGCTTCGTCCAGGCCGTGGGCCGAGGCGAGGAGGAGGCCGGCGCGCCGACCGGCGCGGAACGCGATCTCGACACCCTTGAGGCGGCGGCCTCGGATCGCCGCGCCCTGGAGGAGGCGCTTGCCGACCTGCGCGCCTGCCGGGCTCTGCTCGCGGGCCTCGATGCGGCCGATCCCGAGGCGGCAAGCGCGGCCTGAGGGCCGGCGACCTCAGATGCGGATACTGTAACTTGCTTGCGCGCAAGGCATTGGCTGGCCTCGCGGATTTTTGCTTCCTGCCATAGGCCGGCCAACCTGAACTTTACCGGCGCCCCCGCGTTGAGGCGCCATGGCCTCCCCTCCCCCCAGGATGTCTCCAACCCAGGAGCTCATCGCCCGCCTGATGCGGATCGTGCGCGTTTGCCCGGAGGCCGCCAACGAGGTGCTCGAGCTGATGTTCCTCGTCAGCCAGATCGAGGCCTCGACCACCATCGATCGGGATTACCGCGACGCCCGGCGGGTCATCAGCCGCCTCCGGGCCCCCCTCTGGGATATGGGCCCGAGCGATCGTGGAACCCTGCTCAAGGCCGCCGAGACCATCCGCCGGGCCTGCGACCTCGCCGACACCGACATCCCCTCAACGCCCTTCGCCGATCTCGGCGAGCGCGAGCGGGTCGAGCAGGCCCTGGCGAAAGCCCTGGCCGGACAACTCGACGCGGCACAGATCGCCCGCGTGACCGGGGCTGTCGCCGCCGCGCTCCAGCACTGAGCCGCGCCTCACCCCGTCGCGTTCCGGGGCGGCGCAGCATCGGAATCGGGATCGATCCTCGACGCGGAGACGTTCCGACCCCACATGCCCGGCTGCACGCTCCCCCGAGGCCGGACCGACCGGCCCTCAGCCTGCGGGGCGTGAGACGACGCTCAAGGAAACGCCGATGGATGCGCTGACCCTCGTTTCGAGACCGATCGCGGCCCCCGCCGCCCTCGCGGCTGTCTGGCTCTGCTGCGCCGGTCCGGCGCTCGCGCAGACCACCGTCACCCGCAGCGAGACCGTGCCCGCCGGCAAACAGGCCCGCCTCGTCATCGTGCCGAACCTGAAGAAGGATTGCTCGACCGGGCCGATGCCCGAGATCAAGGTGACGACGCCGCCGAAATCCGGCTCGCTCATCACCAAGGCCGGAAAGCTCAAGACCCCGGCCAAATATCGCTGCCCCAACAAGGATGCCGAGGTCCAGGCGATCTTCTACCAGCCCAATAGCGGCTATACCGGCCCGGACGGTGTCGTGGTCGAGATCAAGAATTCCGACGGCGAGGTCGAGAAACGCGATATCCGCATCACCGTCGGCAAGGACGACAAGCCGAAGGACGAGAAGAAGAGCACGACCGATCTCTGATCGTCCCACGAAGGGCGGCCTCGCGATGCTGCATTGCAGCGAGCAGAGCCGCCCGAACCAGCGTCGAGACCGCCAGCGGTCCTCTGCCACGGGGTGGGTTAAGGTCGCCCTAAATCCAGGCGATGCTTGGAGTGTGACCCGTTTCACACGCCGATCCGCCCTGCTGTGGGCGGTGCGACAAAACCCGCAATGTCGGTTGCATCCAACCCGAGACAGGATGAAGCTGTCATCAGCCTGAAGGGGGTGTTCGAATGCCGCTGCACTCGACGAACGACCTGTTCCAGAGCTTCGCTCGCGGTTACGAAGCGCGCCGCGACACGGAGATGACGCTCTCCGAATACCTCGAAGCCTGCCGCGACAATCCGCTGATGTATGCGAGCGCCGCCGAGCGCATCCTCGACGCGATCGGCCAGCCGGAGATGGTGGATACCGCCAAGGATTCCCGCCTCGGCCGCGTGTTCATGAACCGCACGATCCGGGTCTATCCGGCCTTCGCCGAGTTCTACGGCATGGAGGAGACGATCGAGCGGATCGTCTCGTTCTTCCGCCACGCCGCGCAGGGGTTGGAGGAGCGCAAGCAGATCCTCTACCTCCTCGGCCCGGTCGGCGGTGGCAAATCGTCCCTCGCCGAGCGCCTCAAGGCGCTGATGGAAGTTCATCCGATCTACGTGCTGAAGGCGGGCGACGAGATCTCGCCGGTCTTCGAGAGCCCGCTCGGGCTGTTCGATCCCGAAACGATGGGCCGGGAGATCGAGGAGCGCTTCGGCATTCCCCGCCGCCGCCTCACCGGCCTGATGAGCCCCTGGGCCCTGAAGCGCCTCGACGAGTTCGACGGCGACATCTCCCGCTTCAAGGTGATCAAGGTGCGGCCGTCGCGCCTGCGCCAGATCGCCATCGCCAAGACCGAGCCGGGGGACGAGAACAACCAGGACATCTCCTCCCTCGTCGGCAAGGTCGATATCCGCCGGCTCGAAACCCTCTCCCAGGCCGATCCGGACGCCTATTCCTATTCCGGCGGCCTCAACCGGGCGAACCAGGGCGTTCTCGAATTCGTCGAGATGTTCAAGGCGCCGATCAAGATGCTGCACCCCCTGCTCACGGCGACGCAGGAGGGCAACTATGTCGGCACCGAGAATATCGGCGCGATCCCCTTCACCGGGGTGATCCTGGCGCACTCGAACGAGGCCGAATGGCAGTCGTTCAAGACCAACAAGAACAACGAAGCCTTCATCGACCGGATCTACGTGATCAAGGTGCCCTACTGCCTCCGGGTCACGGAGGAGCAGCGCATCTACGAGAAGCTGATCTCGGGCTCCGAGCTGTCGCAGGCCGCCTGCGCCCCCGGCACGCTGGAGATGCTGGCCCGCTTCTCGGTGCTCTCGCGCTTGCGCGAGCACGCCAACTCGAACCTGTTCTCGAAGATGCGGGTCTATGACGGCGAGAGCCTTCGCGAGGTCGATCCGCGCGCCCGCTCGATGCAGGAATACAAGGACACCGCCGGCGTCGACGAGGGCATGGACGGGATCTCGACCCGCTTCGCCTTCAAGGTGCTGGCCGCGACCTTCAACCACGACACCACCGAGGTCTCGGCCGATCCGGTGCATCTGATGTACGTGCTGGAACAGGCGATCCGGCGCGAGCAGCTGCCGCCGGAAACCGAGAAGCGGTACATGGAGTTCATCAAGACCGAGCTCGCGCCGCGCTACGCCGAGTTCATCGGCCACGAGATCCAGAAGGCCTATCTCGAATCCTACCACGATTACGGCCAGAACCTGTTCGATCGCTACATCGACTACGCCGATGCCTGGATCGAGGATCAGGACTTCAAGGACGCCGAGACCGGCCAGCTTCTCAACCGGGAGCTTCTGAACCAGGAGCTGACCAAGATCGAGAAGCCCGCCGGCATCGCCAATCCGAAGGATTTCCGCAACGAGGTGGTGAAATTCGCGCTGCGCTCGCGGGCGCAGCACGGCGGGCGCAACCCGTCCTGGACCTCCTACGAGAAGCTGCGCGAGGTGATCGAGCGGCGCATGTTCAGCCAAGTCGAGGAACTGCTGCCCGTGATCTCGTTTGGGTCCAAGAAGGACAGCGAGACCGAGAAGAAGCACGGCGAGTTCGTCGACCGGATGACCGACCGTGGGTACACCGAGCGGCAGGTCCGGCGGCTGGTGGAATGGTACATGCGCGTAAAGCAGGCGGGTTGAGGGGAGATCCCCAGGCATCCGCCGCACTTTCGCACCTTTGTCCCTCGAACAGGGACGTGAGTCTTAGGCGCTGAGCGATCCCGGATGCACATCGTCGACCGTCGGCTCAATCCAGGTGGGAAGAGCCTCCCGAACCGCCAGCGCTTCCTGCGCCGGGTCAAGGACGTCGCCCAGCGGGCGGTTCGGGAATCCGCCCGTGAGAAGGACATCAAGGACCTCGGCAAGGACGGACGCATCTCCGTGCCGGGGGACGGCGTGCGCGAGCCGCGCTTCGCCCGCCAGCCGGGCACGGGCCATCAGGATTACATCCTGCCGGGCAACAAGACCTACGTGGAGGGTGACCGGATCGAGCGGCCGCCGGGCGGCGGGGGCGGCGGCGGATCCGGCGAAGGCGGTGACGGCGGCGAGAACAGCGAGGACGCCTTCCACTTCGTCCTGACCCGCGAAGAATTCCTCGACCTCTTCCTCGAAGACCTCGAACTGCCCGATCTCGCCAAGCGCCGCCTCGCGGTGGTGGAGACGGAGGGCCTGCGGCGGGCCGGCTACACCGTCTCCGGCTCACCGGCCAATCTCGCGCTGTCGCGGACGCTGCGGAACTCGATGTCCCGCCGCATCGCCCTCAAGCGGCCGAAGCTGGAAGAGCTGGCGGCCCTCGAAGCGGAGATCGCGCAGGCCGAGGCGGCGAACGATCCGCGCCTGCCCGACCTTCAGCTCAAGCTGCTGGAGTTGCGCGAGCGCTCGAAGCGCATCCCCTATGTCGATCCGATCGACCTGCGCTTCCGCCGCTTCGAGCCGTATCCGAAGCCGATCGCCCAGGCGGTGATGTTCTGCCTGATGGACGTCTCGGGCTCGATGACCGAGCACATGAAGGACCTCGCGAAGAGGTTCTACATCCTGCTGCACATCTTCCTGACGCGCCGCTACAAGCATGTCGAGATCGTCTTCATCCGCCACACCGACAAGGCGACGGAGGTGGACGAGGAGACGTTCTTCGGCTCCCGCGAGACCGGCGGCACGCTGGTCTCCTCGGCGCTGGTCGAGATGAAGCGCATCGTCACCGAGCGCTACTCGCCGGACGATTGGAACATCTACGCGGCCCAGGCCTCGGACGGCGACAACGTCTCCTCGGACGGGCCGACCTCGACGGAACTGCTGCGCGCGCACATCCTGCCCGCCTGCCAGCACTTCGCCTATCTCGAGGTCGGCGACGAGAACGGTCCGCGCGCCGGCTTCGTCGAGCACCGCACCACCCTGTGGCGGACCTACGAGGCCCTGGCCAGGGCCGGCGAGCCGCTGGCGATGCGCAAGGTCAACCACCGCCGCGACATCTACCCCGTGTTCCGCGAGCTGTTCGGCCGCAAGGACGCGAAGGCGGAGGTTTGAGGAGAATGTCCCGCCCCCTCGCGGGGACGGAGACGAGCGTCGAGAGAGGGCCGAGATGGTCGCGAGCCTGAGCCGCACGAAATCCACGGCGCCGAAGCCCGGAGAATTGCTGTTCTCCGGCAACGACTGGGATTTCGAGACGATCCGGCGCATCCACGATGCCTGCGAGGCGGTGGCGGGGCCGGAACTCGGCCTGTCCTGGTACCCGAACCAGATCGAGATCATCACCGCCGAGCAGATGCTCGACGCCTATGCCTCGATCGGCATGCCGCTGTTCTACAAGCACTGGTCCTTCGGCAAGCATTTCGCCCAGCAGGAGGCGAGCTATCGCCGCGGCCTGATGGGGCTGGCCTACGAGATCGTCATCAATTCCGATCCGTGCATCTCCTACGTCATGGAGGAGAACACGGCGACGATGCAGACGCTGGTGATCGCCCACGCCGCCTTCGGCCATAACCACTTCTTCAAGAACAACTATCTGTTCCGCCAGTGGACGGATGCGGAGGGGATTCTCGATTATCTCGACTTCGCCAAGAGCTACATCGCCCGCTGCGAGGAGCGCTACGGGCATCAGGCGGTCGAGCACGTGCTCGATGCGGCCCATGCCCTGATGAGCCAGGGGGTTCACCGCTATCCCCGCAAGAAGCGGCCGGATCTGGCCAGCGAGCAGCGCCGGGAGCGCGAGCGCGAGGAGCACGGCGAGCAGATCTACAACGACCTCTGGCGCACCCTGCCGACCAAGACCGGCGGCCAGAAGGGCGACCCGGCCCTGGAGCGACGGCGGGCCCTTCTGGAGCTGCCCCAGGAAAATATTCTCTACTTCCTGGAGAAGGTGGCGCCCCGCCTGCGGCCCTGGCAGCGCGAGATCCTGCGGATCGTCCGCCTCGTGGCGCAGTATTTCTACCCGCAGCGCCAGACCAAGGTGATGAACGAAGGCTGCGCCACCTATTGCCACTACCGGATCATGAACGCCCTGTCGCAGAAAGGGCAGCTCAGCGAGGCGGCCTATCTCGAATTCCTGACCTCGCACACCAACGTCATCCGCCAGCCGAATTTCGACGACCGCTCCTTCGGCGGGCACAATCCCTACGCCCTGGGATTTGCCATGATGCAGGACATCGCCCGCATCGTGGAGCAGCCGACGCAGGAGGACCGGGAGTGGTTCCCCGACATCGCCGGCACCGGCGATGCCATGGCGGTGCTGCGCGATTGCTGGGAAAACTACCGCGACGAGAGTTTCATCGCGCAATTCCTGAGCCCGAAGCTCATGCGCGACATGCGCCTGTTCCACATCGTCGACGACCCCGACGAGCCGGAGATGCGGGTCGAGGCGATCCACGACGAGCGCGGCTATCGCAAGATGCGCCGCAGCTTCGCCCGGCAATACGACGTGGCCTGGCTCGATCCGGATATCGAGGTGGTGGATGTCGATCTGGAGGGCGACCGCCGGCTCATCCTCCACCACAAGGCGCTCAACCGCATCACCCTGCAGAAGGAGGATGCGCGGCGGGTGCTCCAGCACCTCGCCGATCTCTGGGGCTACGATGCGGTCCTCAAGGAGGTCGATCCGGCCACCGGCGCCGTGCTGGTCGAGCACTCCGCCAGCGCCCGGCCGATCTTTTTCTAAGGCACCGCACGGGCCGGCGCCGGCCGGCCCAACTTGTTTTAGCCGCAAAGCCACGCGATCCGCTTGCCGTGGCGTGCCGAAAGAGCGGTGGGTGCGCCGCATGTCCCGGCCGGCTCGCCTTGCCGGGCCGGAGCGCCGCCGATACGACTTGGCCGCACGCCCCACCGCTCAAGCCGGTTGCCAAGAAACGCCCGTTGCGCACGATTTCTCTGGTCCTCGCGATCCTGACGGCCGTGGCTGGCTCCCTGGCCGCTCTCCTCGGGACCATCGCCCCCGCCCACGCGGTCGAAGCCGTGCGCGTCACCCTCGACGCACCGGCCATCGATCTCACGCCGACGATCGAGCGCTACCGCTCCGACGGCGACCTGATCCAGATCTCCACCGCTCCGGGCAAGGACGGCATCGTGCGGCGCATCGCGGTCAAGGCCCGCGAGGCCGGTGCCCGGCCGGACTGGATGGTGTTCGCCCTCACCAACGACACCGACGAGCAGATCGACCGGCTCCTGGTCGCCCCGCATTTCCGCCTCGTCGGCTCCGGCGTGATCTGGCCCGATCTCGGCGGCTCGCGCATCGCCGCGATCACCGCGAGCGAGGGCATCCGGCCCGAGCGCGACGAGAGCCTCGACGCCGACCAGTTCCTGATCACCATCGATCCCGGCACCACGGTGACCTACGTCGCCGAGCTCAAAGGCCCCAACATCCCGCAGGTCTATCTCTGGGATCAGGACGCCTACCGGAAGAAGACCTCGGGGCTGACGCTCTACAAGGGCATCATCATCGGCATCGCCGGCCTGCTGGCCCTGTTCCTCACCATCATCTTCGTGGTGAAGGGCGCCATCATCTTCCCGGCGGCGGCCGCGCTCTCCTGGGCGGTGCTCGCCTATGCCTGCATCGATTTCGGCTTCCTGCAGCGGGTCTTTCCCGTCACCGAACTGGCCGAGCGGATCTACCGCGCCTCGGCCGAGGCCGTGCTCGGCGCGACGCTTCTGGTCTTCCTGTTCGCCTATCTGAACCTGTCGCGCTGGCACGTGCGCTACAGCCACGTCGCCTTCTTCTGGCTCACCTTCCTCGCCGGTCTCGTGGCTTTGGCCGTGTTCGATCCGCCGGTGGCGGCGGGCGTGGCGCGCATCTCCATCGCGGCGGTGGCCGGGGTCGGGCTGCTGCTGATCCTCTACCTCGCGGTCCATAACAGCTACGACCGGGCGATCCTGCTGGTGCCGACTTGGCTGCTGCTGCTGGTCTGGGTGGTGGCGGCGGGCTTCGCCATCACCGGCCAGATCGGCTCCGACCTCGTGCAGCCGGCCCTGATCGGCGGGCTCGTGCTCATCGTCATGCTGATCGGCTTCACGGTGATGCAGCACGCCTTTGCCGGCGGCGGACTGAGCCACAGCCTCGTCTCCGACACCGAGCGCCGGGCACTGGCGCTGACGGGGGCGGGCGACATCGTGTTCGACTGGGACGTGCCGGGGGACCGGGTCTTCGCCGGCCCCGAGATCGAGGCGCAGCTCGGGCTCAAGCGCGGCACCCTCGAAGGCCCGGCGGCCAACTGGCTCGGCCTGCTCCATCCCTTCGACGTGGAGCGCTACTCGGCGGCCCTCGATACCGTGATCGAGGAGCGGCGCGGGCGCATCGTCCACGATTTCCGGCTGCGCTCGGCGGACGGACCCTATGCCTGGTACCGGCTGAAGGCGCGGCCGGTGATCGGCAGCGACGGTGAGGTGATCCGCATCGTCGGCACCATCAGCGACGTGACCGAGGCGAAGACCGCCGAGGAGCGTCTGCTGCACGACGCGGTCCATGACAGCCTCACCGGCCTGCCCAACCGCGAGCTGTTCCACGACCGGCTGGAGGCGGCCCTGGCCCTCGCCAGCCAGGATCCGCGCCTCAAGCCGGCGGTGATCGCCCTCGACATCGACCGCTTCAAGACCATCAACGACGCCATCGGCCTCTCCGCCGGCGATTCCATCCTGCTCACGCTCTCGCGCCGGCTCGGGCGGCTGCTGCGTCCGCAGGACACCCTGGCGCGGGTTGCGGGCGACGCCTTCGCGGTGATCCTGCTCTCCGAGCGCGAGCCCGACCGCATCCTCGCCTTCGCCGAGATGATCCGGCGGGCCATCGCCACCCCGGTCACCTATGCCGACCGCGAGGTGTTCCTCACCGTCTCCATCGGCATCGCGCTGCACGAGGCGAATGCGGGCGGCCAGGGCGCCGGTCAGCAGCCGCGGCGGGACGAGGTGTTCAAGAACGCCGAGATGGCGATGATCCAGGCCAAGCGCGGCGGCGGTGACCGCATCGAGGTGTTCCGCGCCAACATGCGCCTGGAACGCTCCGACCGGCTGATGCTGGAGGCCGACCTGCGCAAGGCGCTGGAGCGCAACGAGATCAAGGTGCTGTTCCAGCCGATCGTGCGCCTGGAGGATCGCACGGTGGCGGGCTTCGAGACGCTGCTGCGCTGGGACCATCCGAAGCTCGGGCGCATTCCGCCCTCGACCTTCATGCCGGTGGCGGAGGAAACCGGCGTGATCGTCCAGCTCGGCAACTTCGCCATCGAGCGGACGGCGCTGGAACTCGCGGCCTGGCAGCGCTCCCTCGATGTCGAGCCGCCGATCTTCGCCTCGGTCAACGTCTCCTCACGCCAGCTCCTGCGCCATGACCTCTTGCACGATGTGAAGACCGTCATCGCCCGTACCGGCGTCCTGCCCGGCTCGCTCAAGCTGGAGATGGCCGAGGGGCTGGTGATGGAGAACCCGGAATATGCCGCCCAGATGCTGGCACGGATCCACGATCTCGGCGCCGGCCTGATCCTCGACGATTTCGGTACCGGTTATTCGGCGCTTTCCTACCTTCAGCGCTTCCCCTTCGACACGATCAAGATCGACCAGACCTTCGTGCGCCAGATGGGCCAGGGACGCAGCACCATGCTGCGCTCGGTGCTGCGGATGGGACAGGAACTCGGCCTCGCCACCATCGCCGAGGGCGCCGAATCGGAGGAGGACGCGCAGGGTCTGCAGGAATTCGGCTGCGACTACGCGCAAGGCGCCGCCTTCGGCGAGCCGATGACCATGCTCCAGGCCCGCCAGCTCGTCGGTGCCGCTCCGGAAGCGGCCTGATCGGCCCCGGGACGGCCGGAGTCGCACATGGGTTTAAACGTCCCTTAACCATGTTGCGGGAAGCTTCATCCAAGTATCCGGAATGCCTGCTCGGCATTCCCGCCGGTTCGAGGATGGACGATGATCGAGGCGAGCAGACGCAGGAGCCCGGCGCCCACCGGCAGCGCGATGCGGCGCCTGATGACACGGCCGATCCAGGCCCATCTCGCCGGCACCGCGCAGCCGGGCTCCGTCGTGGCGCCGCTCCCCGCCTCCGCTCCTGAGCCCGAGGACGACAACGCCGCATCCGACCTCGCGCGGCTGCGCCTCGAAGTGGCGATGATGAAGGCCGCCCTCGCCGCCGAGCGCCGGGAGAGCGAGGCCTTGAGGGCCAGCCTCGGCCTCGCCGAGCCTGCCGCCCTGGGCGAAGAGGCGCGCGCCGTGCGCGAGCGTTGGGCGATCCTGGTCGAACGCCTGATCCACGCTTCGCCCTGAGACCGGCCCCGCTCGACGCGAACAGGCCTCCTCGGCGAGCCCCTGCCGCCTCCGAGCCAAACCCTCTCCCCCGTCCCGAAACCTTCTCATCCGATCGGAGTGGGTCGCCGCCATGCGTGCTCCCTCGAGCGCCCGCTGCTCGCTTGTCGTGAACGGCCAGCCCCTGCGGGTTTCCCCCGGCGACACCTCCCTGGAAACCGCCCTGGCGGATGGGGTGATCGCCCCGCCCGGCGGCCTGCTCGGGCAGGGCGCCGGACCCGCCTCGCGCCGCCTGCCGGCCCGCGCCCGGCGGGCGGAGGCGGTGACACTCTCCGCCCCCGATCCTGCGGCAACGATCCGGCCGGCCAAGGCTGCGGCCCGCACGGTGACGCGCCGCACGGGCAGCATCGATGCGATCACGGCCCTGGCGCCGCGGGTCGTGCAGATGGTCGCCACCCTGGAGCGCCGGCTCCCCTTCGAGCCGGGCGATCAGGTCATCGTCACCCTGGAGGGCGGCCAGCCGGTCACCCTCGCTCCCACCCTCGGCGTCGAGGGCGGGGCGGAATTGAACGAACTCGTCTTCCACCTGCGCGGAGAATGCGCCGAGGATCTCACCGCCCTGTTCGGCTGCCCGGTCGAGCCCGGCCGGGCCGTGAAGGTGAAGGGTCCCGTCGGGAACGGCACCTATCGACCCGGCGGCGGCCGCCTGGTGCTGGTGGCGGCGGAGACGGGATTCGCCGGGATCTGGGCCATCGCCCGGGCGGCGCGCTACATCGAGCCGGCCCGCGAGATCTGCCTCATCGTCGGCGCCCGCGATCCCCTCGACCTCTACATGCGCCCGGCTCTGGAATGGCTGCGCGCCACCGGCGTCACCCGCATCACCCTGGCCGCCGACCGGCATCGCCAGCGGGGGCCCGACGTGCGCCCCGGCCCGCTCACCGCGCATATCCCGAGCCTGAGGACCACCGACGTGGTGCATGCCTCCGGCTGCCCCTCGACCCTCGGCGCCGTGGAGGTGCTGGCGGCAGCGGCGGGCGCGCGCTTCTACCCGATCCCGCTCGCGCCGGGGGCGTGAGCCCCCCTCGGTCCTCACATCGCGCGCGGCTCAATCCGTCCGCCTGACACCGCTTCCGGTTGATCGCCCCGGATCTCACCGCATTCCGTCTTCGCAAGAAAGCGAAGCGATCCAGTGGCGATCCCTGAATGGCGTCGGCAGGAGCCTCGCAATCGCGCGAGGAGGGCCGAAGCCATCAACCGTCGGGCGGGGACGAGATCTCTCGCGGCGGCTTTCTTCGAATCGGCATGAAAAAGGGCAGGAAGGAGCCCCCTTCCTGCCCTGCTTCGTGTCCAGCCGGCCCGGCGCTCAGCCCAGCCTGACCCGCCAGATCTCCTCGGCATATTCGCGCATGGAGCGATCGGAGGAGAACCACGCCATCCGGGCGGTGTTGAGGATCGCCGAGCGCCACCATTGCGCCGGCCGCTTCCAGGCGGCGTCGATCTCGCGCTGGACCCGCCAGTAATCGTCGAAATCGACGGTGGTCAGGTAGCGGTCGCCGTGGCGCAGCTCGTCGACGAGCGAGGAGAAGCGGCCCGGCTCCTCCGGCGAGAAGGTGCCGTTGCCGATGGCGTCCAGAGCCGCCGCCAGCCGCGGTGAGGCGGCGATGGCCTTGCCCGCGTAATCCGGCTCGCGGGAGCGGGCCAGCACCTCCTCGGCGTCGAGGCCGAAGATGAAGATGTTGTCCGCGCCGACATGGTCCTTGATCTCGATGTTGGCGCCATCGAGCGTGCCGACGGTGAGCGCGCCGTTGAGGGCGAGCTTCATGTTGCCGGTGCCCGAGGCCTCCATGCCGGCGGTGGAGATCTGCTCGGACAGGTCGGCGGCCGGGATGATCACCTCGGCGAGGCTCACCGAGTAGTTCGGCAGGAACACCACCTTCAGCTTGCCGCCGATCTCAGGATCCTCGTTGACGACACGGGCGATGTCGCCCGCGAGCTTGATGATGAGCTTGGCCTGGACGTAGCTCGGCGCCGCCTTGCCGGCGAAGATCTTCACCCGCGGCGTCCAATCCTTGTTCGGCGCCTGCTTGATCGCTTGGTAGAGCGCCACCGTCTCCACGAGGTTGAGGAGCTGGCGCTTGTACTCGTGGATGCGCTTGATCTGCACGTCGAACAGCGCCGCCGGATCGACCACGATGCCGGTCCGCTCGGCGATGACCTGGGCAAGCCGCTTCTTGCGGGTCTTGCGCATGGCCGCGTAGCGGGTGCGGAACTCCGCATCGTCGGCGAACGGCTCCAGCTTCCGCAGACCCTCCGGATCGTCGAGCACGCCCTCGCCCGCGACCTCGACGGCGAGCGCCGTCAGTTCGGGGTTGGCGTTGTGGAGCCAGCGGCGGAAGGTGATGCCGTTGGTCTTGTTGACGATCTTCTCGGGCTCGATCGCGTGCAGATCCTTGAACACGGTCGATTTCAGAAGCTCGCTGTGGAGCGCCGAGACGCCGTTGACCCGGCGCGAGCCGTGGAAGGCGAGCGGTCCCATGCGGACGCGGCGCCCATGCGCCTCATCGATGAGCGAGACGGCGGAGACGTCGAACGTCCCGCCCTTCGTGTTCTTGCTCTGCTCCTCGAGGTGCAGCCAGTTGATCAGGTAGATGATCTGCATGTGGCGCGGCAGCAGCCGCTCCATCAGCTCCACCGGCCAGGTTTCCAGCGCCTCGGGCAGCAGGGTGTGGTTGGTGTAGTGCAGGGTGTTGGAGGTGATCTGCCACGCATCCTCCCAGGAGAATTCGTGGTCCTCCATCAGGATGCGCATCAGCTCCGGCACGGCGATGGCGGGATGCGTGTCGTTGAGCTGGATCGCGGCGTGGTCCGGCAGGCTGCGCAGGCTGCCGCGCTCGGCCACGTGCCGGCGCACGAGGTCCTGGAGCGAGGCGGAGGTGAAGAAGAATTCCTGGCGCAGGCGCAGCTCCTGGCCCTCGGCCGACGAATCGCTCGGGTAGAGCACCCGCGAGATCGCCTCCGCCCGGGCCCGGCCGGCCACGGCGCCGACATGGTCGCCGGCATTGAAGCGGGCGAGTTCGACCGGCGCATCCGACTCCGCCTTCCACAGGCGCAGGACGTTGACGTGCTTCCCCCGCCAGCCGACGACCGGGATGTCGTAGGCGACCGCATTGACCGTCTCGGCCGGGTGCCAGTGGCGGCGGATCTGATGGTCGCCCTGGCTCGTCATGGTGACGTGGCCGCCGAAGCCGATCTTGTAGGTGGTTTCGGGCCGCGGAAACTCCCAGGGATTGCCTTCCGCCAGCCAGGTTTCCGGAGCCTCGCGCTGCCAGCCGTCTTCCAGGAATTGCCGGAAGATGCCGTGGTCGTAGCGGATGCCGTAGCCGACCGCCGGGATCGACAGGCTCGCCATGCTCTCCATGAAGCAGGCGGCAAGCCGCCCGAGACCGCCATTGCCCAGGGCGGCGTCGGGCTCGGCCCCCTCGACCTCGGCCAGATCGACGCCGAGTTCGCGCAGGGCCGCCCTGGTGGTCTCGACGAGGCCGAGATTGTTCATCGCGTCCGACAAGAGCCGGCCGATCAGGAATTCGAGCGAGAGGTAATAGACCCGCTTGTCGGGCACGGATCCGGTCTGCTGCTGCTCGCAGGCATCGACGATCCGGTCGCGCAGGGCCAGAGCGGTCGCGGCGAACCAGTCGCGGTCGCGGGCGGTCGCGGCGGTCTTGCCCAGCACGTAGACGAGCTTGGTGCGGATGTCCTCGCGCAGCTGCGCGACCGCATCGCCGTCCGGCCGCTGACGCGGCTTAACAAAAGTGGCGGCGGATCGCGCCGTCTTGGTCGATGAAGCGGTGGTCTCCGCTTCCCCGTTCCTGCTCAGAACGGACAGAGCTGCGTTCAGCACCTGAGGGTCCCCCTTCGTTGCAGCCGATGCGTTGTCGGTTCACTACGGTGCCTAACCGCTTCTTGCGGCGGTACGATGATCCGCAACGGAATCCGTAGTTCTGCGACCGGCATGGTGTTGCCGCCCGCTGATCTTGTCGAGACACATGCCCGCAATCGTTTGGTTCGCAAGTCATGTGCCTGCAGCCCTGTGTCCCCATCGACACAAGGCTTGCGCATCCGCCGACAGCGGAGTCGGTATTTGAGGCGCCCCGCTTGAAGGCTTGCTGAACGGCCCTACGCCACCCCTGCAGCGGCGCGCAGGATGCCGCGGCAACCGCGCGGGAGGTTCGATGTCCGGGACAAGCGGCTCCGAAACACTCTGGTGGCAGAGCGGAACAGTTTACCAAGTCTACCCGCGCTCGTTCCAGGACACGGATGGCGACGGCGTTGGCGATCTTCGGGGAATCACGGAGCGGCTGGATTACCTCGCGTGGCTCGGGGTCGACGCGGTGTGGATCTCACCCTTCTATCGCTCGCCGATGGCCGATTTCGGCTACGACGTGGCCGATTACTGCGCCGTCGACCCGCTGTTCGGCACCCTGGAGGATTTTGACACGCTGATCGCCGAGGCGCATCGGCGCAAGCTCCGGGTGATCCTCGATTTCGTACCGAACCACAGCTCGATTGCGCATCCGTGGTTCGCCGAAAGCCGGGCGAGCCGCGCGAATCCGAAGCGCGACTGGTACCTCTGGCGCGATCCCGCTCCCGATGGCGGCCCGCCCAACAACTGGCTCTCGAATTTCGGCGGCCCCGCCTGGACGCAGGATCCGGCCACCGGGCAATATTATTACCATGCCTTCCTGCCCGAGCAGCCGGACCTCAACTGGCGCAATCCGGAGGTGCGGGCGGCGATGCACGACGCCCTGCGCTTCTGGCTCGAACGCGGCGTGGACGGCTTTCGCGTCGACGTGATCTGGCACCTCGTCAAGGACGAGGCCCTGCGGGACAACCCTGAGAACCCGGACTTCCTGCCGCATCAGCCGGGGATCAACCGCTTCCAGCAGATCTATTCCTGCGACCGGCCCGAGGTGCTCGACGTCATCGCCGGGATGCGCGCGGTGCTGCGCGCCTATGGCGAGCGCGTCCTGATCGGCGAGATCTATCTGCCGATCGAGCGGCTGGTGACCTATTACGGCCCCGATCTGACGGGGGCCGACCTGCCCTTCAACTTCCAGCTGATCCAGACGCCGTGGCGCGCCGATGCGGTGGCGGCCCTGGTCGAGGAATACGAGGCGGCCCTGCCCGAGGGCGGCTGGCCGAACTGGGTGCTCGGCAACCACGACCAGCCCCGCATCGCCGCCCGCGTCGGCGAGGCGCAGGCGCGCGTCGCCGCGATGCTGCTGCTGACGCTGCGGGGCACACCGACCCTGTATTACGGCGACGAGATCGGCCTCGGCCACGTCCCGGTTCCGCCGGAACGCGCGCAGGATCCGTGGGAACGCAACGAGCCCGGCCACGGCCGGGATCCGGCCCGTACGCCGATGCAGTGGGATGCCGGCCCGCATGCGGGTTTCACCGTCGGCACGCCCTGGCTGCCGCAGAGCGCGGATGCCGACCGGCGCAACGTCGATGAGATGCGCGATGATTCGCGTTCGATCCTGACGCTCTACCGTCGCCTGCTGTCCCTGCGCCGGGACTGGCGAGCCCTGTCGGTTGGCGGCTATCGCGGCCTCCCGCTGCCGCCCTCCCTTGCCGAGGCGGTCTTCGCCTATGAACGGTTCAGCGACGGCGAAACCCTGCGTATCCTGCTCAATTTCGGGAACACCGACTGTCGGGTGCCGTTGGACGGTCAGGAAACCTGGACGGTCCTGCTGTCGACCCGCCCCGGACGCTCGGGCGAGCCTGTGCAGGGCGAAATCATCCTCGCCCCCGACGAGGGCACGATTCTGGCTCCAGCACTACGATAGAGCGCATTCTCCAGACGCATACACGCTATACCGCCAACGCCTGGCGCGACGACAAGAATGTCGTCTGAACGTGGCCTGAATTGTGCGATGCAACGGAACGGATTGCCTTCCGGAGCATTGGCATGCTGGCCGCAACAGCGACGGTTCCCGCTTTTTCGAAGCGGCATGAGCGGGAAGAGGGCGAGTACATGGCTTACGTGGATCTCGGTGCGCGTGCAGTCGCCGAGGTGCCGCCGCCTCCGTCCTATGCCGAAGCCGATTCGAAGCTCGGCAACGCGCTTCTCCCCCGCATCCTCTACGCCACACCGGAAATGGCGGATTTCGTGAAGACCGGCGGCCTCGGCGAGGTCGCGGGCGCCCTGCCCCGGGCCCTGCGCCGCCATTACGACGTGCGCGTGCTGATCCCCGGCTATGCGCGGGTCCTGGCCGGCCTCGAAAACCTGACGATCCTGTCCCGGCTCGGCGCCTTCGCCGGCGTCCCGGCCTGCGAGCTCGGATACGGCACCACACCGGACGGGCTCGGCGTCTATGTGCTGGTCGCCCCCGACCTCTACGAGCGCGACGGCACGCCCTACGGCGACGCGCGGGGTGATTTCGGCGACAACGACATCCGCTTCGCCCGCCTCAGCCGGGCGGCCGCCGAGCTCGCCGCAGGCCTCGATCCATGCTGGTCGGCCGACCTCCTGCACCTCAACGATTGGCAGACCGCGCTGGCCCCGGCCTACATGTCCTGGCTCGGCATCCGCCGCCCGAGCGTGCTGACCATCCACAACCTCGCCTATCAGGGGCTGTTCCACCGGGACAATCTCGGCCGCATCGGCGTGCCGGACTACGCCTTCCAGATGGACGGCGTGGAGTTCTACGGCCAGCTCTCCTTCCTGAAGGCCGGGATCTATCACGCCTCCCACGTCACCACGGTCAGCGAGACCTACGCCCGCGAGATTACCACGCCGGAGGGCGGCTGCGGCCTCGACGGCCTTCTGCGCACCCGTGCCGCGCAGGGACGGCTCACCGGCATCCTCAACGGCATCGACGAGAGCTGGGATCCGCGTACCGACCCGCACCTCGCCACGCGCTTCGAGCCCGACGACTGGAAGGGCAAGAAGGCCAATGCCGACGAGGTGCGCAAGCAGTTCGGCATGGCGGTCTCCCGCGGCCCGCTCTTCGCCATCGTCTCGCGCCTCGTCCACCAGAAGGGGATCGACCTCAGCATCGGCGCCGCCGAGGCGATCGTCGCCGAGGGCGGCCAGCTCGTGGTGATCGGCCAGGGCGAGGGCCGTTTCGAGGAGGCGCTGCGGGACCTCGCCGGCCGCCATCCCGACCATGTCGGCGTCCATGTCGGCTTCCGCGAGACGGAGGCGCGCCGCATCTTCGCCGGCAGCGACTTCCTGCTCATGCCCTCCCGCTTCGAGCCCTGCGGCCTGGCACAGATGTATGCGCAGCGCTTCGGCTCGCTGCCGATCGTGCGCCGCACCGGCGGCCTCAACGACACGGTGGAGGACGGAATCACCGGCTTCACCTTCAGCGACGCGTCGCCCCGCGGCCTCGCCTCCGCGATCCGGCGCGCCTTCGAGACCTTCGGCCAGAAGAAGCGCCTCAACACCATGCGGCGCACCGCCATGTCCCGCTCCTTCGGCTGGGACGGCGCGGCTCTGAACTACTGCAACCTCTACGCCCGCGCCTTCGGCAACCACACCGCCCGGCGCTGGAAGGCGGCCTGACGCGATCATCGCCCGGCGGGAACAGACACTTCTTCCGGGCGGTTGGCCTTCAGCGACTTTTCTGCCGAGAGGCCGGCACGGAAACGGCCTTTCCGCGTTGTGCGTCCATGGACGCGACCGTGGCGCATCACCGCGCCAATCCCTTGATCCTCAAGCTTCGCTACGGCGCGGACCTCGACGCCGGAGACCGGGCTCTGCTCGCCGACCTGTTCCGGGCCGACCGGGTGCTGGAGCCGCAGCAGGACATCGTCCGGGCCGGCGACCGGGCGACCGGCGTCCACCTCGTCATCGAAGGCTTCGCCTTCCGCTACAAGATCGTCGGAGACGGCCAGCGCCAGATCCTGGGCCTGCTCCTGCCGGGTGATTTCTGCGACCTGCAATCGGTCGTGCTCGGCCCGTCCGACCATTACATCGCCGCCCTCACCGCCTGCACCGTCGCCGATGTCGCCCAGGATCGGATCGATGCCCTGGTGTTCCGGGATTCGCGTCTCGCCCGGGCCCTGTGGTGGGCGACCCTCGTGGATGAGAGCATCCTGCGGGAATGGCTCGCCAGCATGGGCCAACGCTCCGCCGACAAGCGGATCGCCCATCTCTTCTGCGAGCTGCTGCTGCGCCAGCAACTCGTCGGGGCGGCGGGCAAACGGGATTGCCCGTTGCCGCTGACCCAGCCGATGCTGGCCGACATCCTCGGCATCACGACGATCCATGTCAGCCGCGTGCTGCGCGACCTGCGCATGGCGGGATTGATCCAGTTGAAGGATCGCCGCCTGCACGTGCCGGATGTCCGACGCCTCAGGAACTTCTGCGACTTCGACACGAGCTATCTGCACCTCGTCCGCGAACCGGACGATCAGGACGCCGCTTCGCCCCCCATCCGCGCCCGGCCCTGACGGACATGCAGGACTGCCCCTCGGCAGGGTGCCTGTACGACAGGCAAGATCCTGCCGATTCTATGGGCCGTGCCCCGGCCTTCGCCCGGGCCGCCCATGACGCTCGGTAGCCATGACCTCCCCCGATCCGGTTCCGCAGATTGCCCTCAATGACGGGCGATCCATCCCTCAGCTCGGCTTCGGTGTCTGGCGGCTGCCGGAGGGCGAGACCCCTTCCATCGTTGGCACGGCTCTCGGCAGCGGCTACCGCTCGATCGACACCGCCGCGGCCTACGACAATGAGGCCGGTGTCGGACGCGGCCTGCGCGAGACGGTGGTGCCCCGGAGCGACGTGTTTGTGACCACCAAGCTCTGGAACGACAGCCAGGGCTACGACGCGACGCTGCGGGCCTTCGACGCGAGCCTGAAGCGGCTCGGCCTGGATGCGATCGATCTCTACCTGATCCACTGGCCCTGCCCCGACCGGAACCTTTACCTCGAATCCTGGCGCGCGCTGATCCGCCTGCGGGAGGAGGGCCGCGCGGCCTCGATCGGCGTCTCGAACTTCACCGAAGGACAACTCGACCGGCTGGTGGCGGAGACGGGCGTCACCCCCGCTCTCAATCAGATCGAGCTGCATCCCCATTTCCAGCAGCGGCGCCTGAGAGCCGCCCATGAGCGGCTCGGCATCGTCACCGAGGCCTGGAGCCCGCTGGGCCAATCCCATTCCCTGGGAGCGCCGGCCATCGCCCGTATCGCCGACCGTCTCGGGCGCACGGCGGCCCAGGTCGTGTTGCGCTGGCATATCGAGAACGGCTTCGTCGCGATTCCGAAATCCGCCACGCCCGCCCGGATCCACGAGAATATCGACGTGTTCGGTTTCAGCCTGACGGCGGAGGATCATGCCGCCATCGCCAATCTCGACCGGGCCGATGGGCGGATCGGCCCCGACCCGGAAACGTTCCAGTAGGACGAAGGCGTCTCATACGGCATCCGGTTGATGGTTCCGGGATGGCGGATCGGGGCTTCGCTCAAACGCCGCGCGGGCTTGCCGATACGGAGCCGCTCCGATCAAGCGGATCCCGTCTCAGCCCGCCAGCGGCAGCGGCTTCGTCGCGGCGAGTTGAGTGCCGCCCTTGCGCTCCAGCAAGCCCGGCGGCGGCACCGGGGCCTCGATGGTGCAGACCACCCCGTCCGGCTCGTAGAGCAGCTCGACTTGGCCCGCGAGTTCGCGGGCGAGGCTGCGCTCGATCAGGCGCGAGCCGAAGCCGCGGCGGGTCGGCGGCGTGACCGGCGGGCCGCCGCTCTCGCTCCAGCGCAGGGAGAGGTGCAGCTCCGGCCGGCGCTGCACGGTCCAGGAGATGGTGACCCGACCGCCCTCCTTCGAGAGCGCGCCGTATTTGACGGCGTTGGTGCCGAGTTCGTGCAGCGCCATGGCGATGGAGAGGGCGAGCCGCGGGGCGAGCCGCAGGCGTGGGCCCGAGACCGAGAAGCGCGATTCCTGCCCCTCCCCCGCCTCCAGCGGACGGATCGCGTCCGCCACCACCGTCTTCAGCTCCGCCCCCTCCCAACTCTCGCGGGTGAGCACGTCGTGGGCGCGGGCGAGCGCCAGGAGCCGCGCCTCGAAGGCGCTCTTGGCGATCCGGGCCTCCTCCCCGTCGAGCCCGCGCAGGGATTGCATGGCGATCGACTGAACCGTGGCCAGCGTGTTCTTCACCCGGTGGTTCAACTCGTTGATGAGGAGATGGAGATGCTCCTCGGCGCGCTTGGCATCGGTCACGTCGACGCTGCAGCCGGTGAAGCCGAGAAAGGTGGCGTGGTCGTCGAGCCGCGGCACCCCCTCGCAGCGCAGCCAGCGGATCTCCCCGTTGCGGTCGACCACCCGCATCTCCGCGCGGAACGGGCGCCGGCTCCGGAACGCCTCCTGAAACACCTCCTGGAAGGCCGGCAGGTCGGGCGGATGCACGATGGATTCCCAGCCGCCGCCGGCCATCTCCGCAGCGGGGCGCCCGAACAGATGGTCGAAATGCATGTTGGCGAAGACCACCTGCGCGGTCTCGTCGGTCATCCAGATCAGGGCCGGCGCCGAGTCCGCCATGTGGCGGAAGCGCGCCTCGCTCTCGCGCAGGGCGGCAAGGCCACGCTGCGTCTCGGCGAGCGCTCGGTCGCGCTCGCCGCTGCGGGTCCGCAGCCGGAGGGAGGCCTCGGACAGTACGTCGGCGAGGCGGCGGATCTCATGGATCGGCGAGGCGACCCGCGGAATCGCCTGCCCCCGCGCCAAGGCCGGCCCCGAGGCCGCGAGCTGGCGCAAGGGTTTCGAGACCCGCGACCACAGATGCACGGCGAGCACAGAGGAGGTCGCGAGCACGAGCAGCCCGAAGCCGCCGAAGGCCCAGATCCAGCGCCGGAGCCGCGCCTCGACCAGCTCGCGCGGGATGCTCGCCGCTGCGGTCCAGCCATTGAGCCGCGAGCGCGCCTCGACCAGGGTGACGGGCTTGAAGTCGCGGTCGCGGCCTTCCCAGACGCCGGGGGTTCCGGTCGCCTTCTGGCGCAGGGTCGCGAGGCGGGGCTGGCCGACCACCGCCGCCAGATCGGGCATGCGCGCGAGCACCACGCCGTCCCGGTCGGACACGCCGGAGACCCAGCCCTTGACGTGTTCGCGGGCGAGGATGCCCGCGATGCGACTCAGGGGCACCGAAAAGCTGAGGATGTAGGTCACCCCGTCGTCGATCCGCACCGGTACCGCCACGGCGTAATGCGCCTGATCCGGCGTCGCGCCCGCGAGGTAGCCGGTGACCATGGACCGCTGGCCACCGGATACGAGCTCGCGGTCGATCGGCAGGGCACTCACCGGCAGGGGAGCGCCCGGCTTCAGGGCGGTGTTGACGATTTCCTGCCCGTCGAGACGGCGCAGCACGAGGTCGAGGCCGACAGCCTCGCGCACCAGACGCGCCTGATTCTCGAAATTGGCGAATTCGCCGTCCTTGAGCCGTGGCGAGGTCGCCAGCGTCTGCAGCACCGAGACGAGCCCGGCGGTGTCGCGGTCGATCGACAGGGCGATGCCGCGCACGTTCTCCCGCGCATCCTGCTCGAAGCGGGCGCGTTCGGTCGCGGCATAGCGGGTCAGCAGGATCGCGGTGAAGATCAGGCCGGGCCCGATCAGCGCGATCACGAGCATGATGAGGTAGAATTGCGTGGAGAAGCCACGCTGGCCGAGGCGGGAGAGCATGCGTCGGATCAAGGCGTCCCGCGGCTCGTGCACTGGAGGATCGGGGCGTGGCCCGGTGCCATCATGCCCCAGCCGATGCATCGGTGCCAGCCATGACGGCGCCACGGGCCCGTGAGGCGGCTCATGGTTCGCGCGCCGCCCGGTCGACATGCCCGAGATCCCGCCCCGGATCGAGCCGGTCGCGGACGCGCTGCTTCAGCGTCTTCACATCGGGAAAGCCGCCATCCCGCACGCGCTCCCAGATCGTCTCGCCCTCGAACGCGATCTCGAACACACCGCCGCTGCCGGGTCGCAGGGCGACTTCGCCCAGATCCTCGCGGAAGGTGGACAGCAGCTCCTGCGCCATCCAGGCTGACCGCAGCAGCCACTGGCATTGCGTGCAGTAGGTGATCGCGATGCGGGGTCGTGCCGTGGAGCAGGCAGGGTCTTCCGGGGAGATGTCGTTCAGGGTGGACATGCTGTGTCTCTCCGCCTGCGCTACCGACAACCAACGATGCAGGCAATGCCTCCGGGCAAGGTCTTCGACAACCTTTTCGAGCCGCACCTCGATAAATTCAATGCACCAGCAGGAATAGCCATGGCTGACTTGGTGCCGCGAAGGAATTGCTGCACCGTTATCTGAGGGGACACGACGCTTGCTTCAGTCCGGGCCCCGCTACGCTCGGGCCGACGCACTCCGGTCAGACAGTTTGTCGGAGCCGCCCTTCCCACCCGTGGGCAGGCTCCCTATCTCCTGCGACAAATCCTCCACCGCCAAGCTCGCCTCGGAGATCGCGCCCCATGTCCCTCTCCTTCAGCCCCGCGGTGCCGGCCCGGACCTCAGTGCTCGGGCGGCTCGTCTCGGCCCTGGCCGCCCTATGGCTGGCGACCTGCCTCTCGGGTTGCGGAGCGCTCAACCGGGTGCCGAGCCTGGAGGAGCAGGCCAAATCCGCCTGGAGCGAAGTGCAGAACCAGTATCAGCGCCGCGCGGACCTGATCCCCAACCTCGTCGAGACCGTGAAGGGCTATGCCAAGCAGGAGCAGGACACCCTGACCCGGGTGACGGAGGCCCGGGCCAAGGCCACCAGCATCCAGGTCGATGCCGGAACGGTGAACGATCCCGAGAAATTCAAGCAGTTCCAAGAGGCCCAGAACCAGCTCTCGGGGGCGCTCGGGCGGCTGCTCGCCTCCGTCGAGGCCTATCCGGACCTGAAGTCCAACCAGAACTTCCTGGCGCTGCAATCGCAGCTGGAAGGCACCGAGAACCGCATCGCCGTGGCGCGGCGCGACTACATCCAGGCGGTTCAGGCCTATAACACCGAGATCCGCACCATCCCCGGCCGCTGGATCGCCGGTTGGTTCTACCCGGAGGCCAAGCCGATGGAGACCTTCACCGCGACGGCAGGCTCCGAGCGCGCACCGAACGTGAAGTTTTAGGGTGACCCGAGCCGAAGCACCGCCCCGGTGATCGCGCCTCTTCAGAAGAACCGTTTCCTCCGCGCCCTTGGGCCACTCACGGCCGCGCTGCTGATCCTCGCGGCCCTGACCGGACTCGCCCGCGCTGCGGAACCCGACTTCCCGAAGCTCACGGGGCGGGTCGTGGATGCGGCCGGCCTGCTCTCACCGGAGGCGCGGGCGCGGATCGACGGCAAGATCAAGGCGCACGAGGAGAAGACCGGGGACCAGCTCGTGGTCGCCACCGTGCCGAGCCTTCATGACCTCACGGTGGAGGATTACGCCAACCGTCTCGCCCGGAACTGGGGCATCGGCCAGAAGAAGACCAATAACGGCGTCCTGCTGCTGGTTGCGCCCAAGGAGCGCAAGGTCCGCATCGAGGTCGGCTACGGCCTCGAAGGCGCTCTGACCGACGCCCTGTCCAAGACCATCGTCACCACCGCGATCACGCCGCGTTTCCGTCAGGGCGACTTTTCCGGCGGGGTGGAGGCGGGCGTCGACGCGATCCTGCCCATCCTCGCTAGCGATGCCGACGAGTGGCAGCGCCGCGCGCCGGTGCGCGAGGACACGGTCGATCCGGCGACCGTCATCTTCTGGCTCGTCGTCATCGTCGTGCTCATCATCGTCCTGACGCGGATGAGCGGCGGTGGCGGGGGACGACGCGGCCGCTCATCCGCGTCAGGACGATGATG
>NZ_NKUI01000199.1 GCF_014845115.1 Methylorubrum zatmanii | reverse complement strand
CTGCTCTAGCACGGGCGGCCGGCGCGACAAACCGGCGACACCGGAACCAACGCCGGGGGCCCGGCGGCCCATCCCCGGGCCGGCGCCGCAACGCGCCCGGTGGCGGGCGGCGGGGCGGGTTGTGGCCCTCCGCTGCCTCTCGCTACACGAGGGGGCGGAGACGCGTGGGAGGACCGGGCATGCCGATCGAGGTCGAAACGAATCCCAAGGAAGTCGGGCTGTGTCCCGACCGGCTGGAGCGGGTCGATGCCTGGATGCGGCGCTACGTCGAGACCGGGCGCCTCGCCGGCCTCTCGGTCGCCGTGATGCGCGGTGGCAAGACCGCCTTCTTCCGCGCCCACGGCCAGGCCGACCTCGCCCGGAGCAGGCCGTTCACCGCCGACACGATCCTCCGCATCTACTCGATGACGAAGCCACTGACCTCGCTGGCGGTGCTGATGCTCTACGAGGAGGGCCGTTTCCAGCTCGACGACCCGGTCAGCCGCTTCCTGCCCGAATTCACCGAGATGCTGGTGATGACCGGCGGCAACCGGGCGAGGCTGGAGACGGAGCCAGCGCTGCGCGCCATCACCATCCGCGACCTGCTCACCCATACCAGCGGCCTGACCTACGGCTTCATGGAGGCGACCCTCGTCGATGCGCTCTATCGCCGGGACGAGATCGACTTCCAGACCTCGAACCTGCCCCTCGGCGAGCTGGTGGCAAGGCTGGCCCGGCAGCCATTGCTGGCGCAGCCCGGAACCGAGTGGAACTACTCGGTGGCCACCGACGTGCTCGGCCATCTCGTGGCGGTGGTCTCCGGCCAGGATTTCGGGGAGTTCATGCGCGCGCGCATCCTGCGCCCGCTGAGGATGCACGACACCGACTTCTTCGTGCCGCAGGAGAAGCGGGACCGCTTCGCCGCCAATTACGCTTTCGACCGGGAGGGCCGTCTTCGCCTCTACGACGACAGCGTCGGCAGCCGCTTCCTGACGCCGCCTCCCCTGGCCTCGGGCGGCGGCGGCCTCGTCTCGACGGCCGGCGACTACCTGCGCTTCTGCCGTATGATCCTGAATCTCGGCGAACTCGACGGCGTGCGCCTCCTCGGCCGCAAGACCGTCGAGCTGATGCTGACGAACCACCTGCCGGGCGATCTCGCCGCCATGGGGCAGCCGCGCTTCGCCGAATCCTCCTATGCCGGCATCGGCTTCGGGCTCGGCGTCTCGGTGATGCTCGATCCGGCGCGCGCCCAGATCGTCGGCACGCCGGGCGAGGTCTCGTGGGGCGGGGTGGCGAGCACCTCCTTCTGGATCGACCCGGACGAGGACATGGCGGTGGTGCTGATGACCCAACTCGTCCCCTCCTCCGCCCTGCCCCTGCGGCGCGAGTTGCGGGTGCTGACCTACGCCGCGCTGGAGTCCTGATACCGACTCCGATCGATCGGAGCGGGTTGCGTCTCAGCCAGCCCACGCGGCGTGTGAGCGAAGCCCCAATCCGCCATCCCGAAGGGATCACCGGATTTGGGATGAGACCGGTCGCGCTCCCGGCCGGCGCCGCCGGACTTCGGTCTTTCATCCCCGATCCCCGCCGTCACGGCGGGCATGGCTGCCGCCCGCGCGATGCACGGGTCGCACGAACCCCCGCTCGCAAGACGAACTCGGTTGCCGTCGTCCCCGGCGCCCAACCTGTCCGGGGGCTCATCGCAGGTTGTCGAACGTCTTGATGGAAAAGGCACTCTGGCTCCGGCTCGGGTGCAGGGGGACGGCGCAAAAATGCCGACAAGAAAAGTTTGAAGCAGAATTCAAAAATTTTTTGATCCCCGTTCGCGGGAATGATGCACTGCAAATCGACCCGTTTGATCGAAAAATTTTGTCGTTTCACGCGACAGCTTGATTGAACTTTAGTGCCGACTTTGGTTGGATCTGGCCTTAGAACAAAACCAAGTTGGGCAGGAAAACATGGCTAGTCCCGAGCCTTGGAACGCCACGCGGGCCGCTGGGATCGTCGCCGAGTTGAAGACTCTCGAAGGCGCGACTCTCCCTATATTGCATGCTCTGCAGGAGACGTTCGGCTACGTCGACGCGGAGGCCGTGCCGATGATCGCCGACGCTCTGAACCTCTCCCGCGCCGAGGTTCATGGCTGCCTGACCTTCTACCACGATTTCAGGCGTGAGCCGCCGGCCGGCCGGCACCACGTCAAGCTGTGCCGGGCCGAGGCCTGCCAGGCGATGGGCTCCGATCGCCTGCACGGCGAGATCCTCTCCCGCATGGGCTGTGATTGGCACGGCACCAGCGCCGACGGCGTGACCGTCGAGCCGGTCTACTGCCTCGGCCTCTGCGCCAATGGCCCGGCCGCCCTGGTCGATGACGAGCCCCTCGCCCGCCTGACGAGCGAATCCCTCGACGCCGCCCTCAAGGAGGCCCGCGCGTGAGCATCACCGTCTACGTCCCGCAGGATGCCGTCGCCCTGGGCCTCGGTGCCAACCGCGTCGCCCGCGCGATCTTCTCCGGCGCCGAGCGTCGCGGCCTCGATGTGCGCATCGTCCGCACCGGCACCCGCGGCCTGCTCTGGCTGGAGCCCATGGTCGAGGTGGCCACGCCCGAGGGCCGCATCGCCTACGGCCCGGTGACCCCGGCCGATGTCGAGGGTCTGCTGGAGGCCGGCCTGACCGAGGGCGGCGAGCACCCGCTCCGTCTCGGCGATCCCGAAAAGATTCCGTTCCTGGCGCGTCAGCACCGCATCACCTTCCAGCGTTGCGGCGTGGTCGATCCGGTCTCGGTCGAGGATTACCGGGCCCATGGCGGCTATCGCGGCCTGGAAGCCGCGCTGAAGCTCGATGCCGAGGGCATCGTCGCCCAGGTGCGCGATTCGGGACTGCGCGGGCGCGGCGGCGCCGGCTTCCCGGCCGGCATCAAGTGGAACACGGTGATGCTGGCCAAGTCGGACCAGAAATACGTGGTCTGCAACGCCGACGAGGGCGATTCCGGCACCTTCGCCGACCGGATCATGATGGAGGGCGACCCCTTCAACCTGATCGAGGGCATGACCATCGCCGCCGTCGCGACGGGGGCCACGCGCGGCTACATCTATTGCCGCTCCGAGTATCCGCAGAGCTTCAAGACCCTGCGCGACGCGATCGCCAACGGCGTGAAGGCCGGCGTTCTCGGCGACAACATCCTGGGCAGTGGCAAAAACTTCCACCTGGAAGTGCGGCTCGGCGCCGGCGCCTATATCTGCGGCGAGGAGACCTCGCTGCTGGAGAGCCTGGAGGGCAAGCGCGGCATCGTCCGGGCCAAGCCGCCGATCCCGGCGCTGAAGGGCTTCCTCGGCAAGCCGACGCTGGTCAACAACGTGATGACCTTCACGGCGGTGCCGTGGATCATGGAACACGGCGCCAAGGCCTATGCCGAGTACGGCATGGGCCGCTCCCTCGGCACCCTGCCGATCCAGCTCGCCGGCAACATCAAGCATGGCGGCCTGATCGAGTACGCCTTCGGCATCACCATCCGCCAGGTCATCGACGAGTTCGGCGGCGGCACGGCCTCGGGCCGGCCGGTGCGGGCGGTGCAGGTCGGCGGTCCGCTCGGGGCCTACTTCCCCGACGACCTGCTCGACACCCCCCTCGATTACGAGGCGATGGCGGCCAAGAAGGGCCTCGTCGGCCATGGCGGCATCGTGGTGTTCGACGACACCGTGGACATGGCCAAGCAGGCCCGCTTCGCCTTCGAGTTCTGCGCCACCGAATCCTGCGGCAAGTGCACCCCCTGCCGCATCGGCGCCACCCGCGGCGTCGAGACCATGGACAAGGTGATCTCCGGCATCCGCCCGGAGGCCAATCTCAAGCTGGTCGAGGATCTCTGCGAGATCATGACCGACGGTTCGCTCTGCGCCATGGGCGGCCTGACGCCGATGCCCGTGATGAGCGCCATCACCCATTTCCCCGATGACTTCCGGCGCGCGGGCGATCTGCCCGTCGCGGCCGAATGAGGAGGCCACCGATGACCCTCATCAAGGAAATCGACTACGGCACCCCGATCCGGCTCAACGAGCAGACGGTGACGCTGACCATCGACGGCGAGAGCGTGACGGTGCCCGCCGGCACCTCGGTCATGGCCGCCGCCATGCACATGGGCACCAAGATCCCGAAGCTCTGCGCCACGGATTCGCTGGAGCCCTTCGGCTCCTGCCGCATGTGCCTCGTGGAGATCGAGGGGCGGCGCGGCACGCCCGCCTCCTGCACCACCCCGGCCGAGAACGGCATGGTCGTGCACACGCAGTCGGACAAGCTGCACCGCCTGCGCAAGGGCGTGATGGAGCTCTACATCTCCGACCACCCGCTCGACTGCCTGACCTGCGCCGCCAACGGCGATTGCGAGCTGCAGGACACGGCGGGCCAGGTCGGCCTGCGCGACGTGCGCTACGGCTATGACGGCGACAACCACGTCAAGCCGTCCTCCGACCGTTACCTGCCCAAGGACGAGTCGAACCCCTACTTCACCTACGACCCGTCGAAGTGCATCGTCTGCAACCGCTGCGTCCGCGCCTGCGAGGAGACGCAGGGCACCTTCGCGCTCACCATTGCCGGCCGCGGCTTCGACAGCCGCGTGGCGGCGGGTCCGACCAACTTCATGCAATCGGAATGCGTGTCCTGCGGCGCCTGCGTCCAGGCCTGCCCGACCGCGACCCTGCAGGAGAAGACGGTCCACCAATACGGCCAGCCCGAGCATTCCGAGGTGACGACCTGCGCCTATTGCGGCGTCGGCTGCGCCTTCAAGGCCGAGATGCAGGGGGACCGGGTCATCCGCATGGTGCCGTACAAGGGCGGAAAGGCCAATGAGGGCCATTCCTGCGTCAAGGGCCGCTTCGCCTACGGCTACGCCACCCACAAGGACCGCATCACCAAGCCGATGATCCGCGAGAAGATCACGGATCCGTGGCGCGAGGTCTCCTGGGAGGAGGCGATCAACCACGCCGCCTCCGAGTTCAAGCGGATCCAGGCCAAGTATGGCAAGGACTCGGTGGGCGGCATCACCTCGTCCCGCTGCACCAACGAGGAAGCCTACCTCGTCCAGAAGCTGGTGCGCGCCGCCTTCGGCAACAACAACGTCGATACCTGCGCCCGCGTCTGCCACTCGCCGACCGGCTACGGCCTGATGTCCACGCTCGGCACCTCCGCCGGCACCCAGGACTTCAAGTCGGTCGAGGAATCCGACGTGATCCTCGTCATCGGCGCCAACCCGACCGACGGTCACCCGGTCTTCGGTTCGCGCATGAAGAAGCGGCTCCGTGAGGGCGCCCGCCTCATCGTCGCCGATCCGCGCAAGATCGATCTGGTGAAGTCGCCCCACATCAAGGCCGACCATCACCTGCCGCTCAAACCCGGCTCCAACGTCGCCTTCATCAACGCCTTCGCCCACGTCATCGTCACCGAGGGCCTGATCGCCGAGGATTATGTCCGCGAGCGCTGCGACCTCGCCGAGTTCGAGTCCTGGGCCCGGTTCATCGCCGAGGAGCGCAACTCGCCGGAAGCGGCTGAAGCCATCACCGGCGTCGATCCGCAGGAGATCCGCAAGGCGGCCCGCCTCTACGCCACCGGCGGCAACGCGGCGATCTATTACGGGCTGGGCGTCACCGAGCACAGCCAGGGCTCGACCATGGTGATGGGCATGGCCAACATCGCCATGGCCACCGGCAACATCGGCAAGGTCGGTGCCGGCGTGAACCCGTTGCGCGGCCAGAACAACGTGCAGGGCTCCTGCGACATGGGCTCGTTCCCGCACGAGCTGACCGGCTACCGCCACGTCTCGGACGACGCCACCCGCGAGAGCTTCGAGGCGATCTGGGGGGCCAAGCTCGACAGCGCGCCGGGCCTGCGCATCACCAACATGCTGGACGAGGCCGTCGGCGGCTCGTTCAAGGGCATGTACATCCAGGGCGAGGACATCGCTCAGTCAGACCCCGATACCCATCACGTTACCTCCGGCCTCAAGGCCATGGAGTGCATCGTGATCCAGGACATCTTCCTGAACGAGACGGCGAAATACGCCCACGTCTTCCTGCCGGGCGCCTCGTTCCTGGAGAAGGACGGCACTTTCACCAATGCCGAGCGGCGCATCAGCCGCGTGCGCAAGGTGATGGCGCCGCTCGGCGGCTACGGCGACTGGGAGGGCACGATCATGCTCGCCCGTGCGCTGGGCTACGAGATGAACTACAGCCACCCCTCCGAGATCATGGACGAGATCGCCCGGCTCACCCCGAGCTTCACCGGCGTCTCCTACCAGAAGCTGGAGGAGCTCGGCTCGATCCAGTGGCCGTGCAACGAGAAGGCGCCGCTCGGCACCCCGATGATGCACGTCGACCGGTTCGTGCGCGGCAAGGGCCGCTTCATGATCACCGAGTACGTCGCGACCGACGAGCGGACCACGGGCAAGTTCCCGCTGATCCTCACCACCGGCCGCATCCTGTCCCAGTACAATGTCGGCGCGCAGACCCGGCGCACCGAGAATTCCCGCTGGCACGAGGAGGATGTGCTGGAGATCCACCCCTTCGACGCGGAGATGCGCGGGATCGTCGATGGCGACCTCGTCTCGCTGGAGAGCCGCTCGGGCGACATCGCGCTCAAGGCCAAGGTGACGGAGCGGATGCAACCGGGCATCGTCTACACCACCTTCCACCATGCCAAGACCGGCGCCAACGTCATCACCACCGACTATTCGGACTGGGCCACCAACTGCCCCGAATACAAGGTGACGGCGGTGCAGGTGCGGCGCACGAACCGGCCCTCCGACTGGCAGGCCAAGTTCTACGAGGAAGACTTCTCGCTCACCCGCATCGCGCAAGCCGCGGAGTAATTTTTGGGGAGAGGCGGCGCGACATCCGCTCCGGCTCTCCCACCCATCCCCCTCATCCTGAGGCGCCGGAGCGAAGCGGAGGTCTCGAAGGAGGGCTCCAGACAGCGCTGCAAGTCCTGAAACCCTCCTTCGAGGCCCGCCAAGGCGGGCACCTCGGATGAGGGACAGGGGTTGGACCGAGCGCCCCGATCCAGACAAAGCCGAGTGCGGGCATGAGTGCGACGACCCCCAACGACAGACTGGTGCGGATGGCCAACCAGATCGCCTTGTTCTTCCGGTCCTATCCGGAGGACGAGGCGGTGGCGGGCATCCACAAGCACATCGTGGCGTTCTGGACGCCGAAGATGCGCCGCGACCTCGCAGCCTATGCCGACGAGGTCGGCGACCGGCTCGATGCGCTGGTGCGCAAGGCGCTGGAGGGCGAGCCCTCCAGCGAAAGCCCGGTCCGTCCGGCCACCCGCAATCCGCAACTCGCGGGCGAGGGCGCCAGCGACGCCGGGTGATGCAAGCCCTCGGTGGCTTGAGAGCGTCCCGGCCTCGTCCTACCACGATGGGCAACCGCCCTTCCCTCGGGGCGACGGGACGGCCGTGACGTGATCGACAAGCTGGAATTCCTGCTGGCGCTCGCCCGCGAACATCATTTCGGGCGCGCGGCGGAAGCCTGCGGCGTGACCCAGCAGACCCTCTCGGCGGGGGTGAAGAGCCTGGAGGACCGCTTCGGCGTGCGCCTCGTCCAGCGGGGCTCGCGCTTCCAGGGCTTCACGCCGGAGGGCGACCGGGTCCTGGCCTGGAGCCGCCGCATCGTCGGCGACACCCGGGCGATGCAGGACGACGTGGCCGCTCTGCGCCGGGGCCTCTCGGGGCATCTGCGCATTGCCGCCGTCCCGACCGCCCTGCCGATGGTGGCGGCGCTCACCACGCCGTACCGGGCGCGTTACCCGAATGTGCGCTTCAGCGTACTCTCGACCACCTCGGAAGAGATCTTCTCGCTGATCGACAACCTCGAAGCCGATGCCGGTCTCACCTATCTCGACAACGAGCCCCTCGGACGCGTCACCGCCGTGCCGCTCTACACCGAGCATTACCAGCTCCTCACGGCGGCGGGCGGGCCTTACGACGACCGGGCCAGCGTCACCTGGGCGGAGCTCGCCAAGATCCCGCTCTGCCTGCTGACGCCCAACATGCAGAACCGCCGCATCATCGACCAGCAGATGCGCGCGGCCGGCGGCGAGCCCGCGCCGACGCTGGAATCGAATTCGATGGTCGTGCTGATGACGCATGTGCGCACCCTGCAATGGGCGAGCGTGATGCCGGCGATCCTGGCCGACGCCCTCGGGCCTACCGAGGGATTGCGGGCGATCCCCATCGTCGAGCCCGACCTGCGCCACGCCATCGGCCTCGTCGCCCCCCGGCGCGACCCGGCCACGCCGATGGTGACGGCCCTGCTCACCGTCGCCCGCGCGGTGGCCCGCACCCTCGACGGCGACGATCCGGCGCCCTCGGTGCTGCACGGCTCGGGGACAGGGTAATTGAGGATCTCACAGAGGGGCATCCCTCTGGCGGGCGTCGGGCAGAGCCCGACACCTCTTCCGGGATCGGTGATTGCGTGAGGCGGCCTGTCATACGCCATCCGGTTGACCCCTTCGGGATGGCGGACGGCGTCACGCTCAAGTGCCGCGCAGGCTTGCCGATACGGTTCCCGCTCCCATCAAGCGGAAACCGGATCAGTCGCCGCGTGGAATGACGGCGCACAGCGTCAGTGGTCCGTCGTCCTTCTTCATGACCGCGCAGGTGAGACGGGCACCGGCGACCTCGACGACGCTGTGGCGCCGGCTCTGCGCCTGCTCGCGGGCCTGCCGGGTCGCCTCCCGCAACCGCTCCGGGTCGATGCCCGTGACCGCATGGCCCGCCCGCACGAACAGGTCCTCATAGGCGTCCGGCGGCGATTCGCCCCGGTACTGCGCCCCGACCGAGGAGGATTTTGCCCCGGCACAGGACAGTGTCAGCGAGGTCTGCGGGCCGGCATCGAAGCGGGCGAAGTCGGTGCTGCGCTGCGCGACCTCGGCCTTGGTGGCCGCCTGCACCCTGTCGATCAGGGCGGAGCATTCGTCCTCTGCCCGTGCGGCGGGGACGGAGGCCAGAATCAGGAGAAGGGCGAGGCTCGTACGCATGGTCTCACTGTAGAACGGAGCGGCGAAATCGGTCGCCTGCTGCGGCGTGAGGCGTAGCGCCGCTCTCCGTCGCCTCACGGATGCCAGGGCTCGGCCGGCTCCGCCGCCTCGTCGGGCGCGTCCTGCGCATCGAGCTGCGCCTGGATGGCGCGCAGGGCCTCCTGCACTCCCTGCCCCGAAGCGGCCGAGAGCACGAGCGGCTTGACCCCCGCCGCCCGCTTCAGCCGGGCGAGCTGGTCCTTCAGCGTGTCGGGATCGAGGGCGTCGGCCTTGGACAGGGCGACGATCTCGGGCTTGTCGGCGAGGCCCTCGCCATAGGCCTCCAACTCGCGCCGCACCAGCTTGTAGGCCTTGCCCGCATGCTCGCTGGTGCCCTCGACGAGGTGAAGCAGCACCCGGCAGCGCTCGACATGGGCGAGGAAGCGGTCGCCGAGGCCGACGCCCTCATGCGCGCCTTCGATCAGGCCGGGAATGTCGGCGAGCACGAATTCGCGGGCATCCGAGCGCACGACGCCCAGGCCCGGATGCAGTGTGGTGAAGGGATAATCGGCGATCTTGGGCTTGGCGGCGGTGACGGTCGCCAGGAAAGTCGACTTGCCCGCATTCGGCAATCCGACGAGGCCGGCATCGGCGATGAGCTTCAGGCGCAGCCACAGCCACATCTCCTGGCCTTCCTGGCCGGGATTGGCATGGCGCGGGGCGCGGTTGGTCGAGGTCGTGAAATAGGCGTTGCCGAAGCCGCCATTGCCGCCCTTGGCCAGCCGCACCCGCTGACCGATCTCGGTCATGTCGGCGATCAGGGTTTCGCCGTCCTCGGAGAAGACCTGGGTGCCGGCGGGCACCGTGAGCACCACGTCGTCGCCCTTGGCGCCGTGGCAGTTCGAGCCCATGCCGTGCTCACCCTTGCGGGCCTTGAAATGCTGGCGATAGCGGTAGTCGATCAGGGTGTTGAGACCCTGCACGCACTCGATCCAGACATCGCCGCCCCGCCCGCCGTCGCCGCCGTTCGGCCCGCCGAACTCGATGAACTTTTCCCGCCGGAACGAGACGCAGCCGGGACCGCCGTCGCCGGAGCGGACGTAGACCTTGGCTTCGTCGAGGAATTTCACGGTACGACCCTCGGGTTGTGAGACCGGTTGGGCCGGTCAGCTATCGGTCCGACGGCACTGGCCGTCGAGATTGAGGTACTGAACGCTGCGCAGGCCCGCCTCGAACCATCCGCCGCGATCCGGTTGGCGCCCGTTGGCACCGTGATCGCCGTAGAGGTTGATTTGGATCGCCCCGTCCGGCGAGCGCAAGGTCGGCGCCTCGCCGCTCCTGTCGTAGGTCCAGGCCGGCCGTTTGTCGAAGACGGTCTGCGTCCCGTCCGCTTCCGTCTGGAACAGCTGTCCGTACTCCGTCGCGCCCTCGGCGGGCCCGGCGAAGTAGAACCCGACCTTCGGGCTGCGGCCCACGAAATTGTAGAACTCGCAGTAGAGGCGCGTTTCTCCCGCCGGCTTCGGCGCGGGGGCCGCCGCCGGCTGGATCGGCGGAGGCGTCGCCTCGCGGGTGATCGTGACGATCAGCCCGGCAAGGGCGAGGGCCGTCAGGCCCGCGCCGATGCCGGCGACCCTGCGCGTCCTCACGCCCGGCCCTCCGGTGCGGCCTCGCGCCGGGCCAGCCAGGCCGCCCGGTCGAGGCGGAAGCTATGGCTCGGCATCGGGCCGCCCCGCGCTTCGAAGACCGGGGCCGATTCGCCCGTGCAATCGAAACCGCACTTCTCCAGCACGCGCCGGGACGCCCCGTTGCCGACCATCGCCGCGGAGGCGAGGGCCTTGCCGCCGGCATAGGAGAAATAGGCCTCCATCAGCGCGCCTGCCGCCTCCGTCATCAGCCCGTCGCCCCAGAAGGGCCGCCCGAGCCAGTAGCCGAGATGCGGCTCGGGCTCTTCCGGCCGGTCCTCGACCGAGACGATGCCGATCAGGCCAGTGGGGTTCGTCCGCCGGCAGATCGCCAGAATCAAGCCTTCGCCTGCGGTGTTGGCGGCACGTGCCCGGATCACGAAGCCCTCCGCCTCGTGCAGGGGCAGCGGCGTCGGGATCCGGGCGGTCATGCCGGCGACCGCGGGGTCGCCCGCGAGCCGCGAGACCGCCTCGGCATCCCGCGCCGTGGGCCAGCGCAGCCAGAGCCGCTTCGTCTCGATGCGAAAGACATCGTCGCGGGTGAGATCGGGAAACATGGGCGTCCGCTCAGGTGTCGGCGCCGCGGCGCCGTCCGGGACGACGAAGGGGGAGGATGGTGCCCCATCCTCCCCCGCATTCCGATCCGCCGGGCCTCTTCGAGGGAAGCCTTCAGCGACCGTCCGCCGGTTCGGTGTGGGACACCGGCGGGACGCTCGCTTCGTCGTCAGCGACAAACGTCCGCCGGTTACTCCGCGGCCTGGGCCAGCGGCACTACGGCTACGAACTCGCGCCCGCGCCGGGTCTCGAACTGCACCTTGCCCTCGACCAGGGCGAACAGGGTGTGGTCCTTGCCCATGCCGACATTGGTGCCGGGATGCCACTTCGTGCCGCGCTGGCGCACGATGATGTTGCCCGGGATCACCGACTCGGAACCGAACTTCTTGACGCCGAGGCGCTTGCCCGCGGAGTCGCGGCCGTTGCGGGACGAGCCGCCAGCTTTTTTATGTGCCATGGGATTGCTCCGGAAATTCTCTCAGATCTGCGTTCGGTCGGGCGGCCGATTACTCGGCGGCGGCCGGCTCGGCCTTCCGGGTCTTGCGCGGCTCGGCCTTCGAGGTCTTGCCGCCGGCGCTGATCTCGGTGATGCGCACGACCGTGAAGTCCTGACGGTGACCGCGGCGGCGGCGGGAGTTCTGGCGGCGGCGCTTCTTGAAGGCGATGACCTTCCGCGTGCGGCCGTGCTGGACGATCTCGCCGGTGACGCCGACACCCGACAGGAGCGGGGTGCCGATCTGGGTGGCCTCGCCGTCGGCGAACAGCAGCACGTCGCCGAAGGTCACGGAGGCGCCGGCCTCACCCTCGAGGGTGGCCACGGTGATGACGTCGTTGGCGGCAACGCGGTACTGCTTGCCGCCGGTCTTGATGACTGCGAACATCGTTGTCTCTCGTGTTCTCTGCCGACCTCCGGCACCGCGAGGCGCCTGGGCCGTCTTCTTGTTCAGGTCATCCGCGTCACCCGGGCTTGGCTTCGAGAACCGTGGCCGTGAGCGCGCGAACGCGAAACGCGCGGACTTCGTCGAGGAAGCCGCGCGGTAAGGGGCGGATAGTCTGCCGGGTCGGGCCTGTCAATGCCGGATCCGGCTCGCGCGGTCCCGTCAAGGGAGCGGGATGAACTCGGCCCGGTCGTCCGGCGGCAGGTCGAACTGCCCCTCGCCCCAGGCCCCGCGCCGCCATTCCTCCTTGGCCGCCTCGATCTTCTCGCGGCTCGACGACACGAAGTTCCACCAGATGTAGCGGGGGCCGCTCAAGGTCGCGCCGCCGAGGGCCATCAGGCGGGCACCGGACGGGCCGGCGGACACGGTGATCCGGTCACCGGGTCGAAACACCATCATGCGGCCGGCCTCGAAATCCTGCCCGGCGATCGAGATGGAGCCCTCGACCACATAGAGGCCGCGATCCTCGTGGTCGTCGGGCAGCGGGAAGCGCGTGCCGGGTGCAAGCGTCACGTCGGCATAGAAGGTCTCGGAGAAGACGTTGGCGGGCGCCCTCTCCCCGTAGGCATGGCCGAGGATGAGGCGCAGACTGACGCCGCCATCCTCGATCATCGGCAGCGTGGCCTTGCCGTGATGCTCGAAGCTCGGCGCCGCATCCTCGTGGCTCTCCGGCAAGGCGACCCAGGTCTGGATGCCGTAGAGGCTGTGGGGCGCCCTGCGGGTTTCCGCCGTCGTGCGCTCGGAATGCGTGACCCCGCGTCCGGCGACCATCCAGTTCACCGCGCCCGGCAGGATCGTCTGGTTGGTGCCCAGGCTGTCGCGGTGCTGGAACTCCCCGCGATACAGGTAGGTCACCGTCGCGAGTCCGATATGCGGGTGTGGGCGCACATCGACACCCGTGCCGGTGATGAACTCGGCCGGTCCCGCCTGATCGAAGAAGATGAAGGGGCCGACCATCTGGCGTGTGGGCGCCGGCAGTGCCCGACGCACCGCGAACCCGCCAAGATCGTGGGCGCGGGGAACGATCAGCGTCTCGATGGCGTCGATGTCGACCGTGTTCGGGCATCCAGGTTCCAGGGCGGGGTTCCAGCTCATTGATCGCCTCCTTGACCTCGTACCGGCCGACCACCGGCCCAGCCTCTCTATCGCTTCGTCAGTCCGCCGAGCACGTTCCGCAGGATCGCGTCGCCCACCTCGGTGCCGACCTTGCGCGCCATCGAGCGGGCGGCGTTGCCGAGGACCTGTTCGGCGAGGCTCGGAGGAGGGCGCCGGCCGCGGCCCCTGGATTCCCCCTTTGCGGTCCCCTTGGCGGCCCCCTTGGCTGCCCCCTCCCCGCCTCCGAAGATTCCGCCGAGCAGCCCGCCCAGCATCCCGGAGAGGCCGCCCTCGCTCTGGGCCGCCGCCTCGGCCGGAGCCGCATCGAGCTGCTTGGGCTTGGCGGGCATTCCTCAGGG
>NZ_NKUI01000198.1 GCF_014845115.1 Methylorubrum zatmanii | reverse complement strand
GTCCGCGCCGCCGCCGGCGGACGGCGCCGGGCCGAGGCTCTCGGCCAGGTCCTGCCGTCGCAACGGGGCGGCGGAGGGGTGCCGGGCGGCGGCCTCGATGGCGGCGATGAGGTGGAGGCCCTGGCAGAGGAGCCGGGACGTGAGGGTGCCCACGACGAGGCCGGCGGCGTCGGACGGGCCGAGGCGCGGCAGCGCGACCGGCAAGGCCCGGATCGCATCGGCCGCGTCGGGAGCGCCGGTTCGGACCGCCGCGCGCATCGAGCGCTCGAAGCGCGCCACGGCGGGCTCGCCGCCGGAGCGGCCGCAGCCGAGCAGCCAGACCGGGGCCGGGGGCCCGGCCTGAACGGGGGGCACGAGGCGCGGGTCGCCCAGCACGGCGGCCGCGAAGTGTTCGTCGAGCGGCGTGGGGCCGACCGGCAGAACGGCCGCGTCGAGATGCGCGCGCAGGGACGGCGCGGCGAGGCACTCGGCGGGCAGGTCGAGGATCAGCCAGCCTTCGCGGTCCCGGGCCGTCGCGGCCTCGCAGGCGGCCTGCACCGCCGCCTCGGCCGAGGCGGCCTGAAGCTCGACAACGCGGACGGCGTCCGGCAACCTCGTGCCGCGAGGCAGCCGCGGCTCGGCCGGCCGGGTGATCCGCGCCAGCGTCGCCGGCCGCCCGGCGGCGGCGGCGAGCGTCGCCACGAGGACAGCATGGGCACTCACGGAACGTCCGTCGGCACCGAAGAACGCAGCGATCATGGCAGACCCCCAGCATGCACGCCCGAAGCCGTCCGCGGACACCAAGTCCACCGACAGCCACGAAACCGTCTCGTCTGAAATCGAATGGAATTATATCATTGGTATAAAGCTTTTTCAATGCGGAGAGCCGTACCATGACCTGCTGCTGTTCCCGAAGGTTAATGCTTATCCACCGGAAAAACCGGTGCCGGGGTACCTGTGCCAAGCGGCGCGCGCCCTCCTCGGGCTCTCGCAATCCGATCTGCGCGAGCTGTCGATGGTGTCGAAGAAGAGCATCAACGATTACGAGAACGCGTTCTCCGACCTCAGCGAGGGATTGGCCCTGCGGCTCCGGCAGGCCCTGGAAGGGCAGGGCGCCCGCTTCGTGCACGGGGACGGGGCCACGGGCGTCGTGACGGGGATGGCGCGGTCCGAGCTCGACCGAAGGTCGCGCTCGCCCCGCAAGAACGAGGCGCCCTCCGACCGCCCGTGAGGCCCCGGGGCCGGGCCGCCTCAGCCCTTCGGCCACGGGCGGCGTCCGGCGGGGTCCGGTCGACGCGCCTCGGTCATCCCGCGGCCAATCCGTCCCGGGGTCCCGCCGGCGGCCCTGGTGAGCGCATCGCGGGCCCGAGCCGGGGCGGCGTCCGGCCGGTGCGCCCGCGGCCCGGCGCCGGGGTGCCCGCCGGTGAGGGTACCGCCGGGAGCGGGGCATGCCGCCACGGCCGGCGGTGCCTCCGTTCGAGGCCGCGGCGAACCCGGCCTCCCGAAACCATGACGCCCGCCCTGCGGGCCGCGGGACCGCCATGATGCCGGACGGCGGCCAGGGCCGCCGCGGGCACCACGTCTCTCATCGTCGCGACGACGATTGGCGGGCGGCGTACGGAGACACCGCCTGGGATCCGACGCCGCACCGCGACGAACCCGATTGTATCCGCGGCCTCGAATCGCCATAAGGACGGGGATGACCCTCGGGATGCGGCAGAAGAGCTTCGACGCCGGGCGTGGCTGGTCGGTGACCGCCCTGCGCCTGCTCGCGCTCGTGCTCGTCCTGCTCATCGCCGCTCCCGACCTGGGCCTGGCAGCCGATTTCGCGTACCACGGCAAGGCACCTGCCGGGACGGAACTCTCGGTGGTCGCGCCGGCCGACGGCTCCGCGACCGACACGTCCGATCCGGGCGTGACCTGTCACGTGCATTGCAGCTGCCACCAGGCCATCACCGCGGACGCCGCTCCCGCGACGGCGCCCGCGGCGGCTGCCCAGCCCAACCGGTCCCGGTCCGTCGGCGCGCTCGCGTCGACCTGGCCGGACCGGCTGTCGAGGCCTCCTCGCGCCTGAGGTGACCGCGCCACCGAGGTGGCACGGGCCGCCCGGCGATCCGCCGGGCCAGTCGATCACCTTACGTGAACATGCGGGATCGACCGTCACCGCCGCGCAGGCGGGCAAGCGGCGTCCCGGTCGAGTCAGGCTCAATGCGCATTCTCCTGTCCGTGGTCATCCTGGCCACCGGCATCGCCATCGGCGGTGCCGTTCCCCGCGTGTCCGAATTCGTCCAGGACGCCCTCGCCTCGGTCGGGGTCCCGAGGATCCACCCGGCGCCCGCCGCCGGTCAGCCCTCCTCCGAGACCGACGTCCCGGAGCCCGCGGGCGAGCATCCCCGCCCGCGAGGGGCGAAGCCGGAGACCGGGCCTGCGACCGCCAAGCATCCGCACGGGGAGGGTGGGGGAGAGGCCGAGCCGACCGTGATCAAGATGCAGCCCGAGCAGGTTTCCGGGCAGGACATCACGGTCGTGACGGTGGAGGGGGGCACGCTCGCGCGCCACCTTCTCGTTCCCGGCACCATCGCGCCGGACGCCGACCGGATCGCCCGGGTGCCCGCGCGCGTGGTCGGGATTGTGGCCGAGATGCGCAAGCGCCTGGGCGAGGAGGTTGTGAAGGGTGAGGTCGTCGCGGTGCTCGACAGCCGCGAGGTCGCGGACGCCAAGAGCGAGTATCTCACCGCCTCAGTGAAGGCAGAGCTTGAGAAGACCAATTTCGATCGGCAGCAGGCGCTTTGGGAAAAGCGCATCTCGGCCGAATCGGCCTTCCTCAATGCCAAGGCCGTCTATTCGGAGGCGCAGCTTCGCGTCGACCTCGCCCGGCAGAAGCTCTCCGCCCTCGGCCTCAACGCCGCCGAGGTGGCGAGCGCGGCCAAACGGGACGAGACCACGCCCAACACCTCGACGCTGCGCCGCTACGAATTGCGCTCACCGCTGAGCGGGCGCGTGGTTGAGCGCAAGGTCGACCTCGGCACCGACGTCGGCGGTCAGGGCGACCCGGACGACCTGTATACGGTCGCAGACCTGTCCACCGTCTGGATCGAACTGGCGGTGCCAACCACCGAACTGGCCAAGGTCAAGGAAGGCGCGCGGGTCCTGGTCACCCCGAGCCAGGGCGACGCCGACAAGCAGGCCGAAGGCAAGGTGATCTTCGTCAGCCCGATCCTGAACCCGGACACACGCTCCGCCCGCGTCATCGTCGGGCTGCCGAACCGGGACATGGCCTGGCGGCCCGGAACCTTCGTCACCGCCGAGGTCGAGGTCGGCCAGGATGCGGTCAAGGTGCGGGTTCCGAAGGCCGCGATCCAGACCGTCGCCGGCGAGAAGGTCGTCTTCGTGCGCACGGCCACCGGTTTCGAGAAGCGCGAGATCGAGCTCGGGCGCTCCGACGACGATGCTTACGAGGTCGTCTCGGGCCTGAGGCCGGGCGACGAGATCGCGGTCGCCAACTCCTTCCTCCTCAAGGCTGAGCTCGGCAAGGCCGCGACCGGCGACAACGACTGAGCGAGAGCCCGCCCATGATCTCCCGCATCCTCGACTTCTCGGTCCACCAGCGCTGGCTGGTGCTGCTGCTGTCGCTGCTGGCCGCCGGCTTCGGCGGCTACGCCCTGACCAAGCTGCCCATCGACGCGGTCCCCGACATCACCAACAACCAGGTGCAGATCAACACGGTCGCGCCCTCGCTCTCGCCAATCGACATCGAGAAGCAGGTCACCTACCCGGTCGAGACCGCGCTCGCCGGGATCAAGGGCCTCGAATACACCCGGTCCTTATCGCGAAATGGCTTCTCGCAGGTCACCGCGGTCTTCGCGGAGAAGCTCGACATCTACTTCGCCCGCCAGCAGGTCGCCGAGCGCCTGTCCCAGGTCAAGCAGGACCTGCCGCCCGACGCCGAGCCCCGCATGGGCCCGATCTCGACGGGCCTCGGCGAGATCTACATGTGGTCGATCCACTACGCGAAGCCGGACGAGCGGACGGTGTCGCCTGCGGGCAAGCCGGGCTGGCAACCGGACGGCAGCTACCTGACCCCGGAAGGCCAGCGGCTCAGGACGGAGCTGGAGCGGGCCGCGTACCTGCGCACGGTGCAGGACTGGATCATCCGGCCCCAGATCAAGACCGTGCCGGGCGTGGCCGGCGTCGACGGCATCGGCGGCTTCGAGAAGCAGTACCACGTCCAGCCGGACCCGACGAAGCTCACCGCCCTCGACCTCTCCTTCTCCGACGTGGCGCGGGCCTTGGAGGCCAACAACGCCAACCAGGGCGCCCGCTACCTGGAGGACAACGGCGAGGGCTACGTCGTGCGCGCGGCCGGGCGCCTGGAGAGCATGGGGGAGATCGAGAACGTCCTCGTCACCACCCGCGGCGGCGTGCCGGTGCGGATCAAGGACATCGCCGAGGTCCGGATCGGGCGCGACCTGCGCACGGGCTCGGCCAGCGAGGACGGGCAGGAGGTCGTCGTCGGCACCGCGCTGATGCTGATCGGCGAGAACAGCCGCACGGTCGCGGCCGCGGTCGACGCCAAGATGACGGAGATCCGCAAGTCGCTTCCGCCCGGCGTCGAGGTCCAGACGGTCCTCAACCGGACGCTCCTGGTCGAGGCCACCATCAGGACCGTGGCCAAGAACCTCGCGGAGGGCGCGGCCCTCGTCATCGTCATCCTGTTCCTGCTGCTCGGCAACATCCGGGCCGCCATCATCACGGCGCTGGTCATCCCCGTCGCCATGCTGATGACCATGACCGGCATGGTCGAGGCGAAAATCTCGGCCAACCTGATGAGCCTCGGCGCCCTCGACTTCGGCCTCATCGTCGACGGGGCGGTCATCATCACCGAGAACGCCCTGCGTCATCTCGCCGAGAAGCAGCACGGTCTCGGTCGCACCCTCGACACCGAGGAGCGCCTCGCCACGGTGCGGGCCTCGGCCGAGGAGATGATCAAGCCGTCCCTCTACGGGCAGGCGATCATCATCCTCGTCTACGTGCCGCTCCTCACCTTCACGGGCGTCGAGGGCAAGATGTTCGAGCCGATGGCGCTGACCGTGATCATCGCGCTGGCCGCCGCCTTCGTCCTGTCGCTGACCTTCGTGCCGGCCCTGATCGCCATCGTGATCACCGGGCGCGTCACCGAGAAGGACAATGTCATCATCCGCGCCCTCAAATGGGCCTATCGGCCCGTGCTGGCCGGGGCGGTGCGGGCGCCGATGGTGTTCATCGTCGCGGCGTTGCTGCTGCTGGCCGGGGCCGGCCTGCTCTTCACCCGGCTCGGCGCCGAGTTCATCCCGACGCTCGACGAGAAGAGCATCGCCATGAACGCGCTGCGCATCCCCTCGACTTCGCTGTCGCAGTCGCAGGCGATGCAGCTCAAGATCGAGCAGGCGATCCGCCGCTTCCCGCAGGTCGCCTACGTCTTCTCGAAGACCGGCACCGCCGAGGTCGCGTCCGACCCGATGCCGCAGAACTCCTCGGACACCTTCGTGATCCTGAAGCCCCAGGAGGAGTGGCCGGACCCGGACCTGTCCAAGGCCGAGCTCCAGGAGAAGATCGAGAAGGCGGTCGGCGCCCTGGCCGGGAACGTGTTCGAGTTCTCCCAGCCGATCCAGCTGCGCTTCAACGAGCTGCTGGCGGGCGCCCGCGGCGACCTCGCCGTGAAGGTGTTCGGCGAGGAGTTCGGGCCGATGACGAAGGCGGCCGACCAGATCGCCGAGATCCTGCGGGGCATCGACGGGGCCGAGGACGTCAAGGTCGAGCAGACGGCGGGCCTGCCCTTCCTGGAGATCAAGATCAACAAGGCGGAAGCGGCGCGGCTGGGGCTCAGCACCGGCGCCGTCCAGGAGGTCATCGGGGCGGCCATCGGCGGCAAGGACGCCGGGCTGGTGTTCGAGGGCGACCGCCGCTTTCCCATCGTCGTGCGCCTCAGCGACAAGGTGCGCGAGAACCGGGAGGCGTTGGAGAACATCCCGGTGCCGCTGCCGCCCGGCCCGAACGGGCGCGCCGCGTCGGTCCTCCTGAAGCAGGTCGCGAGTTTTTCCGTCGCGGAAGGGCCGAACCAGGTCTCGCGCGAGAACGGCCGGCGCCGGGTGGTCGTGACCGCGAACGTCCGCGGGCGCGACATCGGCTCGCTCGTCGCCGAGGCGCAGGCCAAGGTCGCGAGCCAGGTGCGGCTGCCCTCGGGCTACGACGTGACCTGGGGCGGCCAGTTCGAGAACCTCGCCTCGGCCCGCAAGCGCCTGATGATCGTGGTGCCGGTCTGCTTCGCCCTGATCTTCCTGCTGCTCTACTCGGCGCTGGGCTCGCCCCGGGACGCGCTGCTGGTGTTCAGCGCCGTGCCGCTGGCGCTGACCGGCGGCATCGCGGCCCTGTGGCTGCGGGGCATGCCGTTCTCGGTGCCGGCGGCGGTGGGCTTCATCGCGCTCTCGGGCGTGGCGGTCCTGAACGGCTTGGTGATGCTGACCTTCATCAAGCAGCTCGTCGCGGAAGGGCGGCCGCGGCGCGAGGCGATCCTGGAGGGCGCCATGACCCGGCTGCGGCCGGTGGCGATGACGGCGCTGGTCGCCTCGCTCGGGTTCGTGCCGATGGCGCTCGCGACCGAGACCGGAGCCGAGGTGCAGCGGCCGCTCGCGACCGTGGTCATCGGCGGCCTGATCAGCGCCACCTTGCTGACCCTGGTCGTCCTGCCGGCCCTGTACGCGCGCTTCGGCGGCGAGGAGGTCGCGCGCTCCCCGCGCCGGGCCGAGGAGGCTTCGGCCGGCGCGCGGGCGCGGCTCCGGCAGGCGGCCGAGTGACCCGGGCCATGCATCCCCGGACCGGCGAGGCGCGGTCGCGACGGACCCGAGGGGGAGCCCCGTGATGCGGACGTTTCGTCGTGCGCTCGCCACCGCGTTCCTGGGGGCGGCCGGCATCCCGGGGGCGCTTGCCGGGGAGGCACCCTTCGGCCTGCGTTGGGGTCCGCTGACGTCCGTGCCGAAACCGTCCATGGCGGATCGGGAGGGGAACGTCACGGCCCTGTTCTATTTCCAGGGCCGGGCGCCGGCCTCCGGGCCCGATACCGAGCAGGTCGTCCTGGAGGTCTGCGGGGACGAGGGTCTGCAGCAGGTCATCTGGTTCAGCCGCCCCTTCGCGGAGGCCGAGCTCGTGCCGGCCTACGCGGCGATCTACCGGGAGGGGGTGCGGCGCTACGGCGAGCCGCAGGAGGCCGGGCTGCCGAACGCCGTGACGTGGCCGGCGGGGCGCACGCTCCTGGCGGTCCGCCCCGCCGAAGGCGGCGGAAAACGCATCGTCATGGTCGCCGCGGGCGAGCTCTACGAGAAATGCTCGTCGGCGCACGAGGCGGCGACCGGCCACCCCGCCGCCCGCCATACCTCCGACCTGCTCGAATCCCGGGACCGCCGGATGGCGCCATGACCACCCACCGGCCGGCGTTCGACGGCGCTGGCTCCGGCTCATCCTACGAAACTGGAGCGACGGGGAGCATCGATGCGACGAACAGTGATGGTGGCCCTCGGCGTCATGGTCGTGATGTCCGCGCAGGCAGGATCGACGGCCAAGATCGTCGGCATCGGCGCCCAGACCTGCGCAGCGTTCAACCAGGAGATCTCCGCGAACCAAGCTGCCGAGCTGTACTTCTTCGCCTGGGCGCAAGGTTTCATGAGCGGAGCGCTGATTCGTGCGCCGGCAGGAATCGATGAAGACCTGGACCTGACACCGCCGTCCGTCCCGCTTCAGGCCCAAGTCCATTTCCTGCGCACCTTCTGCGCCAAGAACCCGGGTCAGGACTACATGGATGCCGTCAGGGCTCTCTACCATCGACTGCGCGGCCCCGGGATCTAGCCGGGTTCGGCACCGGGCCGGTCGGGGCGGTGCAGCGGCCACGCCGCTGCGGGCAATCCGGGGATCCGGGCCGCCGAAGGCGGCGAGCGCAACGGCCGGCGCCCATCCGCGGCCGGGCCATGCGCGGGCGTCGGTCGGACCGGCACGGGCGGGGAGGGATCGTGATGATCGGCTGGAGGAGGTTCGCGTGTGCCTGGGGGCTGGCCACCGGCGTGACGGGCTGCCTGCACGTGCCCGATGTTCCGGGCTACGCGACGGTCCCGTTCACCCTGCATCTCCCGTCGGGGGAGCGCCTCACGGGCAGCGTGACCACCCGGCTGCTGCGGCGCGAGTTCTACGCGACCGACGGGCGGACGACCTGCAGCGGCCTGTTTCATCCGTCCGGGGCGGGGCTGCCGGCATCCGTCGGGGCAAATTGCTCCAATGGCCAGCGCGGCACCGGGTCGGCCGACGGGACGAGCTCGTTCGCCGGGTCCGGAACGCTGAGGATGGACGGCGGCTCCGCCACGTTCCGGTACGGAGAGGCGATCCAGGGAGGGTAACGGCCCGCGGGATCGGAGCCCTGCCCCCGGAACGCACGGACGCCGACGCGGCCTCGCGCCCGCGCGGGACGGGCGTTCGGAGAGGCGTCGGACCGATCCGCCGGGGCGGTCCGGTGGGCCGGGTCGGTCCCGGCGCGGTTCGCGACGAGCGCGTCGCAATCCGGGGTCGCGTCCCAGCCCTTGCGCCGGCGCAGGCCGGCCCCGCTCGCGTCAGCGTTCCGGACGGCGGCGTCGCCGCGCGGGCCGGCGCGGAGCGCGCCGCCGGCGCTCGCCCCGCCGAAGTCGCGGCCGGTCCTGGCCCCGCTCCGGTCGGCTCCGCGCGGGTTCGCCCCCGGACCTGCGGACCGAAGAAACGCGCGCCGACGAGCTTCGCCCCGCCCAGGTCGGCCGTCTTGAGCCCGGCCTGGTCGGGGGCCGCGACGCGGAGACCGCCCCCCCGCGGCAGGACCCTGTTCAAGCGGGACGGGCGCAGGTTCGCGCGCCTGAGGTCCAGGCCGGACAGGCGCCCGTCCGAGAGGCTGAGCGGCTTGCCGGCCGCCCGGGCGATCGTCGCCTCGATAGCGGCGCGGGCCGTCCCCGCCTGCGTCATGTCCGGCATCGTCCGGCCGAGGGGGCGGAGCAGGTCGCCCGCGGCCGACGCCGGACCCCGGGCGACGACGGCCGAGAACGGGAGGGCCGCGTGCCTGCGTATGGGTGTCCCCGCGGTTCCCGGCGAACGGGCTCGGGCCCCGCGCACCGCCGGAATCGGCACCGCCGCGCGCCCGCGCGGCTCAATCCGAACGCGGGCGGCATCGGTCGTTTGTGCCCGCGCTCATCGACGCCGGCCTGTCCCGGAACGTCCCCGGCGCCCGACCGGCGCGCCGCGGAGCTGAAGGTCATCGCGCATGTCTCACGCCGACCGCGTCGAGCGCTGGTTCGAGCAGTTTCCCGTGCTCGGGACGCTTCCGGCCGACCACCGGCACATCCTGCGCGGCGCCGTGCGCTTTCCCGTGCTGGAGGCGGGAGCGACCGCCTACGAGCTGGGAGGCGAGTGCGCGAACTACCTGATGTGCATCGAGGGCCGGACACGCGTCTTCCGGATCTCCGCGGGCGGCCGCGAGATGCTGATCTACCGGGTGGGTCCCCGGGGGACCTGCGTCCTCACGACCCAGTGCCTGCTCGCCGGCGGCACCTTCCCGGCCGAGAGCGTCGCGGAGCAGCGCACGGTGCTGGCGGCGCTTCCGGCGGAGACCTTCCGGCACCTCATGGCGGCCTCGGCCGCGTTCCGCGCCTTCGTCCTCGACGATTACGCCAAGCTCATGGCCGTCCTGTTCGGGCTCCTCGACGAGATCGCCTTCACGCCCCTTGAGGAGCGCCTCGCCCGGCACCTGCTCGCCCAAGCGGACCAGCACGGAAGGGTGACCGCGACGCACCGGCAGATCGCGGCCGACCTCGGCACCGTGCGCGAGGTCGTCAGCCGGCATCTCGCCGGCTGGGAGCGCGCGGGATGGATCCGGGTCCTGCGCGGGCAGGTCGAGATCCGCGACCGCATCGCCCTGGCCGGACATCGGCTCCGCCCCTGAGGCCGGGCCGGACCCCGGCGAAGCGCGAAACCCTCCGCGCGAGGAGGGTCCTGCGACGGGTCGCGCCGCCGGCGCGCGGGAACGATCGGGCTCCTCGGACGCTGGCCTCCCCCACCTCCGCGAGACCTTGCGCCGGGCGGCGCGCCCCCGTAAGCATGGCGTATGGTCAGGCTTCGGCAGCGGTGGGACGGGTACGCGTCCGGCGTTTGGCGCCGCGCCCTGGTTTGCCTGCTCGCCTTCGCCCTGACCGTCTCCCTGGTGGACCCGGCCCTGACCGCGCCCGCGTCGCCGGACGAGGAAGCCGGCGGGCCCGGCATCGTCATCGTGCTCGATGCCATCTCCGGGGCGCCCGCCGCGGACGAGCCGGCGGACCGCGGCCTTGCGGGGCCTGGCCGTTGCAGCGCGCACTGCCCCTGCCATGCCGTCATCCGGCCGGAGAGCCCGGTCGTGACGCCCCTGCGCATCGCCAGGCCGCCCGAATTCACCCTCGGCACCGCCCGCCTCTCCTCCGTGGCATCGACGCCCCCGAGCGAGCCCCCGCGCGCCTGACCCGCCGGCCGCCGCATGCCGCGGCGGCAACCCGGGTTGCATGGTCATCCCCAGGCCCGGAAGGGAAGGCGCCCGCCCTGCGCGGCGCGGGTCCCGTCGATGCGACGGGGCGGCATGTGGCAGCATCTCGCAGGGTGGGCGATGCCCGTTCCCCTCATCATCGACCCCGAACCGGCGGTCTTCCCGGGCGCGGCGCCGCGTGCCGGCGCGTTCCCGCTCGCTCGTGCGGGCCAGGCCTCGGCGCTCGCCGCGGGTCGGGGACGCCGCGCAGCCGAGCCTCGGCAGGGCGGTACGCCGGAGCCGTCGCGCGGGTCGGATCCGGCCGGGCCATGGTCCGCCGCGGCGGTCCGCCCCGCCCGGGCGCCCAGACCCGCAGGTTCACCGGGTCGTGCCGGCGCCGAAACCTCCGCCCGGCCAGGGGCGCACGGTGCCCGCCGGCCTTCCTCCCCGTCGCCGAGCGCCCGATCGCGGCGGACCCGCGCGGCCTGCAGCCTGTGCGCCGCGCTCCTTCTGGCCGGCGCCACCGGGGGCGCGCGGGCCGAGACCCTGGAGGGTGCCCTCGCGCGCGCCTTCCGCGCGAACCCGGAGCTGAACGCCGCCCGGGCGGGCCTGCGCGCGACGGACGAGGAGATCGTGCAGGCCCGGGCGGGCTACCGCCCCACGATCCGCCTCGACGCCGACATCGGGGTCGAGCGACAGAAGGGCGTCGAGGGCGGGGAACGCTTCGCGCGGACCGCCCTGCCGGGCGGCGCCGGCCTGACCGTCAACCAGACGCTGTTCAACGGTTTCCAGACCGACAACAACACCCGGCGCGCGGAATCGACCGTGCTCGGCCAGCGCGAGAGCCTGCGCCTCACCGAGACGACGACCCTGTTCAGTGCGGTCCAGTCCTACATGGACGTGCTTCAGAATACCGCGACGCTGGAGCTGAACCGCAACAACGTCGCCGTCCTGCAGGAGCAGCTCCGCCAGACGGCCTTCCGCTTCCAGGTCGGCGCGTTGACCCGGACCGACGTCGCCCAGGCGGAGGCGCGCCTCGCGCTCGCCCGCTCGCAGGTGAGCGCGGCGGAGTCGCAGCTGGGCGCCAGCATCGGCATCTATCGCCGGGTCATCGGCGTGGAGCCGCGCCAGCTCTCGCCGGGCCGCCCGCTTGACCGCCCCGTGCCGGGCAACCTCGACGCCGCGGTCGAGATCGGCCTCAAGGAAAACCCGCAGATCGCCTCGGCGCTGCACGCGGTCGATGCCGCCGAGGCGCAGGTGAAGGTGCTGGAGGGCCGGCTCTACCCGCAGGTCGGCCTGACCGGCCAGGTCGCCCAGCGCTACGACCAGGAGCAGCCCGGCGACAACGGCCGCACCGCCTCGATCGTGGGCCGCATCACGGTCCCGATCTATCAAGGCGGATCGGAATACGCGCAGATCCGGCAGGCCAAGGAGCTCGTGGGCCAGACGCGCCTGCAGGTCGAGTTCCTGCGCGACCAGATCCGCGCCGCCGTGGTCTCGGCCTGGGGCCAGCTGGAGGCCGCCAAGGCCCAGGTCATCGCCTCGCAGGCGCAGGTCCAGGCGAACGAGGTCGCGCTCGACGGGGTGCGCGAGGAGGCCCGCGTCGGCCAGCGCACCACCCTCGACGTGCTGAACGCGCAGCAGGAGCTCCTGAACGCCCGCGTGCAGCTGATCCAGGCCCAGCGCAACCGCGTGGTGTTCTCCTACGGCGTCGTGCAGCAGATCGGGCGCCTGACCGCCCGCTTCATCGCGGTGCCGGTGGCGGCCTACAGCCCGAAGACGCACTTCGATCAGGTCAAGGACCTCTGGTCCGGCGTGCGCACACCGGATGGCCGCTGATGGGACGGAAGACCTTCCGCCGCCAGGTCCGCGCCCCGGGGCCGCCCGCTCATCCCTGGCCGGGGCTGCCGGGCGGTCCGGGACCGCCGGCGCGCCCCGACCCGCCCCCGCCTTCGCCAGACACCGCCGAGCGCACCGTCATGTCCCATCCCCGGCTCCGGCCAACCGCACGTCCCCTGTCCCGCGCCGGCGCCGCGCTCCTGATCCTGGCGCTGCCGGCCTGCGCGATCTCGCTGCCGATCTCCCGGCCTGCCGACGGTTCTCCCGGCGTGCCGGGGCAGGACCCGAAGCGCACGGCGCCCCTGGCGTTCCCGGGGCTCGACCCGGAGGATTGGCGCCGGGCGCGCGGCATCCTCGGCCTCGCGTTGGAACCCAGCGGGAACGGCCTGCGCATCCGGTGGGACAACCCGGCGAGCGGGCGGAAGGGCAGCGTCGTGCCGACCGCCGCGCCGGTCGTACGCGCGGGGCGGATCTGCCGCGCCTTCCTGGCCACCGTGGAAGAGGCGCAGCGCACCGCCAGGATCCGCGGCACGGCCTGCCAGAACGTCGGCGACGACTGGGAGGTGACGGAACTCGACCCCGGGAGCAGCGCGCCGGACCGTCAGGGCGTAACGAGGCGCGACGCCGAGCCGACCGGACCCCGCTCGCCCTGATGCGGGCCGCTCCGGGAAGGTTCCGTCAGGCGCGAGGATCACCGTCGGCGCGCCGCTGGCGGCCCGCCTCGGAACGGCGGCACGACGCGCGGACGGACCATCGGGGCGTTCTCACACCGGCGAGGGATCATGGGTTCGTACTGGGGCATCTGGGGAGACCTTCCCAACCACTTGGTGCGGCTGGGCCTCGCCTTCGCGTTCGCATTCCCGCTCGGCTGGAACCGCGAGCGCGAGGCGCGCAGCGCCGGATTGCGCACCTTCCCCATCGTCGCCATCGCCAGCTGCGGCTTCATCCTGCTCGCCAGCGAGCTCCTCGGCGCGCGCACGCCGGAGCAGGCGCGCATCCTCCAGGGACTCATCACCGGCATCGGCTTCATCGGCGGTGGCGCCATCCTGAAGGGGGGCGACAACGTGCACGGCACCGCGACCGCGGCGAGCCTGTGGAACGTGGGCGTGATCGGGGCGGCCGTCGGCTTCGGCTACTACGACCTTGGCCTCATCCCGGCCCTGTCCAACTTCCTGGTCCTCGCCCTCCTGACGCCCTTGAAGCGCAAGCCGCGGACCGCCGCGTCGCAGGACCGGGGCGCCGGCACCGAGCCGGGGGGAGGGCCGGCCGGCACGGGCGGGGCCGGGCACAGCGAATGATGCCCCCCGGGATCGGAAGTCAGCGCGAACCGGTCCGGCCCTGGCGCGCCTGCCGCGCCCAGATCCGATAGGTGCCGCCGAAGGTGTCGGGATGGCGGGTCTCGAAACCGTGCCACGCCGCCGGCGAGCGCGCCGCGGCCGGGTCCGGATGCTCGGCCGCGAACCGGGTCCGGTCCGACGGGCGTTCGGGCTCCAGGCCCAAAAATTCCAGCCCGCAGGCCTCCAGCATCGCGCCGATCCCGGGCAGCGTGAAACGGTGCTCCTCGACGTGGAAGATGAGGTCGCGGCATTCCGACAGGGTCCAGAAGTCGGAGGCGGGGCTGAGCAGCATGCCGAGGTCCGGCTGCGCCACGGCCCCGGCCATGACGGCACGCCGGCCCGCCCGCACGCCGGCCGGGGTCGGCGCGAGCGCGCGCTCCGCGACCAGGGCGCGCCCCGCGACGACGCTGGCGCGCGCGATCTCGCTGTAGAGCCCGAGGAAGAGCAGGCCGCCCGGCGCGAGCAGCCCCGAGAGGACGCGCAAGCCCTGCAAGGGCTCGCGCATGTGGTGGAGCACGCCGAAGCTCTCGATCAGGTCGAAGCGCTCGCCCAGGTTGGCGAGGTCGAGGATGTCGGCCTGCAGGTGCCGGACCGACCCGATCCCGTATTCCGCCAGCTTGCGCATGCCGTAGGCCAGGCTGCTGCGGCTCAGGTCGACCGCGAGCACCGAGGCGTCCGCGACCGACTGCACGAGCCGCATGGTCTGGATGCCGGTCCCGCACCCCGCGACGAGGACGCGTGGCCGCTCGACCGCCGGCATCTCGTCCGCGCCGAGGTGCGGCAGCGCGAGGTGGACCCGCTCGCGCAAGGGACGCGGGGTCCCGAGCAGGGCGCGCGACCAGCGCGGATAGGGGTTCTCCTCGTACTGGGCCTGGACCAGGAGGGACACGGCGTCGCGCACCGGCCTGAGCGGGACCAGGCTGTCCGCGAGGGCGCGCTCCTGGGCCGGCTCCTCGACCTGCTCGCGCACGAGGGCGCGCAGGGCGGGCGGGGACTTGGCGAGGTCGAGGCGGGCCGCGGCCGGCGCGTGGAGAGGGGGGCGGTGGGCGGTGTCGGGGGCCCCCGCCCCGCACCACGCC
>NZ_NKUI01000197.1 GCF_014845115.1 Methylorubrum zatmanii | reverse complement strand
TCTGGCTGCTGCGCCGGGCCTCTCCCGCCCCTGGCCCGGCGCAGCAGCCAGAGGCCGGCCAGCAGCATGGCGAGGCCCCAGGCCAGGAAGCCGAGATCCCAGGCGAGCCAGTGTTCCCGCTCCACCCGTTCGTTGACGTGGTGGATGCCGAGCCATTGGTGATCGATCAGCCCCTCCACCAGATTGAACAGCCCCCAGCCGACCAGCAGGCTGCCGGCGAGCGCCCGGTTCGGCCAGCGCAGATGCCGCCCCCGCGCCCGGCGCCAGAGGAGGAACAGCCCCAGCACGACGAAGACGTAGGTGGCGCTGTGGAAGATGCCGTCCCAGAGGGTGTTGAGTTCGAGGTTCTCGATCGAGGTGATCGGGTACCAGGAACTCAGCATGTGGTGCCATTGCAGCACCTGATGCAGCACGATGCCGTCGAAGAACCCGCCGAGGCCGAGCCCGAACAGCACACCGGCCGCGACCGGAACATCCGCCTCCGGCCTCACGACCGTCGCGTGGCGGCCAAGCTCCTCTTCTCGCTCCGTCATCGTCGCCTCACGGCATGCGGTAGGCGGAGCCGTCCTCGGCCCGGGCCGGTTCCTCGACGTAGCGGCCCTGTTCGGGCACCGCGACGCGTTCGAAGTCCTGGGCCAGGGCGTCGAGGCCGCGGCGAAGCTCCGGGCCCTGGAGCGGCCGGCCGTGGCCGGTGATGGCCCGCTCGGGCCTGAGCGCGGCGAGGCCGCGCACGGAGCCGGCGGCGGCCGGCCAATCCAGGGTGAGATACATCGGCGGCCCGTGCACCTCCGGCTCCTGGGTGATCACCGCATAGGCGGATTCCTGGGCGGTGGTGACGAAGGCGTCCCCGGCGATCAGGCTGCCATCGGCCTCCCGCCAGAACGAGACGTGGCCCGGCGCATGGCCCGGCGTGTGCAGCCAGCGCCAGCCGGGCATCGGCGGCACGCTGCCATCGGCGGGCAGCGGGCGCAGCCGCGCGGACACATCCACCGGCTTCGTCGGATAGAGCGGCGCGATCCGCGCCATCAACCCGCCGCCGACGCTCGGATCCGGCGCCGGATAGGCGGCGCTGCCGTCGAGATAGGGGCGTTCGAGACCGTGGGCGTAGACGGGGGCGTCCCACTCTTCCGCCAGATCCTCCAGCACGCCGACATGGTCGAAATGGCCGTGGGTCAGCACGATCGCCGCCGGGCGGGCGCCCTCGCCGAAACGGGCGGCGGCGGCCTTGCGGATCGCGTCCTTGGATCCGGGGATGCCGGCATCCACCAGCACCCAGTTGCGGTCGCCCGCGCCCGGCACGCCGACGAACACCACGTTGGCGAGCAGGAGGCGGCGATAGGCGAGATCGGGGGCGATGGCGTGGGTACCGTCGTCGCGCTCCGCATCGGCCTGCGGGTCGTCGGCGCGGGCCTGACGGCTGATCGGGATCTGCTGCGCCACGGCCTTCTCCTGTGCAGTACGAGGCGGAGGATCTGCCGGGCATCCGGTCCGGCAGGCGTCGTCACCACGGGAAGGCAGGTGGGTGAGCTTTGTTCCCGTCCGTGAGAACAAGGAAAGATGTGTCGCAGGATAGCCTTGAGAAACTTTGCCGCGTTGCTTGGGTTGAGCGGGTGAGTGTTTGTGAAAAGCTCTAACATTTGCGAGGCGATGGCTGGGGCCGCGCGACGGCTCCGCCTCCTCGTCCTCCGGGGCCGATGCCGTGACCGATCCGACCTACCCGCCCCTCGACGTGCTCAAGCCCGTCGCCTCCGGTCTCTGGATCGTCGATAGCGGCCCGATCCATGCCGGCGGGATGCCGCTGCCGGTGCGCATGACCGTGATCCGGCTCGGCAGCGGCGAGATCTGGCTCCATTCGCCGACCCGTTACGATGCGGGCCTGCACCGCGCGATCGAGGCGCTCGGGCCGATCCGCCACCTCGTCTCGCCCAATATCGCCCACTGGACCTATCTGAAGGAGTGGCAGCGGCATTGCCCGCAGGCCCTGACCTGGGCGGCTCCCGAACTGCGTGCCCGCCGACAGGTGCGCAAGGCGGCCCTGCGCCTCGACCGGGATCTCGCCGACACGGCCCCGCCGGAATGGGCCGCCGACCTCACACAGGTGGCGGTGCCCGGCGGCTTCGGCTTCCGGGAGGTGGCCTTCCACCATCCCGCCTCGGCGACGCTGATCCTGACCGACCTCGTGCTGAACCTGGAGCCGCAGAAGCTGCCGCCGCCGATGCGTCCGCTCCTGCGGATAGCCGGTGCCACCGCCCCGGACGGACGGGCACCGATCTATCTTCGCTGGGTGATCGGCCTGCGCAAGCGGGAGGCGGGCCGTGCCGCCGCCGCTCTCGTCGCCCTGGCGCCGGAGCGGGTGGTGTTCAGCCACGGCGCCTGGTTCGAGCGGAACGGCACGGCCGAACTGCGCCGCTCCCTGCGCTGGCTGCTCACCTGAGGGGGCGTGACGCGCTCTGTCAGCCGTTCTTGCGCGGGCGGTGGTTGGGATCGACGCCCCCTTCCGGTGTCGTCTCGTTCTCGACATCGCCCTCGAAGGTGGAGTCCCCTTCGAGCTGTTCCGGCTCCGTCCCCGTCAGCCCCTTCGATTGGCCGATGCCCGGATTGCCCTTCAGGTCAGCGTCGGTCGGCGTATCCGTCTTCAGATGCTTCGACATGCGGAGTGGTTCTCCTGGCGTCTCGATAGGAGTCCGGGCAACCGGACTCCGAGGCCGGTGTTCCGAGGGCGCTTCCACCGGCCGCGGGCGGCCTCATCCACAGGAAGCGCGGCCGTTCTACCGGGCCGGCGGCGAGGTTCCCTCCCGCTGGGCCCGGTGCAGCGCATCGAGCAGCTCGCCCTCGATCAGCAGGGCGGAGCCGTAATGGAACTCGATGTCGAAGGCGTGCCGCGCATTCATCGACAGGGAGGCGCTCTGCATGGCGACGAGCCGCCCCGCCTCGTCGAACAGGCCGGAGCCCGAGCCGCCATAGCCGTCGTTGCAATCGTGGCGGGCGCGCCGGATGCCGCCTTCCGTCGGCGGATCGATCCGCCGCACCGCACAAGCCTCCAGGCTGCTGTCGCCCCGGTAGTTCTGGTGGCCGCCGGGGGCGACCAGCGTCACGGGAAGCGCGAGGTCGCCCGTGGGCAGGTCGGGGGCTGAGGCCGGCATCGGCTGGCGCGGCCCCTCGGCCGGCTGCGTGAGGCGCAAAAGCGCCCAATCGTCGGTGATGTGGAGACGCTGCGCGTCCGGGGCGACGCCGAGGCGCAGGCTGTCGGCGACGAAGTCGTAGTTGCGGCCGCCGATCTGAAAATAGCAGTCGCTGACTTGCCGGGTCGTCTCGAGCTGCCGGTTCCGGAAATTGTGCGCGTTCAACAGCACGAGGGAGGGCGTGCCGATCAGCCACGCGGCGGCCGCCTTCTGCGGCACTCCGTCCGGGCGGCGGCACCAGAGCACGCCGGCCCCGGGATAGCGGGCCCTGTCGTCGGCGGTCAGGTCGCGGCGCCCGTCGCGGGGATAGAGCGCGGCGGTCCGGGGCACGTCCCTGGCGGTGGATTGTGCGGTGCGCCCGGTGAGGGCGACGGGGCTCTCGCGCCGCCCGTCCCCGGCACCGGCTCCCTCCCCGGACGATACAGCCAGCGCGAGCACAGCCCCCGCCGCCAGAACCCGCCTCACGTGCCGCTCCTGCGCCATCGCCGACAAGCCTCCCGCCCGCCGGGCCGCTTCGCCGGGGCCCGTTGACGACAGTGGTGCGACGGGACCCCGCGTCGGTCAAGCTGCCGCGAGACGGGCGCGGCGCTACGTCTTGGCACTTTTAGAATTACCTTATCGTCCCGGCAAGAAATGTCCGACCAGCTAAAGACTTCTCCTTCAATCGAAGCCTAGAAATTATAGGCGAAAGGCCGCTAATAAGTCTTTCATAAGACTGCTGAGGTCTAAGAAATTTCTTAGATTTACAATGCAGCCGTTCGAAGGGCTTCGGGTGAGCCTGGAACCTCAGAAAGAACATCTGAGAGACACCGCGAGGCCGAAAGGCGAGGCGGTTGAGTGAGGAGACGCAGGATGAGCAGGTTTGTGACATCGGTCTCGGCCCTGGCAATGCTGGCGCTCGCGCCAGCCGCGCTCTCGAGCGCCGCCTACGCCAACGACAAGCTCGTGGAGCTGTCGAAGAGCGACGAAAACTGGGCGATGCCGGGCAAGAACTACGATTCGAACAATTATAGCGAGCTGAAGCAGGTCAACAAGAGCAACGTGAAGCAGCTCCGGCCGGCTTGGACGTTCTCGACCGGCCTGCTGAACGGCCACGAAGGTGCGCCGCTCGTCGTCGACGGCAAGATGTACATCCACACCTCGTTCCCGAACAACACGTTCGCCCTCGGCCTCGACGATCCGGGCCACATCCTGTGGCAGGACAAGCCGAAGCAGAACCCGGCCGCCCGCGCCGTCGCCTGCTGCGATCTCGTCAACCGCGGCCTCGCCTACTGGCCGGGCGACGGCAAGACCCCGGCGCTGATCCTCAAGACCCAGCTCGACGGCAACGTCGCGGCGCTCAACGCCGAGACCGGCGAGACGGTGTGGAAGGTCGAGAATTCCGACATCAAGGTCGGCTCGACGCTCACCATCGCCCCCTACGTCGTGAAGGACAAGGTGATCATCGGCTCCTCGGGCGCCGAGCTCGGCGTGCGCGGCTATCTCACCGCCTACGACGTCAAGACCGGTGCGCAGGTGTGGCGCGCCTACGCCACGGGTCCGGACAAGGATCTGCTGCTGGCCGACGACTTCAACGTCAAGAACGCCCATTACGGCCAGAAGGGCCTCGGCACCGGCACCTGGGAGGGCGATGCCTGGAAGATCGGCGGCGGCACCAACTGGGGTTGGTATGCCTACGATCCGGGCACGAACCTGATCTATTTCGGCACCGGCAACCCGGCGCCGTGGAATGAGACCATGCGTCCCGGCGACAACAAGTGGACGATGACGATCTTCGGCCGCGACGCCGATACGGGTGAGGCCAAGTTCGGCTACCAGAAGACCCCGCACGACGAGTGGGACTATGCCGGCGTCAACGTCATGATGCTCTCCGAGCAGAAGGACAAGGACGGCAAGGTCCGCAAGCTGCTGACCCACCCGGACCGCAATGGCATCGTCTACACCCTCGACCGCACCGACGGCTCGCTGGTCTCGGCCAACAAGCTCGACGACACGGTCAACGTGTTCAAATCGGTCGATCTGAAGACCGGCCAGCCGGTGCGCGATCCCGAATACGGCACCCGGATGGACCACCTCGCCAAGGACATCTGCCCCTCGGCGATGGGCTACCACAACCAGGGGCACGACTCGTACGATCCGAAGCGTGAACTGTTCTTCATGGGCATCAACCACATCTGCATGGATTGGGAGCCCTTCATGCTGCCCTATCGTGCGGGTCAGTTCTTCGTGGGTGCCACGCTGAACATGTATCCGGGCCCGAAGGGCGACCGCCAGAACTACGAAGGTCTCGGGCAGATCAAGGCGTACAACGCGATCACCGGCGACTATAAGTGGGAGAAGATGGAGCGCTTCGCGGTGTGGGGCGGGACCCTGGCCACCGCCGGCGACCTCGTCTTCTACGGCACGCTCGACGGCTACCTGAAGGCGCGTGACTCCGACACGGGTGACCTCCTCTGGAAGTTCAAGATCCCGTCCGGCGCCATCGGCTACCCGATGACCTATAGCCACAAGGGCACGCAGTACGTCGCCATCTACTACGGCGTCGGCGGCTGGCCGGGCGTGGGCCTCGTGTTCGACCTCGCCGACCCGACCGCCGGTCTCGGTGCGGTGGGCGCCTTCAAGAAGCTCGCCAACTACACCCAGATGGGTGGCGGCGTGATCGTGTTCTCGCTCGACGGCAAGGGCCCCTACGACGATCCGAACGTCGGCGAGTGGAAGTCGGCCTCCAAGTAAGTGGCCTCCAAGTAAGCGGCCTGTCTAAGCGGCCTGTCGGGGTCCAGCCCTCGGGCCGGACCCCGCCCGTCCCGGATCCGGGAC
>NZ_NKUI01000196.1 GCF_014845115.1 Methylorubrum zatmanii | reverse complement strand
GATCACCCCCGCCCCCCGCCTCGCCAGCATCGATGTGAGCTTCATCGGCCTGCGGCTGGTCCTGCCGGCGGTCGCAGGCCAGCTCGCCGAGGAGGCGGCCCTCGCGGCGCTGATCAAGCCGCAATTCGAGGCCGGGCGCGAGCGGGTCGGGCGCGGCGGCATCGTGCGCGATCCGGAGATCCATGCGGAGGTCTGCGAGGGCGTGCGCGCCAGCCTCGTCGGCCTCGGCTTCACCGTATCGGGGCCGATCCCCTCCCCCATCGAAGGCGGCGACGGCAACCGCGAATTCCTGGTCGCCGCCCGCCGCTTCTCCCGTGAATGATCCCATGACCGAAATCGCCACCGAAACCCTGACCATCGCCCGCCTCGGCGCCCGCGGCGACGGCATCGCCGCGGACGGGCTGCCCGTGCCCGGCGCCCTGCCCGGCGAGCGGGTGCGGGTGCAGCGCGGCGAGCGGATCGGCACGCTGGTTTCCGTGGAGGAGGCCTCGCCGGACCGGATCGCGCCGTTCTGCCCGTATTTCTCGGCCTGCGGCGGCTGCGCCGTGCAGCATCTCGCCGCCGAGCCCTATGGGGAATGGAAGCGCGGCATCGTCGCCCACGCCTTGAGCCAGGCGCGGATCGAGACGGAGCTGATGCCACTCGTCGATGCCCGCGGGGAAGGCCGGCGGCGGATCACCCTGCATGTGCGCGAGATCGAGGGCCGGGCGAAGGCCGGGCTGATGGCCGCGCGCAGCCATGCCCTGGTGCCGATCGACCATTGCCCGATCACCGTGCCGGGCCTGCACCGGGCGCCGGCCGTGGCGGAGGCGCTGGCCGCTCCCCTCGGGCATGGCCGCAAGCCCCTGGACGTCGCCGCCACCGCCACCGCGATGGGCCTCGATATCGACATCCGCGGCCACGGCACCGTCAGCGAGGGCGTCCGCGGCGTCCTCACCCGGCTCGCCGGAGAGCTCGACCTCGCCCGGCTCTCGATCCACGGCGACATCGTGGTCGAGCGCCGCCCACCGGCCGTGGGCGAGGGACCGGCCCGGCGCCTGCCCCCGCCCGGCGGCTTCCTCCAGGCGACGGAGGCCGGCGAGGCGGCGCTGACCGCGCTGGTGCTGGAGCCGATGGCGCAAGCTAAGCCGAAGGTGAAGCGGGTCGCCGACCTGTTCTGCGGCAGCGGCCCCTTCGCCCTGACCCTCGCCGCCGGGGGGCGGGACGTCGCCGCCGCCGAGGGCGAGCCGGCGGCGATCACCGCCCTCACCCGCGCCTACCGGGCCGGGGCCGGCTTCGCCCGGATCACGGCCGAGGCCCGCGACCTGTTCCGGCGCCCCCTGCTCGGCCCGGAACTCGATGCGCAGGATGCCGTGGTGTTCGATCCGCCCCGCGCCGGGGCCGAGGCGCAGGTGCGCCGGATCGCGGAATCGAAGGTGCCCCTGGTGATCGGCGTCGCCTGCGACCCCGGCACCTTCGCCCGCGACGCCGCGATCCTGATCGCGGGCGGCTACCGGCTGGAGCGGGTCACCCCCGTCGATCAGTTCGCGTGGTCCGGCCATGTCGAGCTGGTCGGCGTGTTCCGCAAGGAGGCGCGCGCCCCGGCCGGCCGCACGCTGCGGCGCCCGCGCTGAGCCGCGAGGAAAGGAAGCCGGGGCGCTGCCCCGGCGCCCCGCCGAAGGGATGATCCCTTCGGGATCCCGGGACTTGCTATCGGATTCCCGTCGCCGCGAGCGCTGCCCGCAGCTCGGCGGCTTCGATCGAGAAATCGTGTAGGTGCACCGGCCAGTCCGAGGCGGTGCGCGGGCCGAACACCGCGCGGTATTCCTGGCCGCAGGCCATGGCGAGTTCGGCGTAGAACGGATCCTCCCAGCCCTCCGGCACGCCGATCCTCCACCTCGTGCCGGAGGGCTGGGAG
>NZ_NKUI01000195.1 GCF_014845115.1 Methylorubrum zatmanii | reverse complement strand
CTCGCCCTCGGCATCGCCACGACACGCCTGATCCTGGCCAACGGCCAGAAGGGCGTGGACGCCGCCGGCCACGTCATCCAGGGCTTCTCGCAATTCGTGATGAGCGGCGATTTCGTGATCGGAATCGTGGTCTTCATGATCCTGATCACGGTCAACTTCCTCGTCATCACCAAGGGCGCGACCCGGATCGCCGAGGTCGGCGCCCGCTTCACCCTCGACGCCATCCCCGGCAAGCAGATGGCGATCGACGCCGATCTCAATGCCGGGCTGATCGACGAGAAGGAGGCCCAGCGCCGCCGCCGGGAGCTGGAGGAGGAATCGGCCTTCTTCGGCTCGATGGACGGTGCCTCGAAATTCGTGCGCGGCGAGGCGGTGGCCTCGCTCATCGTCATCGCGGTGAACGTCTTCGGCGGCGTCATCATCGGCACCACCCGCCACGGCATGCCCCTGTCCCAGGCGGCGGACGTGTTCGTGAAGCTGTCGGTCGGCGACGGCCTCGTCTCGCAGATCCCGGCGCTGATCGTCTCGCTGGCCGCCGGCCTGCTGGTCTCGAAGGGCGGCACCCGCGGCGCGGCGGAAGAGGCGGTGCTCGGCCAGCTCAGCGCCTATCCGCGGGCGCTGCTGGTCGCCGCCGCGCTGATGCTGATGTTCGCCCTGGTCCCCGGTCTGCCCTTCCTGCCCTTCGTGGCGCTCTCCGGCCTGATGGGCTTCGTCGCGATCACCATCCCGAAACGCCGCGCCGCCGTCGCCGCGGCCGCCGCCGCCAAGGCCAAGCGCGAGGAGGAGGCCAAGCAGGCGGAGGCGAAGGACAAGGATTCGGTCAAGGAAGAGCTGCGCACGCCGGAGATCGAACTCTGCCTCGGCCGTCAGGTCGGCGCGCAGATCCAGGGCAGCCATGCCGAGCTGCACCACCGGGTCGCCAAGATGCGCCGCAAGTTCGCGCGCCAATACGGCTTCGTCGTGCCCGACATCCGGCTCACCGACAGCCTCAACCTGCCGCCGAAACAGTACCAGATCCGCATTCACGGCACCGTGGCCGCCACGCAGGAGATGCGCCCGGGCGAACTGCTGGTCGTCGTCGGCGACGGCCCCCGCCCCGACGTGCCGGGCGAGGAGGTGCGCGAGCCGGCCTTCGGCATGAAGGCGCTCTGGGTCGTGGACGCCTATGCCGCCGAGGTGCGGCGCTCCGGCTTCGAGGCGATCGACGGCGCCTCGGTGCTGCTGACCCACCTCTCCGAGGTGATCCGCAACAACCTGCCGCAATTCCTGTCCTACAAGGACATGCGGGCACTGCTCGACCGGCTCGACCCCGAATACAAGCGGCTGATCGACGAGATCTGCCCGTCGCAGATCTCGCATTCCGGCCTCCAGGCGGTGCTGAAGCTCCTGCTCGCCGAGCGCGTCTCGATCCGCAACCTGCACCTGATCCTGGAGGCGGTGGCCGAGATCACGCCCCATGCCCGCCGCGCCGAGCAGATCGCCGAGCATGTGCGGATGCGCGTCGCCCAGCAGATCTGCGGGGATCTCGCCGAGGACGGGGTGCTGCACGTGCTCCGGCTCGGCGCCAACTGGGACCTCACCTTCCACCAGAGCCTGAAGCGCGACGCCAAGGGCGAGGTGATCGAGTTCGACATCGACCCGCGCCTCGTGGAGCAATTCGGCACCGAGGCCGGCGAGGCGATCCGCGAGCGGATGCGGCAGGTCCACGGCTTCGCCCTGGTCACCGCCCCCGATGCCCGGCCCTATGTGCGCATGATCATCGAGCGGATCTTCCCGACGCTTCCCGTGCTCTCGCATCTGGAAATCGCCCGGGGCGTCGAGATCCGGTCGCTGGGCACCATCTCGTGATCCCGCTGTTCGGGAGCCTCCTCGGCGGGGACGCCTTCATCGCCACCTTCCTGATCTTCTGCCGGATCGGCGGCTGCCTGCTGATCGTGCCGGGCTTCTCCAGCCCCCGCGTCCCGGCGCAGGTGCGGCTGCTGATCGCCGGCGGCGTGTCGCTCGCGGTCACGCCGCTGCTGCTGCCGCTGCTCCAGACCAAGCTGTCGGGGCAGGCGCCGATGCAGACGCTGAGCTGGATCGGCAGCGAGACCATGACCGGCCTGCTGATCGGCCTGCTCGGGCGGATCTTCATCTTCGTCCTGGAGACGGTGATGAATGCCACCGCCACCATGGTCGGGTTCGGCTCGATGCCGGGCACGCCGATCGAGGGCAGCGACGCGATTCCGGCGGTCGAGACGCTGATCGTCGTCACCGCCGTCGCGCTGATGTTCGCCGCCGACCTGCATTGGGAACTGTTCCGCGGGCTGGTGGAATCCTATGCCCGCATCCCGCCGGGCGAGGGGTTCGGCACGCAGACCGCCCTGGTGCGCATCGCCGACCAGATCGGCGCGGCCTTCACCCTGGCCCTCCGCATCGCCGCGCCCTTCATCCTCTACGCGGTGGGCGTGAACCTCGCGGCGGGCTTCGTGAACAAGCTGACGCCGACCATTCCCGTCTATTTCGTCGCCACGCCCTTCGTGATGTGCGGCGCGCTGATCTTGCTCTATTACCTGTCGAACGAGTTCATGACGCAGTTCCTCGCGGGCTACGTCGCCTGGCTCAGGCGGGGCTGACGGGCGATGTCCGCCGCCGACCTCGCCAAACGGCTCAAGCGCGCCGAGCGGCTCACCGCCGTACAGGAGCAGATGCGCCGGGCCGCCGAGTTGCAGCTCGCCCAGACCCGGCGCGAGGCGGATGGCGTCGAGGCGGACCGGGCGGCCCTGCTCGCCGCCGTCGGATCCTCCGCCCACGGCCACCTGTTTCTCGAATCCGCCAACCGGCGCCTGCGCGGATTGGCCAGCCGGGCGACCGAGCTCGAAGCCATCGCCGCCCGGCAGAGCGATGCGGTGCGCGAGCAGGGACTCGCCCGCAAGCGCGCCGAGCTCAATGCCGAGCGGATCGAGGGGCTGCTCGACCGCGAGCGCGAGCGAGCCGAGGCGATGGAGCGGCTCGACGCCCTGACCCAACGCCGCGACGCAAGCCTCCCGTAAGCCAGGGCAGCTACGACCTCACCATCGGCGCTCCGACATCCGGCCGGGGCCGCCGCCCGACACGCGATGACCCGATGAGCATCACCCCTCCCTCCGATATCGTGATGGATGTGGCCCGCGCCGCCGACCCGGCGCGCTACCAGGAGGCCGCTTCCAAGCTGTCGCAGCCCGGCGATCCGGCGGCCTTCGCCAGCGCCGCCGACGAGGCCGCGCGCGAGGCTGGGCTGAGCACGCATCTGCCGCTCGATGCCCATGGCACGCTGACCGGCCTGAAGAACGACACCGCCCTGAAGGGCAGCGCCGACCCCTACCGCAAGTTCGAGGGGCAAGTGATCCAGCAATTCGTCGAGGCGATGCTGCCCAAGGCCGAGACCGTGTTCGGCAAGGGCAATGCCGGCGGCATCTGGAAATCCATGCTGGCCGAGCAGCTCGGCCAGCAGATCGCCAAGACCGGCGGCATCGGCATCGCCCGGATGCTGGACAAGTCTCACCCCATCACCCCGACGCCGTCCACCTCGGCCACCGGTGTGGCAAGCAAGGTCTGACGCCCATGCTGCTCGCATCTCTGAAGCGCCTGGAGGCCACCATCGAGGCCGAGACCGAGGCGCTGGCGGCCAATGGCGCCCTCGATCTCGACGCGGTGAACCGCGCCAAGAGCCAGAGCCTGCTCGAACTCACCCGCCTCGCCCGGTCCGTCGAGGCCGGGGCGCTCGACGCCGATACCGGCATCGTGCTGGCCCGCCTGCGGGACAAGCTGATCCGCAACCAGGAAGCCGTCGCCCTGCACCTGCGGGCGGTGGAGGAGATCGGCGACGTGCTCCAGGCCAGCCTTCAGGCCGCCGAATCCGACGGCACCTATTCCCCGCGTCCCGGACGCTGACGAGCGATGCGCGTCCTCGTCACCGGCCTGTGGATCTGCGCGGTCACCATCGCCTCGTGCTACGCGGCGGTGACCTTCGGCGGCGGCTTCTTCTCGAAATCGACCGAGCCCTACCTGGAAGGGCTGCAGTATCAGAAGCTCGCCCCCATCAACATTCCGATGGTCGCCGAGGGCAAGGTGCAGGGCTACGTCATCGCCGTGCTGGTGTTCACGGCGGATGCCAAGCTGATGCACACCCTGCCCGTCGCGCCCAACGCCTTCGTCGTCGATGAGGCCTTCCGCCAGATCTACGGCGACACCACCCTCGATTTCCGGAAACTCGCCCGCTACGACATCAACGCACGCCTCGCCCAGATCCGCGCCAAGGTGAACGAACGCCTCGGCTCCGACGTGGTGAAGGACGTGCTGGTGGACGAATTGAACTTCGTGGCCAAGCGCGAGGTGCGCTCCTGATCCGGCCGCTGCGGGACACTCGCGGCGCGGGCCTCTTAAAGGTCGATTCACGCAGAACCGTTCTACTCCGTGCGAGTGAGTTCCGCGTAATCGAAGTGCCATGTCCTCATCGGTCGCCGACGCGCCGGACCTGTCCGGCCTCATCGAGCTTTCGCGCGATCCCGCGATCGATCTGAAGCCCGTGATCCTGCGGGTCCAGACCGACCTGTTCCTAGCCGCCCCCGTCCACGACCGGGCCATCCTCCAGGCCTTCGAATCCCTGGCGGCGGGCCTGATTCCGACCGTGGACGCGGAGACCGTGCGCATCGTCGCCGAGAAGCTCGGCGGCTGCCCGGACGTGCCTGCGGCGGTGCGCGCCGCCCTCGAAGCCCGCGGCTTTCCGGTGGACCCGCCCCGGGAGCCGGAGAGCGAGGCGGAAGCCGACCATGCCCTTGCCGAGAATCCGGGCGCACTGATCGGCACCCGCACGCTGGAGCGCCTGCTCGCCCGCGCCCGCTCCGACGCGGACCTCGCCCGGACGCTGCTCGCCCGGCCCGACATCCCCCCCGCCGACCTCGCCCCGCTCTGGCTCCATGCCGGGCCGGAGCAGCGCCGGGCGATCGCCGCAGCGGTGGAGGTCACGGCGGCCCTGCGGCCCTGCCCCCGCCCGCCACGGACGCTGGCGACCACCTTGGTGGAGCGCTCCCACGGCAGGGACATCCAAGGCTTCATCACCGCCCTCGGCGAAGGGCTCGGCCTGCCGGAGAACTATCTCGGCGCCGCCAGCGACCCGACCGCCCGCTACGATCTGCTGACGCTGGCGCTGCGCACGGCGGATCTGCGCGAGGGCGAGGCGGTCTTCATCTTCCTCACCCTCAACGACACCGTGGCGCGCTCGGTCGACCGGGTCTTCTCCCTGGTCACGCTGTTCCGCGAGACCGACCGGGCCACCGCCCGCGACCTGCTCTGCGCGATCCTCGGCGCACCGGTGTTGGAACGCGCGGGCGGCGGCGAGTACCAGCCGTTCCACGGCCCGGAAGCCAAGCGGAGCGCCGCGTCGTCCGAGCGCGGCGGCCTGCGGCCGGCCCTCCCCTCCCGCCTGCGCCGGACGAGCTGACGCGTTCTTCGAAAAAAATCACTCCGCGAGCGGCAGTCCATGCCGGCCCTCGCGGTCGTCGATCTCGATGATCCAGAGATCGGAATCGAAGCGGATCTCCCGGGCGAGGCGGTCCTCGACATCCGGCACCGGGGCTGCCGAGAGCACGGCGGTGAAGCGGCGCTCGCCCGCATCCTCCGCCTCGATCAGCGCCTGCGGCGCCGGGCCGTAGAGGTCGGCGCTGCCGTCGAGCCGGTCGACCTTCACGAAGACCGCGCCCGCCTCCGCCGCGCCGCGACGGCGCTGCACCGCCGGAATGCCCTCGCCGTTGAGGCGGCGCAGCTGCGCGGAAACCCAGAAATCAGAGCGGAGGCGTGACATGGCGCTGCCATAGGCGCGCCGCGTCATGCCGTCGATCCCCCAGCCTTCAGCCCTGAGCGCCCGCCTTGGCGGTCATCTCGCGGGTCAGGGCGCGCAGGGTCGGGCCGGCGGCCTCGCCCTTGACCGGCAGCTTGCGGTCGCGCTCGAATTTCTCGATCGCCGCCTTGGTGCCAGGCCCCATCAGCCCGTCATCCTTGAGCGGGCCGTAGCCGAGCTTGGCCAGGGCGCGCTGGACGCGGATGACGGTCGGGTCAGGCTTCGGAGCCTCGGGCTTCGCCTCCACCTTCGGGGGCTCGGCCTTCTCCTTCGCGACCGCCTTCTCCGGCTTGCGCTCGGCCCTGGGCGTGACCGAGGCTGTGGTCTCACCCGAGCGGATCATGTCGGCGATGGGGTCGCGGGGCGCGACCGGCACCTCCCGCACGGGAGCCGGCTTGCTCGCTTCGGCCGTGCGGATCTCCCGAACCGGTGGCGGCGCGGGCCGCGCGGCCACGGGCTTCGGCTCGACCGTCGGCAGGATCGGGGCCGGGTGGCGTCCGTCCTGGAGCCCCATGGCGTTGACGCAGACATAGACCGCCGCAGCGGCGCCGATCACGGTTCCGAATACGCCTCCGGGATTGCGCCGGCAGAGCTGCCCCACCCCCGACAGGGCCGACACGGCGCCGGCCTTCCAGCCCGATGCGGCCGGCCTGCGGGGCGCCGCCTTGCGGGGCCGGGCCGGGCTGCGGGGCGCGCGCATGTCGCCGGGCACGACGATCTCGCGCTGGTCCCGTCTCGCGGGCGTCTCGCGCATCACTTCGCTCCTTCAGGTTGGCGTCGCCGAGGGCGGGAACCCGACAAGGGATCCGCTCGCTCAATGCGGTCCCGTATCCGTAAGCCCGCGCGGCGCTTGAGCGATATCGACATCCGCCATCCCGAGGGGATCGACTGGATGGTGGATGAGACCATGCCGCTCATCCGGCGCGCCGCATCGGACGGGCTACGGTCTCGGGGGCGGGATCGAACAGGCCGACCGGCAGGCGGCGCGGTTCGGGAGTCGGCTCGGCGGCGACGCTGCTTCTCACCATCGCCCGGATCGGCGCGGGCTTGGTGCCCGTCCCGGCCGGCTCGCTGGCGAGTCCCCCGGCCATCGCGGTGGAGGCGGTCTGGGTCCCCGCCTTCGACCCCAGCTTGGCACGGCTGCAATCGAGCGGCAGGGTCACGGCGACGACGGTACCCTTGCCCGGCGCGCTCTCGATGGAAATCGCGCCGCCATGCAGGCCGGCGAGGCCGCGCACCACCGAGAGGCCGAGGCCGGTGCCCTCATAAGTCCGCCCATAGCCGCGCCCGGCCTGGAAGAAGGGGTCGCCGAGGCGCGGCAGGTCGGACTCGGTGATGCCGATGCCGTCATCGCTCACCACGAAATCGAGATAGGCGCCGCCCCGGCGGACCATGACCTCGACCCGACCGCCCCGCGGCGTGAACTTCACGGCATTGGAGATCAGGTTGATCAGCATCTGCCGGCAGGCACGGGCATCGGCGATGAGGCCGCAGCCGGCGGGCACCGGCGCCGCCACCAGGGTGATGCCCGAGGCCTCGGCCTTTAGGCGCATCAGGTCGCAGCAGCTGCGGATCAGCCCCTCGACATCGACCGGTTCGAGCTGAAGCTCGAAATGCCCGCCGCGGATGCGGGAAATGTCGAGCAGGGTGTTCACCACGTCGAGCAGGTGCCGCCCGGAATGGGCGATGATGCCGGCATATTCGCGGGCCCGCTCAGGCGGCAGGCCCGTGGCCCCCTCCCCCGACAGCACCTCGGAGAAGCCGATGATGGCGTTGAGCGGGGTGCGCAACTCGTGGCTGACGGTCGCCAGGAAATGCGTCTTCACCTCGTCGGCGCGCTCGGCCTCGGCGCGGGCGCGGTCCAGTTCCTGGGCGTGGCGGCGATGCTCGGAAACGTCGCGGGTCACGGCGACGACCGTCGAGCCGTTGGCTCCCGCGAGCCCCGCCTCGATCCGGTGGGCGCGCATCTCGGCGAAGATCGTCCGGGTGCCGTCGGCGCGGGCAATGTCGAGGTGCAGGCGGAACGGCACGATGGCCGGCATACCGTGGGCGGCCACGTCGCTGATCGCCTGGAGCAGGGCCGGCCGGTCGCCGATATGCACCCGGTCGAGCAGGCCGTGGCCCCGCAGCCGGCTCGCCTCGGCCCCGACGAAGCGGGCGGCCGAGCCGCTCGCCTCCAGCACGCGGCCGTTGGCGTCGTGCCACGTCACGAGATCGTCGATGGCCGAGAGCAGGAGCCGGTCGCGGGCCTCGTTGTCCCGCATGCGGCTGCGCCACTCGCCCTCCCGGCGCATATGCTCCATGGCCTGGGCCGCGACATGGCCGATGGCGGTCACGGCGAAGACCGGGACGGCGATGGCGTTGGGCCAATCGAGGACGAGGCCGCCCCTCGGCAGGAAGCCGCTGAGCGCCACCGCGAAGGCCCCGAGGGCGGCGATGAGGGAGGCGGCGACCGTCGCCCGGCGCGAGCCCGAGACCATCGCCTCCAGCGGCACCGCCACGAGCCAGATGCCGGCGGCGGAACTCGCGCCGCCGGTCAGGGCAGCGAGGCAGACGACGAGGCCGGTCAGGCCGGCCGAGGACAGGGCGTGGGCGATCCAGAGGGAGCCGGTGCGCGACAGGACGACGGCAGCGAAGACCGGCAGGAACAGGCTCGCGATGGCGATGGCCTCGATGCCGCTCGGAACGCCGCGCCAGACGAGATAGGGCGGCAGCGCCGCCATCATCACCGCGCCGGTCGCGAGCCGCGAGATCAGGAACCGCTCGTGGCGGAAGCGCACGCTCGGCTCCGCCAGCACGGAGGCATGGACCAGCCCGGCGAGGCGGGCATCGAGGAGGGAGGCAAGGGCACCGTCGTTACGCAACACCACCACGCACAGCGCGAAACACCATCCGACACCCCGGAGGTCCCGCGCCCCTCGACTACTCGTTACGATCTCGAGCAAACCGTCGCAGAGGCGGTTTAAGCGAGGATGAAAAGGGTCGCTCACTTGCCGCGGACCGCGCTGCCGGACCGGCCCGAAGCGGGGGCCTCATCCCCACTTTCCACATTCCCGGACAGGGCAGCGAGGGCCTCGGCACAGAGCGTGGAAGCGGTGTTGGACAGGCGGGCCGCCCTGAGAAAAAGCCTTCGTTCACCACGTCCGCTGTTAGGGCGAACGATGTCCGGCGGGCTTCACCCGGCGGTGCCCGGGCAGTGGCAGGATCCGGCCCGCGACCCAGCCTCGCCCCGGCGCGGCGGAGCCGGGACGCGTGCACCGAAGGACCGGATCGATGTCGTTTCTCCTGCGCGCCGCCCTGGTGATCGGCGCCCTCTCCTATCTCGCGCTCCTGCGCCGGGACGGAGAGGCGCCGGTGGCGCCGCACACCGTCGCCGCGACGGGGTTGGCGGTGGGCGAAACCGTGGACCGTCTGACCACCGGCGGCATCGGCGCCCTGGTGAGCGCGCTGCCCCCTGAAACCCGTGAGACCGTCAGCCGCGCCGGGGCGGAGGTCCTGGTCCGGCACCTCGCCGGACCGGGCGCGGCCCCGCGTCCCTCCGCCGACACCCTCTCCGCCGGCGACCGCCAGCCATCCTGGCGTGGACCCGCATCGCACTGAGCGTGGTTCTGGCGGGATACGGTGGGGCGCCTATAACGGACGGGCACCGGAGGCCGATCGGCCGGGGGCCGGGGAAGGAGCGACGATGTTCGGCTTCGGAAACGAATACGAGGGCCTCGCCTTATGGCTGCCTCTGGTCTGGGCCGGGCTGCTGGCGCTCGCGGTGGCGATGTACGTCGTCATCGACGGGTTCGATCTCGGCGTCGGCATCCTGTTCACCGCCGCGCGGCCGGGCAATTGGCGCGACCGGATGATGCTCTCGGTGGCGCCGATCTGGGACGGCAACGAGACCTGGCTCGTGCTCGGCGGCGGCGGGTTGTTCGCGGTCTTCTCCGTGGCCTACGCGATCCTGCTGCCGGCCCTCTACCTGCCGCTGATCCTGATGCTGATCGCGCTGATCTTCCGGGGGGTCGCCTTCGAGTTCCGCTTCAAGGCCGAGCGTTCCCGCGCCGTCTGGGACAACGCCTTCCACTACGGCTCGCTGACCGCCACCTTCGCGCAGGGCATGGTGCTCGGCGCCTTCGTCCAGGGCTTCCAGACCGAGGGGCGGGGTTTTTCCGGCGGCACCCTCGACTGGCTGACCCCGTTCAGCGTCATGACCGGCATCGGCCTCGTTTGCGGCTACGGGCTCCTCGGCGCGACCTGGTGCGTGATGAAGACCTCCGGCGAGCTGGAGATCTGGTCGCGGATCAAGGCGAAGCAGTTCCTCGTGGCGACCGTGATCGCCATGGCCGTCGTCAGCGCCTGGGTGCCCTTCCTCGGGCTCCACATCCAGTGGCGCTGGTTCTCCTGGCCGAACATCCTCTTCGTGGCGCCGGTGCCCCTGGTCACCGCCTTCGTCTGCTGGCGCATCTGGAAGGCGCTCGACGACGGGCGCACGGTAGCGCCCTTCCTGTTCACGATCGCCCTGTTCCTGCTGGGCTTCCTCGGGCTCGCGATCAGCCTCTTCCCCTATATCGTGCCGCCCAAGATCACGATCTGGCAGGCGGCCAACGCGACCTCCGCCCTGCAATTCGCCCTGGTCGGCTATTCCGTGGTGATGCCGCTGACGCTCGCCTACACCGCCTATGCCTATTGGGTCTTCAGGGGCAAGATCGAGGAGAACCCGAACGCGGCGAGCTACCATTGAGAGGCCGCCGCCTTCTCTGGTTCGTCCTGCTCTACGGGTTGAGCCTCGTCGCCTTCACCGCGCTCGTCTATTTCATCCGCGCCATCGCGCGGTGAGAGGCGGCCCGGTTCAGCAGAAGCCGAATCCGGCGCGAAACCACAGCACCAGCCCCTCGCGCGCCCAGAGCAGCGCGCCGAGGAGCGTCAGCCCGCCGAGAACGGCGAGGAGAGCGAGTTCCTCGGCCCTTGTCATGCCGGGCTCGCCCGCCGCGCCAGGGGCACGTCGCGGATCGGCAGGTTGAGCAGGCCGGCGAGCAGGGCGATCCCGATCGAGAGGGTCCAGGCCATGTCGTAGGAGCCGGTCCGGGCGAAGATGAACCCCGCTCCCCAGGCGCCGAAGAACGCCCCGACCTGATGGCTCATGAAGACGATGCCGAACAGCGTCGAGAGATAGCGCACGCCGAAGATCTGCCCGACGAGGCCGCTCGTCAGCGGCACGGTCCCGAGCCACAGGAAGCCCATGACGCAGGCAAACAGCGTGGCGGAGAGCGGCGTGACGGGGAAGGCGAGGAACAGCGCCATGACCAGCGCGCGGCCGGCATAGATCCACGACAGGACGTATTTCTTCCGCAGCCGGTCGGCGGCGACGCCGAAGGCGTAGGAGCCGAAGATGTTGAACAGCCCCACCAGCGCCAGGGCGCGGGCTCCCACGCCCGGATCGAGGCCGGCATCGGCGAGGAAGGCCGGCAGGTGGGTCGAGACGAAGGCGATATGGAAACCGCAGACGAAGAAGCCGGCATTGAGAAGCCAGTAGCCGCGATGGGTCGAGGCCTGCCGCAGGGCGGCGCCGAAGGATAAGTCACCGATGGCGGAGGACACCGGCACCGACGTGGCGGCAGGCCGGACGATGCCGATGGCGAGCGGCGTCATCAGGGCGGCGAGCGCCGCCGCGGCCAGCAGAGCCCCGCGCCAGCCGAGCCCGTCCACCGCGATCTGTGTGGCCGGCACGAGCAGGAACTGCCCGACAGAGCCGCCGGCGGTGACGATGCCGGCGGCCGCTCCCCGCCGCTCCGGCGGCATCAGGCGCACCACCGCCCCGAGCACGACCACGAAGGTGACCCCGGCCATGGCGAGGCCGAGCAGGAAGCCGAGCGTGAGGGTGAGGCCGAGGGCGCTGGAGGCGAAGGCCGCGAGCACGAGGCCGAGGGCGTAGAGCAGGCCGCCGGAGGCGGCGACGCGTCCCGCCCCGTAGCGGTCGGCCAGGGCGCCGACGAAGGGCTGGGCGAGCCCGAAGATCAGGTTCTGCACGGCCATGGCCAGCCCGAAGCTCTCGCGCCCGACGCCGAGTTCGAGTTCGATCGGCCGCATGAACAGGCCGAAGCCCTGGCGGATGCCCATGGCGATGGTGACGATCACCGCGCCGCAGGCGAGCGCGATCAGGGGGATGGCCGGCGAGGGGAGCGGGTGGAGAGCGACATCACGGATCCGGAGGGGCCTCGGGAGAGGCCTCGACGGGATGATACCGCGGATCGCCGACGCGCGTGAGGCGCCGGAGCGTGTCCTGCGGGTCACCCGTCCGCATCCTTCGTCGCCTGCCCCTTCGGGTGCATAGCTTTACCGGTCCGGGCTCCGATAAGGTCGGCCCATGATGCGGGATTTCCGGCGGGTGGCGAACGGTTCGCGATGACGGCGCAGGGACCGGAGAGGCCGGGCGAGGACGGGGCCGAGACGCGGGCGGCGGCGCGCGAGGCGGCACGGGCGGCGGCCCTGCTGGCGCGCCAGCTCGGGCGCCTCGCCGGCAGCGCCGGGCGCAGCGCGTGGCATCGCGCTTGGCGCAGCGGCCGCGACGCGTCCAGGGAGGCCGCTCCGGTCTTCGCCCGGGCCGCGGATCGCTTCCGTAGGGCCGAACCCGCTCCCGTTCGGGCCGGACCGGCCGAGGAGCCGGTGCCCGCCGCCGGGCCGCCCCGTCGCGTCCGGCCGGGCCGCCGGCCCTGGCTCGTCGGGCTTGCCGCCCTGGTCGGCCTGCCGCTGGTGATCCTGGCCGGTTACGTGTTCGCCGCCTTCGCCACCCTGCCGCCCCTGGGCGGGGTCGCGCCCGAGGCGGCGCAGCGCGCCCTCGTGGTCGAGGCCGAGGATGGCCGTTCCTTCGCCACGCGGGGCGCCTTCCAGGGCGAGAAGCTCACCGAGAAGACCCTGCCGCCCCGGCTCGCCCAGGCCATCGTCGCGATCGAGGACCGGCGCTTCTACAGCCATTGGGGCATCGACCTGCGCGGGATGGCGCGGGCGGTGTGGCGCAACGCCACCGGCGGCGGCGTGCGCGAGGGCGGCTCCACCATCACGCAGCAATATGCGCGGCTGACCTCCCTCAGCCAGGAGAAGACCCTGCGCCGCAAGATCCAGGAGGCCTTCCTGGCCCTGCGCCTGGAGAGCACCCTCTCGAAGCCCGAAATCCTGGTCGGCTACCTCAACACCGCCTATTTCGGAGCCGGCGCCTACGGGGCCGACGCGGCGGCCCGGCGCTATTTCGGGCACGGCGCCGAGAAGCTGACCCTGCCGGAGGCGGCGATGCTGGCCGGCCTCGTGCGGGCACCCTCGCAGCTCGCGCCGACCCGCAATTTCGGCGGCGCCAAGGAGCGGGCCGACCTCGTCCTCCAGGCCATGGTCGAGACCGGCGCGATCACGCAGGGCGAGGCCGACAAGGCGCGGGCTGAGAAGCTCGTCCTGCATACCCCGTCCGAGACGCCGCCGGGCACCAATTACTTCCTCGACGCCCTGTCGGGCGACGTGAAGCGCCTGACCGAGGCGGCCGGCGACGTCACCGCCCGCTCCACCCTCAACCTCGACCTCCAGAGCCTCGCCGAGGGCGTGCTGGCCCGCCGCCTCGACGCGGAGGGGACGAAGAAGAAGGTCGGGCAGGGCGCCCTGGTGGCGATGGCGCCGGACGGGGCGATCCTCGCCATGGTGGGCGGCCGCGATTACGAGGACAGCCAGTTCAACCGGGCGACCCAGGCCAAGCGGCAGGCGGGCTCGCTGTTCAAGCTGTTCGTCTACCTCGCCGCCTACGGCAAGGGCTTCTTCCCCGACAGCGTGCTCGTCGACCGCCCGACCCAGATCGGCGAGTGGGAGCCGCAGAACTCCAACAACCGCTTCCGGGGCGCCCTGCCCCTGCGCTCGGCCTTCGCGCTCTCGGTCAACACCATCGCCGCCCAGCTCGGCGAGGAGGTCGGCACAAAGGCCGTGATCGCCGAGGCGCGGCGGCTCGGCGTGCAATCGGATCTGCCCGACGTGCCGAGCCTCGCCCTCGGCTCCGCCGATGTGACGCTCCTCGAAATGACCCGCGCCTATGCCGGCGTGCTCGGCCCCGGCGTGCCGGTGGAGCCCTATCTCCTCCGCACGATCCGCGGAAACGGGCCGCAGCCGCTCTATCAGCGGCCCGCGCCGAAGCCCGGCGCGCCGATGGACGGGCAGGTCCAGGGCATGATCCTCGACTCGCTCCAGGCGGTGGTGGAATCCGGCACCGGCAAGGCCGCGCGGGTGTCGGGCCTCGCCGTCGGCGGCAAGACCGGCACCAGCCAGGATT
>NZ_NKUI01000194.1 GCF_014845115.1 Methylorubrum zatmanii | reverse complement strand
TGAACGGGCACGGCTCTAGCTCGGGCGGGACTTGATCGGAGCGGGTTGCGTACCGGCAAGCCCGCGCGGCGTTAGAGCGAACCCAAATCCGTCATTCCGAAGGGATCAACCGGATTGGGGATGAGAGAGCCGCCGACCGTACAGGTGCCCGCACCCCTCTGAAATCCAGCGCTTTTCGCCGTGACAAAAACTTGGAAGTTAGTTGACGGCTAGTACCCGGCAAAAATGAGCGCTATGGGATGGTAATATGTTGAATAATCATTAATGTATTCGAGGTTTTGCGGGTTTCATCGGCTGTCGCACGGCCCGCGGCGGGCATAGCTTGCCTTTCAAGCTATGCTGTTCGCATGAATGGTGTTCTGGCGTTTGCCGCCTGTTCCCGGATGATGCATCCCTCCACATGATCGTTGATGAGGCCCATGGCCTGCATGAAAGCATAAACCGTAGTCGGGCCGACGAACGCCCAGCCTCGCTTCTTCAGGTCTTTCGATAGTGCGAGAGAGGCGGCCGAAGTCGAGGCCGTTTGCGGGGCGGCCAGTTCATCCGGCGTCGGCTCGAAGCGCCAGACATAGGCGGCCAGCAAGCCTTCCTGCCTCACCAGTTCCTGCGCCCGTTTCGCATTGTTGATGACCGCCTCGATCTTACCGCGATGACGCACGAGACCGGCATCGCTCAGCAGGCGATCGACATCCGCGTCGGTGAAATCTGCGATGCGGTCGAAGTCGAACGTGTGAAACGCGGCGCGAAAGTTTTCGCGCTTTGCGAGAATTGTACGCCAGCTCAGGCCTGACTGGAATCCTTCGAGGCACAGCTTCTCGAACAGGCGGTGATCGTCATCGACCGGAAAACCCCATTCGGTATCGTGGTAGGCGAGGAATTCAGGGGCCGCCGCACACCAGCGACAGCGATGGTGCCCGTCCGGACCGGCTATTGTGACGCTCACGGCTCAGCCTTTCAGGAAAGCAAGCCGCCCATCGGTGCGGCTTGGCGCAATGGCGATGACTTCGGCGCTGACCACGCCCTCGGCAACGAAGGGGTCGTCCTGCACGCGCGCTTCGATCGCCTCCGGCGAGGCGTTATGCGCGAGGATCGCACCGCCGGCGTTCGGCTGGAGACTGCCGGCCACCAGGAAGACGCCGTCGTCGAATCCCCGTTTGATCCAGGCATTGTGCCCGTCCATGAGCTGCGGGGCTTTGGTCTTGTCGGCAAAGCGAAGGGTGATCACGAACATGGTGGCTCCATCGGACGGTTGTCAGAAACGGGGAAAGACGGGGGCGGGCATTGTGCGTGAAACCACGCCTCCATGTCCGCCACCTCACGGCGGATGAAATCCTCGTCGCAGAAGGCGGTCGCAAGCGCCGCGACGCCCTGGCTGCGCATCAGGATGTGGAGCGCCAGCGCGTCGGCATCAGCTTCACGACCGAGCGCTGCGAATTGCCTGACAAGCCAGTCGCGGAACAGGGAAAACAGACCGGCGGCGTCATTCTTGGCGGCATGATCGAGCTTGGCCAGCTCATTGCACAGCGTGCCGACCGGACAACCACGCGCCATGATCTTGGCTCGGTTGGCGATGAGGATGTGGACGAAGCTCAGGATACGGTCCGCAGGCGCAGCCGCATCCTGTTCCCAGGCTGCGAGCAGGGCGCGCGTGTTCGACATGCGCTGCGCGATCACCGCGTCGAGAATCTCGTCCTTGGTCTTGAAGTGATAATAGAAATTGCCGCGCGACAGCCCGACTTCCTTGGCGATATCGGCAAACGATGTCGCCTCGAAGCCGTGCTCGTAGAACAGCCGGTCGGCAGTATCCACGATCTGCTGGCGGGTCTGGCTTGCCCCCATATCGCGCCTCCATGGTCATGGCCATGGCGCCGAGGCAGAAAGCCGCCGATCGCGCTGTAGGACGCATGACCTAATAGGGATTAGGACAACTGCCCTACGAAGGCAATGCTCAATGGATAAAACCTGTCGCCTCGGTCCAGGCAGCGCGGCTCGAAGAGATGCTCTGAAGGGAAATCGGCGGCGTTTGGCGGTCAGCCGTTCGCAGAACAACGATTTCGGCAAGGATGGCGAGAGGGGTAGGACATCTCGAGACAATATAGATTTATATGATAAATCAATATTTTGGCTTCGATTATGGTGCAGGACTGTAGCGCCGCACTGTAGCATGCTCAGCCCTGCCTCATAGCTCACGGAAGAGGCCGTAATGCCAGCACAAGGCGGCTCTCTGCGGTCAAGCCTGTGGGCGCGAGCATGCGCTTCGGAGAAAAATTATATACGCGATCGAAGGCGGAGAGGCTGATTGGCGCCCAAACCAGCCGTCAAGGCCGTTAACGCGTCGCCTTCAAAGGAGACGGTCGCACACCGCGGCCATCCGCGGACGAAACTCCATTACACCTCTCCCCCCGCCACGGCGATAGTCTGACCGGTGATGGCGGTTGCGGACGCGCCACAGAGCCAGGCGACCGCATCGGCCACTTCTTCGGGTTGGACGAGGCGGCCCTGGGGGTTGTGGCGCACCAGGGAAGCGAGAGCCGCGTCCCGGTCCCGGCCCGTCGTTGCCACGATCCGCTCCAGGCTGTCGCCGACGATGTCGGTGTCGGTGAAGCCGGGGCAGACCGCGTTGACGGTAATGCCCGTGCGGGCCGTCTCCTGGGCCAGCGACCGGACGAGACCGACGACGGCGTGCTTGGCCGCGCAATAGGCGGAGACGTAGGGGTAACCTTTCTGAGCGGCGGTCGATGCGATGGCGACGATGCGGCCGAAGCCCCGCTCCGTCATGCCCGGCAGCACCGCCTGCGCGGCGTGGACGGCGCCGAATAGGTTCACGTCGAGCATCCGTTGGAACAACGCCGCGTCGCTGCGGCCGAAGGGGGCGGATTCCGCCGCCCCGGCATTGGCCACGAGGATGTCGACCGGCGCCCGCGCCGCGAGGGCGGCGAAGGCCTGCGCCACCGCCGTCTCGTCCGTCACGTCGACCGGGACGGCGTGGTGGGCGGCGCCCTCGGCGACGGCGCGCTCCAGCGCCTCGGCATTGCGGCCGAGGACCGTCACCGTGGCGCCCTCGCGGGTCAGCCGCGCGGCGATGGCGCGGCCGATACCGCGGGCGCCGCCGGTGACGACGGCGTGACGCGCTGCGAGGGCGGCCATGTCAGGCGCTCGCGCGGACGAAGCCCGCGAGGCTCGCATCCGGCACGTCGTCGAGGTTCACCACGATGTTCTCGGGCGTCCGCGCGGTGAGCCAGACGAGCTCTTCGGTGGTGCTCATGTTCACCTCCACATGCGGCATGAAGGGCGGCACGAACACGAAGTCGCCCTCCTTCATGTCGACGAACTCGGCGTAATCCGGTCCGAAATAGATCCGGGCCTTGCCTTTCAGCACGTAGCCGCCGGTCTCGGCCTCGCCGTGGTGATGCGGCAGGGAGCGATAGCCGGGTTTGTTGCTGACCTTGCCGTACCAGATCCGCGTCGCGGGCGTGTGCTGCGGGCTGACGCCGGAGATGCGCAGGGCGCCGCCGGACTGGCCGGTGCGGGTATCCTCCTCGCCCGCGCGGGTGACGACGGGCTTCACGGTCTCGGACATGATGCTCTTTCCCCCGAAAAGGGTCACAGAAGGCCGGTCTCGACGGCGACACGGCGGTAGGCGGCCCCGGCCGTGAAGCCGCCGTCGATCACGAAATCCTCGCCGGTGATGAAGCTGGCCTCGGCGCTCGCCAGAAAGCGGACGAGGCGGGCGACCTCGTCGGGCTCGCCGGGGCGGCCCATCGGCGTCATGCCGATCATCGGAGCGAGGTGGGGCGAGTCCCTGTTGAGGCCGGTCACCACGAGGCCGGGGCAGACCGCGTTGACGCGGATGCTGTCGCCCACGAGCTCCATCGCCGCCGTCTTGGTGAGGCCGCGCAGGCCCCATTTGCTCGCCGTGTAAGCGGGGTCGGCATGGCCCGAGAAGGCCGAGTTCGAGGCGATGTTGACGATGCTGCCGCCGCCGGATTCGCGCATCGCGGGGGCGGCGGCTTGGATGCCGAGGAAGGCGCCCGTGAGGTTCACGGCGAGCACGCGGTTCCAGGCCTCGAGGCCGGTCGCCGCCACGCCGGTGCGGTTGATGATGCCCGCATTGTTGACGAGGATGTCGAGGCGCCCCCGCCAATCGAGTGAAGCCGCCACGAGGCGGTCCCAGCCCTCCGGCGCGGTGACGTCGGCTGTCAGGAAGCGCGCCTCCAGACCCTCGTCACGCAGGGCGGCGGCGTAGGTCTCGCCCTCGTCGGCCAGCACGTCGCAGATCGTGACGGCGACTCCGGATTGCGCCAGCAGGCGGGCCTGCGCGGCCCCCTGCCCCCGGCTGCCGCCGGTGATGATCGCGGCCTTGCCCGCGAGGTCGGAGAAGGCGCTCATCTCACTCTCCCTGGATCACGGCCTGATGCTGCTCGCCGAGTCCGTCGATGCCGAGCCGCATGGTCTGGCCGGGGCGCAGGAAGACCGGCGGCTTCTGGCCGAGGCCGACGCCGGGGGGCGTGCCCGTGGCGATGACGTCGCCGGGATGGAGCGTCATGAACCCGCTGATGTAGCTGACGAGTTCGGCGACGCCGAAGATCATCCGGGCGGTGGTGCCGGTCTGGCGGCGGGTGCCGTCGACCTCGAGCCAGAGGCCCAGGGCCTGCGGATCCGGGACCTGGTCCCGCGTGACGAGCCAGGGGCCGAGGGGGCCGAACGTGTCGGCGCTCTTGCCCTTGGTCCATTGCCCGCCGCGCTCGGATTGGAAGGCGCGCTCGGACACGTCGTTCACGACGCAGTATCCGGCCACATAATCGAGCGCGTCGGCTTGCGGGACATGCTTGGCGCGGCGGCCGATCACCACGCCGAGCTCCACCTCCCAATCGGTCTTCACGGAGCCGCGCGGGATCTCGACGGCGTCGTTCGGGCCGCAGACCGCGCTCGTCGCCTTCATGAACAGCACCGGCTCTTCGGGCGGGGCCTTGCCGGTCTCGGCGGCGTGGTCGGCGTAGTTCAGGCCGACGCAGATGAACTTTCCGATGGCGTTGACGCAGGCGCCGATGCGGGGCGTGCCCTCCACCAGGGGCAGGCGTTCGGGATCGAGGGCGCGCAGACGGTCGAGGCTTTCGTCCGAGAGGAACGGCCCGGCGATGTCGGGCACGATGTCCCGGAGGTCGCGGATGCGACCCCCGGCGTCGAGGAGGCCGGGGCGCTCGGCGCCGGGCTCTCCGTATCGCAGCAGCTTCATGGCCTGTCTCCGGTGTCGCGGGTCAGTAGAAAGCGGGGGCCTGATCGAGGGTCGGCCAGAGCGCCGGGTCGTGGCCGGGGACGATCCGGGCCTGCGCCCGCTCGGCCACGGCGCGGAGCTTGGCGACGGAGCGCACGGCTTCGGTCACGGAGGTGACGGCGCCGGGCAGGGCCCGGTCGTGCCAATGGTCCATCGTGTCGGCGGCATCGACCGCCAGCAGGGTCGCGCCGCGTGCGGTCCGCACGAGGAAGGATTGGTGCCCGACCGTGTGGCCGGGGGAGCGGATGCAGGTGATCGCTCCATCCCCGTAGAGGTCGAAGAAGTCGCCCCACGCCTCGTCGAGCAGCAGCCAGTCGAGGCCGGGCCGGTCGAAATCGGCCCGGACGAAGGCCCCGGCGCAGAACCAGTCCGGTGCCAGCGCGTAGGCGAGGGCCTCGCGCTGTACGACGTGGCGGGCATTCGGGAAGGCGCCGATCGCGCCGGTATGGTCGAGGTGGAGATGCGACAGGAGGATTGTGCGCACATCCGCCGGATCGAAACCCGCCGCGCGCATCTGCGCGGCGCAATCCTCCCCCGGTCGGACGCGCGGGACGAACACCTCCGCGGCCGGCCCCCAATGCCCCTCCGCATCGGTGGCGCAGATGGCGGGAAAGCCGCCGTCGATCACCACGTGGCCGCTCGGATGGGTGATCAGGTACCAGGGAACCGGGATCTCGAACGGCTCGCCCATCCCCTCGTTGAGGAAGATGTCCTGGCGGCGGCACACCAGGCTTCCGGTCTGGAATAGATGCAGGCGGATGTCCGACACCGTGTCCTCCCGTGGCCCAGCCGGCATTTGCTTCAGGCTTGAAATTTGATCGTAAGGGACAGCACCTCGCGGGGTGTGTCAAGATAAATTTCAAGCTTGAAGCTTGTGCCGGGCCAGAGGGCCGCTTACGCTCGCGGCCTGCCCGATGTTCCGGCCCGAGGGATGAACGATGGACCCGTCACCGAATGCCGCGCCGCCGCTCCTGCGCACCCTAACCCTGCCATCCGAGGCCAACCTCAACGGCGGCGTGTTCGGCGGATGGATCATGGCCGAGCTCGACAAGGCGGCGGGTCTTCTCGGGATGCGGCGGGCCCAGGGCGCCTGCGCCACGGTCGCGGTCGAGAACCTGCGCTTCCTCGCCGCCCTCAAGGTCGGCGAGGAATTCTCCGTCTACGGTCGGGTCGAATCGGTCGGCCGCAGTTCGATGCGGCTCAAGCTCGACGGGTTCGCGGGGTCGCCGGCCGGCGGCGAGCGGCGGCCCGTGGTGGAGGCGTTGTTCGTCTCGGTCGCCCTCGATGCCGAGGGGCGGTCCCGGCCTATCCCGGAGGCTTCGGCCTAATCGCGGCCCTTGCCCCTCGGCCCATGTCCTTCGATCCATGCCGCCGGGCGGGCTCGCGGGGCTCGATGCGCCCCTGTGCCGAGCGTTTCAACTGGGCCAGATGGCCGGTCAACCCGGCGATCTCCTCGTCGGAGAGGCCGCCGAACAGCTCCTCGACCCAGCCGTTATGTGCCTCCGCCATGGTGCGGAAGGCGGCGCGGCCCGCATGGGTCAGGCGGATGATCTGCACCCGGCGATCCGTGGGCGAGGGCTGCCGGGTGATGTAGCCGCTGGCGAGCAGCTTCTCGACCACCGCCGTGACGTTCCCGGCCGAGACCATCAGGAGCTTGGAGGCTTCCCCGAGGACGAGCCCGTCCTCGGCCTTGTCGAGTTGGGCGAGGAGATCGAAGCGCGGCAGGGTGAAGTCGAACTGCTCGCGCAGGCGGGAGCGGATCTCGTTCTCGATCAGCGTGGTGCAGGTGAGGAGGCGAAGCCACGCCCGCACGGCCGTGCGCGAATTCCGTCCCTCGCCCGTCTCGCCCAAATCGCAGATCCCGGCCTTGCGCCCGAAGGCGTCGTTCGCGGCGCCATCAGCCCGATTTCTCGGGCCAACGCAAATGCCGGGGCTCGCGCTCCCGCTCACGAGGCCGCCTCCTCCGCCTGCGCGCGCAATTCGGCCCGCGTCTTCGGACGACCCCGCAGCTTGAGATCGTCGAGATCGGCGCGATCCCGCACGGAGTTGCGGAAGATCTGGTCCTTGCCCGGCGCGTATTGCGGCGGGCAGTGGATGTCCTTGGCCCCGTACCAAGCCGCCGCCCGCAGGGTGAAGCCGGGATCGGCGAGATGCGGACGGCCCAGCGCCACGATGTCGGCCCGTCCCGCCGCCAGGATCGTGTTGATCTGGTCCGGTGTCGTGATGTTGCCGACGCATATGGTCGCCGTCCCCGCTTCGTTGCGGATGCGCTCGGCAAAGGGCGTCTGGAACATGCGGCCATAGAGCGGGCGCGAGACCGGGTCCGTCTGGCCTGTGGAGACATCGACGAGATCGACCCCCGCCTCGCGGAAGGCGGCGGCGATCGCCACCGAATCCTCCGGCGTCAGCCCGCCCTCGGCCCAGTCGGTGGCGGAGACGCGCACCGACATCGGCCGTTCAGCGGGCCAGGCCGCCCGCATCGCCGTGAACACCTCCAGCGGGAAGCGCAAACGGTTCTCGACGCTGCCGCCATAGACATCGCTGCGGTGGTTGGTCAGCGGCGAGAGGAAGCTCGCGAGCAGGTAGCCGTGGGCGCAGTGCAGTTCCAGCATGTCGAAACCGGCGCGCTCGGCCCGCCGGGTGGCGGCGACGAAATCCGCGATGACCGCGTCCATGTCGGCGCGGGTCATCTCACGCGGCACGGTGCTGTCGGGAAAATACGGGAGCGCTGAGGCCGACATCACCTCCCAGCCGCCCGATTCGAGCGGCCGGTCGATGCCCTCCCACATTCGCTTGGTCGCACCTTTCCGGCCGGCATGGCCGAGCTGGAGGCAGAACTTGGTGGCGGCGTTGGCGTGGACGAAATCCACGATCCGGCGCCACGCCGTCTCCTGCGCGTCGTTCCACAACCCGGCACAGCCCGGCGTGATGCGCGCATCGCGCGAGACGCAGGTCATCTCGGTGAACATCAGGCCGGGGCCGCCGATGGCCCGCGAGCCGTAATGGACGAGGTGGAAGTCGTTCGGCACGCCCTCGGTGGCCGCGTACAGGCACATCGGGGACATCGCCACGCGGTTCGGTACCACCATCTCGCGCAAGCGCAGCGGCTGGAACATCGGCGCGGCGGGCTTGTCGAGGGAGACGTCGAAGCCCTCCCTCCGGACGCCCTCGGCGAAGGCGCGGTCCATCTGCGCCACGAAGCCGGGGGCCCGCAGGCGCAGGTTGTCGTAGGTGATGGCCTTGGCGCGGGTCATCGCCCCGAAGGCGAACTGCACCGGTTCAAAGTCGAGATAGCGCGCCACGTGCTCGAACCAGACGAGCGAGACGTCGGCGGCGTGCTGGATTTTTTCTACCTCCTCGCGCCGCCCCTTCTCGAACCGGTCGAGGGCCGCCGGAACTTCCGCTTCCGCCACCAGTGCCTCGTAGAGGGCGATGGCGTCCTCCATGGCGAGCTTCGTGCCCGAGCCGATGGAGAAGTGCGCGGTGGCCTTGGCGTCGCCCAGCAGCACCCGGTTGCCGCGCACCCACCGGGCGTTGCGGATCATCGGGAATTGCCGCCAGATCGAGCGGTTGGTGAGCACCGGATGATCGCCGAGGATGTCGCTGAAGATCGACTTCATCAGCGCGGCCGAGCCCGCCTCGTCGAGCTGCCCGAGGCCCGCCCGCTCGAACGTGTCAGGGTCGGTCTCGAACACCCAGGTCGAGCGCCCGCGCTCGTACTGGTAGGCGTGGGCGATGAACGGCCCCCATTCCGTCTCGCGGAACAGGAAGGTGAAGGCGTCGAGCGGCTTGGTCGAGCCCATCCAGGTGAACCGGTTCGGGCGCAGATCAACGCTTGTGCCAAAATGCTCGGTGTGGCGCTGCCGGTAGGCGCTGTTGATGCCGTCGGCGACCACGACGAGGTCGTGATCCTCGAAAGCCTCGGCATCGGCCTCGGTCTGGAAGATCATCTCGACGCCGAGGGAGCGGGCCCGCTCCTGAAGGATGGTTAGCAGCGTGGCGCGGGCGCAGCCGCAGAAACCGTTGCCACCGATCCGGTGGACCGCGTCCTTCACGTGGATGGCGATGTCGTCCCAGTACGCGAATTCCTCGGTGATGCGGGCGTAGCTCTCGGGATCGTAGCGCTCGAAGATGTCGAGGGTGGCATCGGAGAACACCACGCCGAAGCCGAACGTGTCGTTCTCCCGGTTGCGCTCGTAGGCCGTGATGGCCGCCTTCGGGAAACGCTTCTTCACGAGGATGGACAGGTACAGGCCTGCCGGGCCTGCGCCGACGATCGCGATCCGCAGCGCCCTGTCACGATCCGTGTGCCCGCTGGCGACCCCACCCATCGCATCCTCCTGAAGCTGCGTCGGCCACGATTGGCCGTCGATATGTTTCAGGCTTAAAACATCTTGCGTTGTGCAGCAATATGCTTTAAGCCTAAATCATTCCGGCGCGTGCAGCTCGCCTCGCCGGCCCGACTCTGGAATGCGAGGGCCTCATCGTGGATGCGCCGTCCGAGCCCGACAACGACGTCGACACCTTCGCCCGCGAACACCTCCCGGCCCGCGACACGTGGCCGGAGCTGATCTTCGCCCTGCCGGAATTGCGCTATCCGCGCCGCCTGAACTGCGTCACGCATTTCCTGGACCGCTGGATCGCGGAGGGTCGCGGCCATGCCCTCTGTCTGATCGGCGAGCACGAATCGCTCACCTATCGGCAGTTGTTCGAGTGGGTGAACCGCATCGCCAACGTGCTGGTGCACCGCCTCGGGCTGAAGCCCGGCAACCGGGTGCTCCTGCGCTCGGGCAATACGCCGATGATGGTGGCGACCTACTTGGCCGTCATCAAAGCGGGCGGGATCGTCGTCGCCACCATGCCGCTGCTGCGGGCGCGGGAGATCGCCTATCCGCTGAACAAGGCGCGGATCCGCATCGCCCTCTGCGACCGGCGCCTGTCGGCGGAGATGGAGGGGGCCCGCGCCCATGCGCCCGGCCTGGAGGAGGTCGTCTACTGGGGCGGCGGCCCCGGCTCCCTCGAAGCGCTGATGGAGGCGGAGAGCCCCGCCTTCACCGCCGCCGACACGGCCGCCGACGACGTCTGCCTGATCGCCTTCACCTCGGGCACGACCGGCGAGCCCAAGGGGGCGATGCATTTCCACCGCGACATGCTCGCGATCTGCGACACCTATGCCCGGCACGTGGTGCGCGCGGGGCCGGAGGACCGCTTCATCGGCTCGGCGCCCTTCGCCTTCACCTTCGGCCTCGCGATCATCCTGTTCCCGATGCGCGTCGGCGGCTCGGCGGTGGTGCTGGAAAAGGCCGGGCCTGAGGAACTGGCCCAAGCGATCGGGCGCGAGCGGGCGACCGTCTGCTTCACCGCGCCGACGGCTTATCGCGCCATGCTCGGTAAGCTTGCAGCCTACGATCTCTCGTCGCTGCGCCGCTGCATCTCGGCGGGCGAATCGCTGAACCGGGCCACCTTCGACAACTGGAAGGCCGCCACCGGCCTGACGCTGCTCGACGGGATCGGCGGCACCGAGATGCTGCATATCTACCTCGCCTCCCCGGAGGACGAGGTGCGCCCCGGCGCGACCGGTCGCCCGGTGCCGGGCTACGAGGCGCGGGTGGTGGACGAGCACGGCAAAGAGGTGCCCCCCGGCACAGTCGGACGCCTCGCCGTGCGCGGGCCGACCGGCTGTCGCTACCTCGGCGATTCGCGCCAGACCACCTACGTCAAGGATGGCTGGAATTACCCGGGCGACAGCTACGTCATGGATGAGGAGGGGTACTTCTGGTACCAAGCCCGCTGCGACGACATGATCGTCTCCTCCGGCTACAACATCTCGGGGCCTGAGGTGGAGGCGGCGCTACTGCGCCACCCGGGGGTGCTCGAATGCGGCGTGGTCGGTGCGCCCGATCCTGACCGCGGCATCATCGTGAAGGCCTATGTCGTCCCCGCCCCCGGCGCGGCGGCGGATGCCGCCTTCGCCAAGGCGCTCCAGGATTTCGTGAAGGCCGAGATCGCGCCATACAAGTATCCGCGCGCCATCGAGTTCGTGACGAGCCTGCCGAAGACGGCCTCGGGCAAGATCCAGCGTTTCGCGTTGCGCCGTCATGCGGCCGAGGCCGTGGCCGTGGGCGCGCCCGCGCCCGCGCCGCAGAGCCTGGCAGCCTCGGCGTGAACACCGCCCCGCCCCGATCTGGCCCGCCCGCGCGGGCGGCGCAGGCGGGGCTGTTCCGCGCGCCCGTGCGCGTTCGCTTCTCGCATTGCGACCCGGCCGGGATCGTCTACTTCCCGCGCTGGTTCGACCTGATGAACGGCGTGGTCGAGGACTGGTTCGGCGAGGCGCTGGGCCTCGATTACCGGGGCTTCCACCAGGATCGCGGCATCGGCCTCGGCTACGCCCATGCGGAGGCGGATTTCGTCAGCCCCGGCTTTTGGGGCGACCACCTCGACGCGTTCGTGCGGATCGCGCGCATCGGCGGGGCCTCCCTCGCCCTGGGGCTGACGGCCTTCCGTGTCGAGGAGCCGGTCTTCGCCGCCCGCCTCGTCATCGTCACCACATCGCTCGCGGCGCGCGGTGCGATCCCCCTTCCCGACGACCTGCGTGCGGCGGCTGAACGCTACCGCGACGCGCAGCCTCATCCTCCCGGAACCGGAGACCTCCCATGAACGCGATGTTCGAGACAGCGAGCCGGCCCGCCGCCGTGCTCCAGCCCGCCGGATGGCCCGCGCCGCGCGGCTACGCCAACGGCATGGCCGCCTCCGGGCGGCTCGTCGTCACCGGGGGCGTCGTCGGCTGGGATGAGCGCGAGCGATTCCCCGAGGGGTTCGTGGCCCAGGTCCATCAGGCGCTCCGCAACATCCGCGCGATCCTGGCCGAGGCGGGCGCCGAGCCGCACCACCTCGTGCGGCTGACATGGTACGTCACCGACATGGACGCCTATCTCGAGGCCCGGCGCGACCTCGGCGGGGTCTATCGCGACGTGTTCGGCCAGCACTTCCCGGCCATGGCCCTTCTGCAGGTGGTCCGTCTTGTCGAGCCGCCCGCCCTCGTCGAGATCGAGGCGACCGCCGTGATCCCGGAGTAGGACCATGAATCCCGCCGAACGCGAGTGGCTGGACCGTGAATACAATGCCCGGGCGAGCGTCCCGAGCTTCGAGGCCGAATATGCCCGCTACGTGGCGGCGAGTGCCGAGGCCCGGTCCCACCTGGAGCGGGTGGCCGACCTTGCCTACGACTCTGCCTCCGACGAGACCCTCGACCTCTACCCGGCCGGGCCGGGCAGCCCCCTGTTCCTCTGGATCCACGGCGGATACTGGCGCGCCCTCTCGAAGGACGACAACGCCTTCCCTGCCCTCGGGCTGGTGCCGAAAGGCATCTCGGTGGCGGTGCTGAACTATTCCCTCGCCCCGGCGGTCCCTCTCGACGAGATCGTGCGCCAGACCCGCGCGGCCCTGGCGTGGCTCCACGCCCATGCGGCCCGCTTCGGCCTCTCGGGCCGCCGCCTCCATATCGGCGGCTCCTCCGCCGGGGGGCATCTCGGGGGGATGCTGCTCGCCGGAGGATGGCAGCAGCGGTTCGGCCTGCCCGAGGATGCCATCGCCTCGGCGCTGCTCCTCTCGGGGCTGATGGATCTCGAACCGCTGATCCATACCCACATCAACGGCTGGATGAACCTCGACTGGGAGGCCGCCCGGCGCAACAGCCCGCTGTACCTGATTCCCGAGCGGTCGCAGGCGCACCTCCTCGCTTCCGTCGGCGGCCTGGAGAGCGACGCCTTCAAGGCGCAGACCGCGGCCTATCTCGAAGCCTGGACATCGGCCGGTCACGCGGGGCGTGCCATCGCGATGCCGAACTACAACCACTTCGACATAGCCCTGTCCTTGCGCGAACCGGATGGCACGCTGGCCAAAGCCGTCGCCGCCGCCTGCTGAGGCCGGCGCCCCCTCGCCTCCCGCCCGAATCGGATCGACGCACGGAAGCCCGGCCCTCACCAAGGCCGGGCTTCCGACGTTTCGCGCCCGTTTTTCGGGGGCCCGTTTCACAGGCAGGACCTGCCCGCCCTGCGAGCAAAGTGCTCAATATATTGCATATGCACATTCGGTTTTTGTGGCGCAACATCGCCGCGAAAGGATAGATGCCTCGATATCTCGAAGTTTTCCGAAGTCTCCGTCACATTGATGCGCGATCCGGATAGTTGGATCGTGTTCGGGATAGCTCGCCAAAGCGGCTGACGTGAAATTTCCTGCATGGAAGATGCGCTTCGAACGAGGCGCCCGTGAAGGAGACAGCATCATGATCACGCAGCGCAATGTGTGCGTCATCGGCTCGGGTATCAGCGGCCTCGCCGCCGCCAAGGCGTTCCGCGAGCGCGGACACCACGTCACGGTGCTGGAGCGCGGCCCAGATCTCGGCGGCGTGTGGGAGCCCTCCCGCTCCTATCCCGATGTGAAGACGCAGACGCCCAAGGACATCTACGCCTTCAGCGAGTTGCCGATGCCGACGGCCTATCCGGAATGGCCGTCGGGCGGGCAGGTCTTCGCTTATCTGCGGAGCTACGCCGAGCGGTTCGGCCTGATCCCGCTCATTCGCTACGGCCAGTCGGTGACGGGGCTGAAGAAGCGCACCGGTCTCGGCTGGGACGTGACGACGAAAGGTCAGGACGGGGCGGCGAGCACGCAGAGCTACGACTTCGTCGCCATCTGCACCGGCCAGTTCAGCCACATGAACAAGCCCGCCCATCCCGGCGCCGACGCGTTCCGCGCCAATGGCGGGACGATCCTGCATTCGAGCGAGCACAACGACGCAGAATCGGTACGCGGCAAGCGGATCGTGGTGTTGGGCTACTCGAAATCCGCCACCGACGTCGCCGTCAGCGCCGTAAAGCACGGGGCGAGCGCCGTGACGTTGGTCTTCTTGGAGCCGACCTGGAAGATTCCGTATTTCTTCGGCGGCCTGATCAACTTCAAGCGGATCCTCTACTGCCGCGCGGCGGAATCGATGTTCCTGCCCTACAATGCGGGCCCGGTGCGCCGCATCGCGCAGAAGCTCGCCACCCCGCTGATCTGGGCGAACTGGCGGGGGCTGGAGACGCTGCTGACGCGCCAGTTCAAGCTCAACAAGAACGGGCTCCGGCCCAAGACCCGGATCGAGGACGACATCCACTGCAACCTCGCGGTGGAGACGCCCGGCTTCTACAAGCTGGTGACGGAGGGCAAGATCACCGCGATCCAGGGCACCATCGCCTCCTACGAGGGGTCGCAGGCTGTCCTCACCACTGGCCGGAAGGTCCCGGCCGATCTGGTGGTCATGGCTACCGGCTGGCGCCAGGACGTGCCGGTGCTCGACGCCACCGACCGGGCCAAGCTCATCGATGCGGACGGCCAGTACCGGCTCTATCGCTGGGTAGTGAATCCCGACCTGCCCGATCTCGGCTTCGTCGGCTTTAATTCCAGCTTCGCCACCAACCTGTCCGCCGAACTCGGTGCGAACTGGCTGGTGCGCTACATGGACGGCCAACTTGCCCACCCGCCGACCCGCGCGGAGATGGAGCGGGACATCTCCCGCCTGCGGACGTGGCGCCAGGCCGAGCGGCCCTCCGCGAAGGGCTATGGCGGGCTCTGCATCGCCCCCTATCACAACCACCACTTCGCGAGCCTGCTGGCCGATATCGGCGTGCCGACCCGCGAGGCGAACCCCGTCACCGCGGTGTTCGCGCCTCTCCGCCCGCCCGTCTACGCAGACCTCCTCGCCCGCGCGCCGGTCTACCGGGCGGAGGCCGCGCCCCGTCCCACGGCCCTGAAGTCCGTGGAGACGTCGCGCGCGGCCTGAACCCGCCCCTCAACGGTGGCGGTGGCGAAGCGTCTGCGAGGGCGCTTCGCCGAAGCGGGCGCGATAGGCCGCCGCCGCCCGGCCGAGATGGTTGAGCCCGACACACAGGGCGAGGTCGCCCACCTTCGCATCCGCATCGGAGGCGAGGATCAGCGTCCGCCAGCGGTCGAGCCGCTGGGCCAGGATGAAGTCGGAAATCGTGCTCTCGCGGAACTGCCGGAAGCCCTCCTGAAGCGAGCGCATGCTGCTTCCGGACTTCTCGGCGAGATGCGGCAAGGTCAGAGCGGAATCGAGATGGGCCCGAATGTACTCCTCCGCCCGCCGGACATGCGCGGGCGCCACCGAGACGCGCTGGGATTGCGGCAGCGACGTCCCGCCACCCCGTTCGAGCATGTGCCCGACGAGCAGTGTGACGAAGGCCGAGGCCAGTTCCCGCTCGAACACATCGGTGCCCGCGGACGGCCGGTCGCGGCTCTCCGCGAGATGCTGCAGCAGCGTGACTTGGGAGCGGATCGCGGCCCCCCTCGGACGCCGCAGATCGATGGCCGGATCGAACTCGAACGGGCGGGGGATCCGGTCGAGCACCCGGATGACGTGCTCCTCCAGAAGCCCACGCGGCACGAGGACGATGAGCTTCTCGCAGCCCGCGTCCCACACCATCCGCGTCGGGAAGGCGGGCGAGAGCAGGGTGGCGCGGTCGACATTCGCGAGGGTCTCGTGCGTCCCGTTCCGGACGAGGGCGGACCCGGCGAGCGGCACCTGGAGCAGGAAGAACCGGTCGAGGCAGCCGGGATCGATCTCCACCTCGGCCCCGTACGATACGAAGTTCAACGTCAGGCCGCCGAGTGGTGCCGGGCCTTGAACAGGGCGGCCGCACCGGGGCCGACCGGATTCAGGTCGTGGGGACAGAAGATCCGCCCGATCTGTTCCCGCGCCAACTCGGGGTCGCGCGTGTCGACGAGCGTGTAGCGCGCCAGCGGCGGAGCGGCGGCGACAGGATCGTGGGGCTCGCGTGGCTTCTCGTCTTCCATGGCCCAATCGATCGTCCAGGCCCAAGGCGCAAGAATGCCTGTTGCAACAAAACCTACACAAGTCTCCGTCGCGGGCCGAGCTCCGTTTCCCGCGTGAAATGGATAACGCAGACGTCAAATGGATAGCAGACTTGAGGCCGCGCACTGAGTATTCGTCTTTATAAGCTCATAAGATAAGCTATCTTTGTGTCGAAAAATTCAGCAAAGTGAGGAAATCATGAGCAACATCGGTCCGCTTCCCGCCGGAATCACCAGGGCGGGGGAAGGCGTCGACGGAACGGTCTGGAACGTTCTCGGCCACACCTACTATTTCAAGGCCAATTGCGACAGCGCCTTCTCTTTCGAAACCTTCGATCCGCCGGGAACATTCGTCCCGCCGCATATTCATCCCACACAGGACGAGTTTATCTACGTCCTCGAAGGCATGTTCGACCTCTACCTCGATGGGCAATGGTTGCAAGCGAAGGCGGGTGATCTCGTCTGCATGCCTGCGGGCAAGCCGCACGCCTATTACAATAAGACTGACAAGCCCAACCGGGCGATCTTCTGGGTGAGCCCAGGTCGCAAGCTCAAGGAGCTGTTCGACCTCCTTCACAACCTTACCGACCCGGAAGAAGTCGTGCGCCGCTCCGCGGCCTGCGAGGTCGACTTCCTGCCGCCGGGCGCGGTGCCGGGCGCCTGATCTCTCATCCATCCGCGGCGCGGCCAGGAGGCGGCGGCGCATTCACTTTACGCGAGGGGGCATCATGACGACACGAGGAATGGGGGTGCCGGGCTGGGTCCGGTCTTTCGCGAAGCGGGCGGCCGTCGCCCTCGCCGCCTGCGGCATCTCGGGGCCAGCGGCAGCCTACGACCTGCCGAACCTGAATCTCGGCTTCACCAGCTTCCTCGACGGCGCGCCGCCATCGGGACCCGGCTGGTATCCAACTCAGTATCTGCAAGTCTATTCGGCCGGGCGCCTCACGGACAATCGCGGCCGCAGCCTCGGTCTGCCCAAGCAGGACATCACAGTCTTCGCCAGCCTAACTCAGTTGCTCTACGTCTCACCGATCAAGATCGGCCCCGGCGCGCTGGGACTCGACCTCATCATCCCGGCGATCCCTGCTTCCAGCGCGGATGATGGCCTCAACGGGGCGGCCCTGAAGGCGCAGCAGGGCATCGGCGACATTTTGATCGGCCCTTTCATCCAGTTCGATCCGATCATGGGCGAGAAGGGACCGGTCTTCCTGGGCCGCGTCGAGGCTCAGATGATCCTGCCGACCGGCAAGTACGATCCGACCGCAGCGGTCAATCCCGGCTCGAACTTCTTCTCCTTCAACCCCTACGTGGCAGGCACGCTGTTCCTGACACCGGATTGGACGGTCTCGGCACGCTTCCACTATCTCTGGAATGCGACGAACGACCGCCCGAATATCGGCTTCGGCCCCACCGTATTCTCGACGCAGGCCGGGCAGGCGCTCCACGCCAACTTCGCCTCCGAGTACAGCGTGACCAAGGAATTGAAGCTCGGCGTCAACGGCTACTGGCTTCAGCAGATCAGCGATACCCTCGCCAACGGCATCGCCGTTCCTGGCCGCCGGGAGCGTGTTTACGCCCTCGGCCCTGGCGCCCTGCTCGCGGTGAACAAGGACAACTTCCTCTTCTTCAACGCCTTTTACGAATTTGGTGCCCGGAACCGCCCGGAAGGCCAGCGCTACACGGTCCGCTGGGTCGGGCACTTCAACTGAGAGATACGTCCGGCCAAATAGAACGGGGCGCCGCCGAGCGCTCCGTCGGCTTGATCGCGACAGCGATCTTGGTGTCTCAGAGGCTGCGGCAGCACATTGGGAACGGCGTGGGAGATCGGCATGAAGACGTTCTTCGTCCAAATCAAATGTGAGATCGGACAGACTTACACCGTTTCCGATGCCCTCCTGGCGATGGAGATCGCCTCGGAGATCTATTCGACGGCCGGTCGCTTCGACATCCTGGCCAAGTTTCACGTGGACAACGATGTCGATATCGGCCTGTTCGTGAACGACTTCCTGCTCCGGCTCAGAGGCGTGAAAGAGTCAGAGACGATCATCGCGTTTAAGGCGTTCCACTAGAGCTGTTGCCGACCGCCCTGAATCGGTGGAGAGTTCTCGCCGGGTCCGATCCGCTTCCCTGTCAGCGATCGACAGGAGGATGGATGGCGGCACCGTTATCGTCGGATCTGCGTGAGCGCGTCGTGAAAGCTGTGGCCGAAGCCGCCTCGCGCCGTCAGGCGGCCGAGCGGTTTGGGGCCAGTCCGGCCAGCGCCATGCGCTGGCCGGAGAGCTTCGAACGGGAAGCCCGGGTGGCGGCCAAGCCGCAAGGCGGCGACCGGCGCCCGCAGCCCCTCGAAGTGCAGGCCGCGTCGATCGTCGAGCTGCGTTTGGAGCGCCCGACGCCCACCCTGTCGGAACTGCGCGCCCTTTTGCCCGAACGCGGCATCACCACCAGCGTGAGCGGCTTGCCGCGCGGCGAGCGCTGCCGTCTTGCTGTCTCTCACGGTCATTGAAAGACGACGACCGTCACCGCGGCCCTGCGCACGGGTGGTGTGGTCGCTGCCGCCCTCTTCGACGGAGCAACCAACGGCGAGCGCTTCCGGGCCTATGTCACCGACACTCTGGTGCCAGCATTGAGGCCGGGCGACACGGCGATCTTGGACAATCCCGGCGCTCACAAGGGCGCGGGTGTACGCGAAGCAATCCAGGCCGCGGGCGCCAAGTTGCTCTACTTCCGCCCGACTCGCCCGACTTCAACTCTATCAATCAAGTGTTCGCCAAGCTGAAGGCCGATCTGCGCAAAGCTGCCGCTCGGACGCTTCCCGACCTGAAGGCGGCGATCCGCTCAGCCCTCGACAGCCTCAAACCAAAGGCCTGCCGCAACTGCCTCGCCGCTGCAGGAGGCGATGCCTTCGATCCAACCTGATCGGTAGCAGCTCTAGCCTCGGTACGAGGGTGCCCAAGCACAACGCGTATCCTTGGCGGTCCTGACGTACCCTCGCGCGACCACGTCACGGGAAAATAGGGTGATGCCTCAACGGGTTCGACAGCCCGGAAAACCACGCATGGCCATGCAGATCAAAAAACTGGCGGAAGGGGTGGGATTCGAACCCACGGTGGAGTTGCCCCCACGGCGGTTTTCAAGACCGCTGCCTTAAACCACTCGGCCACCCTTCCTGAGGCCGCTGCGGGTCGCGCGGACGCGGCCTGCGGCTGGCTCTGTCTATGGCTGCGCGGGGATCAGCGTCAACGCCTGTCGTGACGGGCCTCGCTGCCCCGCCCCGTTCGAGGGCCGCTACCGGGGTGCCCGGCCGGGTCAGGCGGCCCGCAGGCGGGCGAGCTGATCGAGGAGGGCGCGGTCGTGCAGCAGGGCGAAGCGCTCCTTCGGGGCGAGCCAGGCCTGGGCCTCGGAGAGGGTGTCTGCCTCCACGATCTTGGCGCGGGCCAGGGTGTGGTCGGTGTCGATGTTGCCGCGGGGCCGGGGTGAGGCTTGGGGCAGCATCGTCGCGTGGGCGCGGGCGAGCGCCGCGTCGGCGTGGAGGGCCTGGAGCGCGTCGGTGTCGTCGAAGCCGCGCGCGGCGTTGCGGCGGGCGAGCTCGCCGGCTCGTCGGGCGATGGCGGGCGGGGCCTGCTCCTCCGGCGTCACCAGCAGGCCGCGGCTCTTCAGGGCGAGGCCGAGGGCGAGCTGGCCGCTCGCCCAGGAGAGCGGGATCGCCAGCACGAGGCCGAGGATCGTCGGCGACATCCACAGGAACAGGGAGGTGGCGATGGCGAAGGCCGCGATGCCGGTGACGAGGCCGAGGCCGGTATGCCAGCGGTGGCGGCGAACGATGTCCGCGACCGGAATCGAGCCGTCGTCGCGCCGCTGCGGGTTCCAGCCGGTGTCGCGCCCGGCCAGGATCTGGAACACCGAGCCCGACTGGATCAGCATCGCGATCGGCGCGATCAGGGCCGAGAGCAGGATCTCGATCAGGAAGGAGAGCGTCAGCCGGCCGGCTCCGCCGCTCGCCCGCCGCGTCTCGCCGTCGATGAGCGCCAGGATGAGTCCTAAGAATTTCGGCGCGAGCAGGATGCCCATGGTCAGCGCGAACAGCTGGAGCGCGCGCACGGGATCGAAGCGCGGCCAGACCGGATAGAGGCCGAACTCGGCCGAAAAATATTCCGGGCGCACCCAGGCGGTCTGCAGCACGATGACGATGCCGATCACGAGCTGGGCGAGCCAGAGCGGCGAGGCGACGTAGCCGGCGATGCCGGTGGCGAAGTGCTGGCGCGAGGCCGGGGCGAGACCGGCCGCGCCGATGACGCGGGCATGCTGGAGGTTGCCCTGGGCCCAGCGCCGGTCGCGCACGGCGAGGTCGATCAACGAGGGCGGGCTCTCCTCGTAGGAGCCCTCCAGGCGCGGCAGCATGGTCACGCCCCAGCCGGCGCGGCGGATCAGCGCCGCCTCGACGAAATCGTGGCTGAGGATATGGCCGCCGAAGGGCGGGCGGCCCTTCAGGTCCGGCAGGCCGGCGGCCTCGGCGAAGGCGCGCATGCGGATGATCGCGTTGTGGCCCCAGTAATTGCCGTCCCGGCCCGACCAGACCGAGAGGCCGGTGGCGATGACCGGCCCGTAGATGCGCGCGGCGAATTGCTGGAGCCGGGCGAACAGGGTGTTGCGGTTGATGATGAGCGGCAGGCTCTGGATGATGCCCGCGTCGGGGTCGGCCTCCATCGCGGCGGCCAGCCGCACGATGCAGGCGCCGGTGAGCAGGCTGTCGGCATCGAGCACCAGCATGTGGTCGTAGGCGGCGCCCCAGCCGGTGACGAAATCGGCGATGTTGCCGGCCTTGCGGTGATGGTTCTTCTCGCGGTGCCGGTAATAGAGGCGGGCCTCCGCCCCGAGTTCGTCGCGCAGGGCCAGGAAGGCGCGCTCCTCGGCGATCCAGGCATCGGCTTGCGTCGAATCCGAGAGCACGAACCAGTCGAAATGCCGGCCGAGGCCTGTCGCCGCCACCTCCTCGTGCATCGCCTGGAGGCCGGCGAAGACCCGGGCGCTGCCCTCGTTGTAGACCGGCATTACGATGGCGGTGCGGCTGGCCAGGGTCGCCGGAAGCGGCGCCGGCCGCGTCCGCCGCAGCAGCGCCGCGAAGCCGAGCAGCGCGGCGGTGAAGGCGAGCGCGATCCACGAGAAGTTCAGCACGAACAGCACCAGCAGCACGTATTGCAGCCAGGTGGCGCCGCCGGAGACCGAGATCACCTCGTACATCTGCACCGCGCCGTAGGCGGTGAGCGCGGCCGCCCCGCCGAACACGAACAGGCGCGCCGCGAGCGGCCCGCCGCCGCCCTGGCGCCGGGCGACGGGCTTGGTGCGCAGGTCCTGCACCGGCATGGCCAGCGGCGCCCGGGGCGGCATCGCCGGAGGCGCCTGCGGCGGGGCGGGCCGGCATTCGGCCGCCTCCCCGGCGGGGACGGGACGCGCCTCCGTGAGGGGCGCGCGGGAAGCGATGTCGGCGGTTTCGGGCATCGGCGCTCCGGTGGGCGAAACGGTCACGGCGTCCAGCGGTACAGCCACGTTTCGGTGATCGGCCGTCCCCCGGTCTTGAGGGCAAGGCGCAGCTCGCAGGCCCGCTCGCTGCCGGGATCGAGCTCGAAGGCGACGCGCACGGTGCGGCGCTGCGGATGGGCGATCCAGCGGGTGGCGCCCTCCACGATCCGGCCGGGGCTCGCGATCAGCACCGTCTCGAGCGGGACCACCGCGCCCTCGGCCGTGAACAGGGCGTCGCCGGTGAAGTCGACGAGGAACAGGCGCCGGGGATTGGCCGCGCCGCGCCCGCTGCGGGTGCCCGTGACCGCTGCGAGCGGGGCCACCGCCGGCTCCCGCCCCCAGC
>NZ_NKUI01000193.1 GCF_014845115.1 Methylorubrum zatmanii | reverse complement strand
CTCCGCGCCGGACCAGATCGGTCCCGCCGCAGCGGTCCGCGGCTCTAGAGCCGGCGAACCGTCCTGTCAACCCGCCCCACCGGCACCGCAGTGCCCGGACCGGCCGACACTCCAAGACATCAAAGACAGAGAACGCCCGATCCAGTCGCCCGGATCAGCTCCGCTTCCCCAACAGCCTCGAAGACCACCGGAACCCCGCCCCAGCAACAAGCCGGAGAGCGCCGCCCCGTCGATGAGCAGGCGTATACGCACCACGATCCGGACCGTCAATCGGAAAAAATACGAAAACCTCCAAGGGAGCCGCCACGGGCTGCGAGAATGCATCCGACGGCCATTCCGGATGGCGGGTGCCCCCCCGGCGACAGTCGTCGCCCGTTCAGAGAGAGGTAGAGAAGACAAGCACGGAGATAGACCCCGTTCCCGCGCTTCAGGCTTCGTTTCTCGTCGGGCCCGCGAATCCCACCTCACCAAGGCAGGCATCGCGAGCAGATCGATGCCGCGGACCCGTTGGGCAGCCCCATGAGACCAGCACAAGATCAGGGAGAAAAGCCCAATACCGACTCACAAACCGGAAATGAATCCGCTGTGACACGCGAGAAGATTGTTGATAGACTTTCAGAAAATCCGCAGATGAAAGCTTGACGACAAAGATTGCTCTTCACCGCCCGATCAAGGCAAGTCTTCTACAGAGAGGACGATCCGATGGCATATCCTCATGCCGCATCGACGCTGCTGACGGCGCCCCACCCCAACCTGCGCAGAATCGACCTACAGGATCTTCGCGCCGCGCTGAAACAAGGAATGGACGATTTCGGTGCGATGCCGACCCATGTCCTGTTCCTCATCGCCATCTATCCGGTCGCGGGCGTTCTCATCGCGGCAGCGACGTTCGAGGGTCGGCTGATCCCGATCCTGTTTCCCCTGGCCTCTGGCTTCGCCCTTATCGGCCCCTTCGCGGCGATCACTCTCTACGAGCTAAGCCGGCGACGCGAATTGGGCCTCGACACATCCTGGGTCAAAGCCTTCACCCCCCTGACGAACCGATCGGCCAAGGCCATCGGGATGGTTGGCGCCGTCTTGCTGATCCTCTTCGTCGCCTGGATCATCTCCGCCATGGGGCTGTACTGGGCGCTGTTCGGGGAGACGCGCTTCGCCTCGATGTTCGCCCTTGCCCAAGAGGTGGTGACCACGCCCCGTGGCTGGGCGCTGATCGTCGCCGGAAATCTGGTCGGCGCTGCCTTTTCCCTGCTGGCGCTCGCCATCAGCGCCGTCACCTTCCCGCTGATCATCGATCGCGGTGCCGATGCGGCCACAGCCATGGAGACCTCCCTGGCACTCGTGCGGGAGAACCCGCGCACGATGCTCGTCTGGGGCCTGACCATCGTCGGCCTGCTGGTCGTGGGGATGCTGCCGCTCTTCATCGGCCTCGCCCTCGTGCTACCGATCCTAGGCCACGCCACTTGGCATCTCTACCGGCGCGCCGTCCTGCCCTGATCGCAGCCTGCCTTCGCGGAGGCGCGCCACCACCCCAGAGCCCGGCCGGACATCGGCAAGCGGGGGACAGGACGGCGGCCGCCCTCCTCCAGGAGAAGCGATCTCAGAAGCGAGGCGGACGCGGCCTTCGGCCGGACTCTCTCATGGACGGGTGGCAAGGGGCCTGATACGACGCTTGGCGTCGGCCCCGTAGCTCAGCTGGATAGAGCAGCCGCCTTCTAAGCGGCAGGTCGTAGGTTCGAGCCCTACCGGGGTCGCCAGCTCAACCCATTGGGTCCCCATCCCACGCTGCCGGCCGCCGGGAGCCCGCCTCGGCACCCTGCGGGGCCAACGCGGACCGGATCGATCGGGTCTCGTCAGGCCCGGGTCAGCTTCGACACCACCGCCAGAAGCTGCTCCGGCTTGAACGGCTTGGTGATCCAGCCGGTCGCGCCCGCCTGCTTGGCCCGTTGCTTGATGCCCTCGTCCGATTCGGTGCTCAGGAACAGGATCGGCACACCGGTGCAGGAGGGCAGGCCCCTCAGCTTCGCGATCATCTCCAGCCCGTTCATCACCGGCATGTTGAGGTCGGTGATGACGAGATTGAGCGCGCTGCTGCCGGCCTTGGCGAGGCCCTCGGCGCCGTCGCCGGCCTCGATCACCGTGTGACCGGCCGGACCGAGGACGACCTTGATCATCTGGCGGATGCTGGGGGAGTCATCGACGGCGAGGATGGTGGCCATGGCGGATACGGGTCCTTCGGGAAGAGTTCGGGAAGAGCAAAGAGATCTCGGGCCGAGCCGGAACTCAGCCGGTGGGAGAGGGCGACACCGCCGGATCGCTCCAGCCGACAGGCGGGCTTTCGAGCGGGTCGGCTCGGCGAGAGGCGGGCGGCCCTCGGAATAGGACACAGCGAACCCCATTACCGGGCGACGCCGTCCGGGAGGACGCGTCAGCGAGGGGCGAAGAGCGCTGCGGCGATGCCCGCGCGGTGGAACGCCGCCTCGACCGGAGCGGGCAGGTTGGCGAGGCCGAGGCGCTTGCCGCGCCGTTCGGCCGTCGCGGACGCCGCCAGGACGATCTGAACGAAAGCGATGTCGGCCCGCTCGATCCGCGCACAATCGAGGGTGACGGCCTCCGCCCCGGCGAAGGCCGCGATCAGATCGGCCTGCAGCGGCTTGACGGCCTGGATGCTGCAATCGGAGCCAAGCGGGAGGGTAACCGGATCGGACATGGACGTCTGTTCTTGCGGCCCGGACCCGGAAGGGGTGCGGCACGGACACGATGTCGGCCCGCCCTTAAAATGTCGGTAAATCAACGCCTCGAATGCGTCGGACAGCGCGATCTCCCTCGGCTTTCGCCCGCCCTCGAAGCCGCCCCATGCCGGAGCCTTGCCCATCGATCCGCAGGGCCGGGCAGCGGCGGCCCTTCCGAGTGACGGGGATCGTCCGCGCGCCCCGGTGCATAACTCTTCCTTCAACCCGAAAGACTAGCACTGGCCCCGATGACCCGTCGTTCGGTCCGGTCAGGGTGTTGCCGCACCCGGATCGCGGCCGACCGATCCTTGCGGGTTGCCGGATCTGGGGTTCGGCGGATTCCATCACCACGCGGGCTGAAGCGTATCGGTTTCGATCTCCGCCCATCGGAACCGGCGCCACGGAAGACTTGAGGAAGCCGGACAATGTCCTTTCAGGCGGGCCATGACGCTGCGCGACCCGGCCCCGAACACTGGGGGCGGCCCGGCGGCCCCCTGCCCTCCGGCACCCGGCCCGACGCGGCCGAGCTGCTCCAGGCCTGGCTCGGCCTCTCCGCGCAGCAGCGTGCGGCCCTCGATGCCCTGATCGGGGAAGTCGGGATCGTCTCGGCGGATGTCGAGGTCAGCGTCCACGGCCTGTCAGACCGGTTTCAGCGGATCGCCGCCACGACCCGTGACCAGTCCGAGATCGTCGGCGGCTTGGTCTCCTCGATCCAGGCGGTGCAGATCGACGGCCGGACCCTTCATCTCGCCGATGTCGCGGCGGGGCTTGGCGAGACGCTGCGCGCCCTGATCGACAAGATCAACGCCATGTCGTCGTCCGGCGGCACGATGGTGCGCACCCTCGACGGCGTCCTGACCACCCTGACCTCCGTCGAGGGCAGCGTTGCCGAGGTCGAGAAGATCAACCGCCAGACGAACCTGCTGGCGCTGAACGCCAAGATCGAGGCTGCCCGCGCCGGCGATGCCGGCCGCGCCTTCGCGGTGGTGGCCGACGAGGTGCGGGCGCTCGCCGCCTCGATCAACACGCTCTCGGGGGTGATCCGGGGACAGATCGCCTCGATCGCCACCGGCCTGCGCGCGAGCCACGCCCTCGTGCACGACATCGCCGCCATCGACATGTCGGAGGAAAGCCGGAACGCCGAGGCCCGGGTCGGCATGGCGATGCAGGCCCTGGTCGAGCAGAGTTCTCGCTTCGCCGGGGTGCTGCAGCAGACCGCCGAGACCACACAGGCGGTCACCGACGATGTCTCGGCAGCAATCGTCGCGATGCAATTCCAGGATCTCGCCAAGCAGCGCCTGCAGAATCTGGAGATCGTGCTGCGCGCCGCGGGGACGCAGCTGCATCAGCTCGAAGAGCGCACGACCGCCGAGACCGGTCCCGCCGACGCGGATTCCCGCGATGCCGCCTGGGTCGAGGCGATGATCGCCCGCTGCACCCTGGGCGAAGTGCGCGATCGCCTGAGCCTCGCCCTGACGGGACGGGGCCCGGCCAAGCCGCCGGAGCAGGATCGGGACGACCCGCTGGCCGGGATCGACCTGTTCTGAGCACCTGTTCGAGTCCGCTCGCCGGCAAGTCCCACGCTCCTCATGCCGAGGCGCCGAGCGAAAGCGCAAGCCTCGAAGCACACCGGTACGGCCGATCCCGTGTCTCCGGTCTACCGGTGGAGCGGCGCGGCATGCTTCGCGGCTGCCGGCGCAGCTCCTCAGCATGAGGATCGTCATGGATGCCAGGATCGATCGGTCGATCGGGCTCTGAGTGACGATTCCGGCCCCCCTCGACGGGTGGAGGCGGGCTCGGTCTCGGCACCTTCCGACGACCGGACGAACCAACGGGCTGGGGCGGCGGCTCCCTCGATTGGAACTGCGTCACCGCATCGGTCCGCTTTGGCGGACCGCAAGAGAGACCGGAGCGCCCGCAGGGGCTTTGGCGGAAGCCATCGGATCCGGAACGACACGCAAGCGGCATGGCCGCCCCCGATCCTGTGATCCCGTGAACCCAGGAGCACTTACTCACGGCATCCCACAAAGACAGTATAAAATCATCCTTTCACGGCCGATCCACTCCACGCCGCCTTCACCTTAATCATAAATCGGCGCGTTAATTCAAAATTAGGCGCAGACTAACTAATGTTGCCCGTCAGCCGGACGCTGTTGTTCTGTCATCGGTTGCCGGGCCTGCGGCCGATCTTGCGGTCGATCCGGCATCGCCGGGGGCGCACCGCCCTTACCGGACGACGCGTTCCGCATGTTCCGATCCGGTATCGCCCATGACTGCTCTCGATCCCACGGATGTCTTCCGCGCCGAAGCCGCTGAACTTCTGGCATGCCTGGAGACGACCCTGCTCGACCTCGGCGACAGGCCCGAGGACAGGGGATTGATCGACACCGCCTTCCGGGCGCTCCACACCATCAAGGGGTCGGGCGCGATGTTCGGCTTCGAGCAGGTCGCTGCCTTCACCCACGATTTCGAGACCGCCTTCGACCGCGTCCGGCGCGGTGAGGTGCGGGTGAGCGTCGATCTCGTCAATGTCTCGCTCTCGGCCAAGGACCATATCCGGACACTGATCGAGGATCCGGATGCCACGGCGCCCGTGATCGGCGAGGCGATCCTGGCCGAGCTGGGGCGGCTGGTGGGCGGCGGCGCCGGAACCGCTGCGGCTCCCCTCCCCGGCGAGGCAGCGCAGGCTCCGGAGGTGCCGGCGGGCTGGCGGATCGGCTTCAGCTTCGATCCCGATATCCTGCGCAACGGCACCAACCCCCTCGCCCTCCTCGACGAGTTGCGCGACCTCGGCGCCTGCACCGTGGTGCCGCGCCTCGACGCCCTGCCGGATCTCGAAGCCCTCGACCCGGAAGCCCTGGCGATCGGATGGGACGTGACCCTCCTCGGCGCCGTGAGCCGCGAGGCCATCGAAGACGTGTTCCTGTTCGTCCGGGACGAGATGAGCCTGAGCCTGGCCCCGCTTGCGGCGGCGCCGGAAGCGCCCAGCCCGGAGCCGGCCCCCGTCTCCGAACCTTCCCCACCTCCGGTCCCGGCCCTCGCCGCGTCCCCGGCGGCGCCGGCCGCGGCACGTGCAACGCCGCGCCGCACGGAGGAACGGGCGGCCACCACGGTCCGCGTCGAGGCCCAGCGCCTCGACGCGCTGATGGACCGGGTCGGCGAACTCGTGATCGCCCAGGCCCGCCTCAGCCAGCTCGCCGGCCTGCAGGAGGATCCCGCCATCAAGGCGATCTCCGAGGAGATCGAGCGCCTGTCGGCCCGGCTGCGCGACACCACCATCGGCATCCGCATGGTGCCGATCGGCTCGCTGTTCGGCCGCTTCCGGCGCCTCGTCCACGATCTCTCGCGCGATCTCGGCAAGCCCGTCGACTTCGTTACCGAGGGCGAGGAGACAGAGCTCGACAAGACCATGATCGAGCGCCTCGCTGACCCGCTGGTCCACCTGATCCGCAACGCGATCGACCACGGCATCGAGGATCCCGCGCGCCGCGGGGCGGCGGCCAAGGCCGCGACCGGACGCATCGCGCTGACCGCCGAGCATGTCGGCGCGCAGGTTTTGGTGAGCGTGAGCGACGACGGCGCCGGGCTCGATGCCGCGCGGATCCGCGCCAAGGCGGAGGAGAAGGGCCTCGTCCAGCCAGGCGCCGTGCTCACCGACCAGCAGATCTACCAGTTCCTGTTCGCGCCGGGCTTCTCGACAGCCCGGGAGATCTCGGCCCTGTCGGGCCGGGGCGTCGGCATGGATGTGGTCAAGAAGACCATCGAGTCCCTGCGCGGCACGATCGACGTCAGCACCGATCCGGGGGCCGGCACCACGGTCGTCCTGCGCCTGCCGCTGACCCTGGCGATCATCGAGGGGCTGCTGATCCGGGTCGGCGACGGGCGCTACGTCGTGCCGCTCTCGGCGGTGGAGGAATGCGTCGAGCTGCCCGAGAGCGAGCGCAGCGAGCGCGGCCGGGATTTCCTCGACATCCGGGGCGACCTCGTGCCGTTCCTGCGGCTGCGCCAGCTCTTCGGCGCCACGGACGCGCCCGATCCGCATCAGAAGGTGATCGTCGTCTCGGTCGGCGAGGCCCGGGTCGGGCTCGTCGCCGACCAGATCATCGGCAACCACCAGACGGTGATCAAGTCGCTGTCGAAGCTGCAGGCCGATGTCACGACCTTCTCCGGCGCGACGATCCTGGGCGACGGCACCGCCGCCCTCATCATCGATGTCGGCCAGCTCGTGACGGGTGGCCGCGCGGATCCGGTCCGCGAGTTCCAAGAGGTGGCCTGATGTCCGACGCATCCGCAACCGTCCGGGGGGACGGTACCCTGCAGGTCGTGATGCTGCGCATCGGCTCCGAGACTTTCGCCCTCGATGCCGGCATGGTGCGCGAGATCATCGACCCGATCCCGGCGACCCGCGTCGCGGGCGCGCGCTCCCATCTCGACCGCATCGTCAACGTGCGCGGCAACGTGGTGCCGCTCGCCGATATCCGCGAGCGCTTCGGCATGAAGCCGGCCGCGACCACGCCGGACACCCGCTTCGTGGTGATCGAGGTCGAGATCGACGGCGATCCCGTCGTAGTCGCCCTGGTCGCCGACAAGGTCTTCGAGGTCAGGGAGATCGATTTCGGAAACCAGCAGCCCGTACCGAAGGTCGGAGCCCCCTGGAAACCAGAATATATCAAAGGAATCGTCAAATGCGACGATGAATTCGTCATTATGCCCGATATCAAGAAAACATTAATATAGCAAAAGAGGGGCAAGAAAGATGCGCTTCACAATCAAGGCGAAACTTGCCATAGGCTTCGGAACCGTCCTGTTCTTGAGCGCGGCTGCCGGTGGCGTGGGCTACATGAAGCTCAAGTCGGCCGAGGAGGCCATGAAGTTCGTCGTCGGCCGCGCCACGATGCAGGCTCACGTGCTCGATGCGAAGGCGCAGGCGATCCGCGGTGTCTCGAATACCCGCGCGGCGGTGATCAGCTCCGACGATGCCCAGATGGCGGATTTCGTCAAACGCACCGCCGACAATCAGGCTGCGGCCCTGGAGGCCCTGGGCAAGGCCAAGACCTACATCAACATCGAGGAGGGCCTGCGCCTCTTCAACACCCTCTCCGACAAATACGAGAAGCAGCGCGCGCTGGCCGGGAAGATCCTGGAATTGACGCGCCTCAACTCGACCGCCAGGACTTGGTCCGAAATCAATACCAATGGCCACCCAGCAATGGCCGCGTTACGATCGGAACTCGAGACCCTCGCCAAGTCTCAGCCGGAGGTGGGAGCCTCCGAGGATTTGTCCAAGCTCGCCTCGGCCTTTCAAATCCGCTTGGAACGGAGCTGGGGACAGCTGCAGGCGGCGACCGGGGCGACGACAGTCGAAGGGCTCGACCAGCGTGTGAGGGCGGCCCAGCAGACACGCGAGGAGATCTCGCGTGCAATGGATGATCTGCTCCGCGTCAACGCAGCGAATACCGCGTCCTCCGCCGGGCTGCGCCAGAAATTCGAGATCTGGGCCTCTTCCTTCGACAAAGCTCTGAGCCTCGTGGGAACCGGCGCGGCGATCCGGGCGGTCGAACTCGCCTCGAGCGAGTATGCGACACAGAGCACGGCGGCCATCAACGCCTTCGATGCCCTGATCGAACTCCAGAGCCGCCGCATGGCCGATGCCGTGGCGCGGGCCGGGATGGAAGCCAGCGAGGGCCAGATGATCATGATCGCGGCGGTTGCCGCCGCCCTTCTTCTTGGCCTCGCTCTCGCCACCTGGCTCGCCCTCTCGATCTCCCGCGGGCTCGGTCGCGCCGTAGCGTTGGCCGATGCTGTGGCGCTGGGTGACCTGAGCCAGAACGTGGATACCGGCTCCCGCGACGAGATCGGCGACCTCATCGCCGCGATGAACGGGATGACGGCCAACCTCAACGCGACGGCCGGTCTCGCCAACGCGATCGCTGCCGGCGACCTCACGGTCGAGGCCAAGCCGCTCTCCGACAAGGACACGATGGGGCTCGCCCTGCAGACGATGCTGGCGAAGCTGCGGGCCGTGGTGGCCGAGGCGAGCGCCGCCGCCGGCAACGTCTCGGCGGGCTCGCAGGAATTGTCGGCTTCAGCCGAGCAGCTGTCGCAGGGCTCGACCGAGCAGGCCGCCTCCACCGAGGAAGCCTCCGCCTCCATGGAGGAAATGGCCGCCAACGTGAAGCAGAACGCCGACAATGCCGGCCAGACCGAGGCCATCGCCCGCCAATCCGCCCTCGATGCCGAGGCCAGCGGCGCCGCCGTCGGCCGCGCCGTCGAGGCGATGCAGACCATCGCCCAGAAGATCACCATCGTGCAGGAGATCGCCCGCCAGACCGACCTGCTCGCCCTCAACGCCGCCGTCGAGGCGGCCCGTGCCGGCGAACACGGACGGGGCTTTGCCGTGGTGGCCTCCGAGGTGCGCAAGCTCGCCGAGCGCTCTCAGGCCGCCGCCGCCGAGATCGGCACGCTCTCGACCGACACGGTCAAGGCGGCCCAGGCCGCCGGCGACATGCTCGGCCGGCTGGTGCCCGACATCAAGAAGACCGCCGCCCTGGTCGAGGAGATCTCCGCCGCCTGCCGCGAGCAGGACATCGGCTCGGGCCAGATCAACCAGGCGATCCAGCAGCTCGACAAGGTGACCCAGCAGAACGCCAGCGCCTCCGAGCAGGTCTCGGCGACGTCGGAGGAGCTGGCGACCCAGGCCGAGCGGCTCCAGGCGACGATCGCCTATTTCCGGATCGACGAGGCGGATGCGGCTCCCGCCGGGGTGGATCAGGCGGTGACGCGGCTGCGGGCGACGGCGGCGCGGATGGCGGCGCCGGTCCCGGCCTCGGTGCGCA
>NZ_NKUI01000192.1 GCF_014845115.1 Methylorubrum zatmanii | reverse complement strand
GACAATTGCTTCATCGGCGCGGGCGCCGATGAAGCAATTGTCCTCGATGATGACCGGATTGGCCTGGAGCGGCTCCAGCACGCCCGCGATGCCGGCGCCGCCGGAGATGTGGCAGTTCTTGCCCACCTGGGCACAGGAGCCGATGGTCACCCAGGTATCGACCATGGTGCCATCGCCCACATGGGCGCCGAGATTGATGAAGCTCGGCATCAGCACCGCGCCCGGGGCGATGTAGGAGCCACGGCGCACGAAGCAGCCCGGCACGGCGCGGAAGCCGGCGGCCCGGAACTCCGTCTCACCCCAGCCGGCGAACTTCGACGGCACCTTGTCCCACCACGTGGAAGAGCCGGGGCCGCCCTCGATCGGCACCATGTCGTTGAGGCGGAAGGAGAGCAGCACCGCCTTCTTGAGCCACTGGTTGACCTGCCAGGACTCCCCCACCTTCTCGGCGACGCGGGCACGGCCGGAATCGAGCAGGCTCAGCGCCTCGTCCACCGCCTCGCGGACGACGCCGGTGGTGGCGGTCGAGATGCCGGCGCGCTCCTCCCAGGCGGTTTCGATGGTCTTTTCGAGATCGGCGTGGGACGCAGCTTGGGACATCGGAGCTTTCCGGACGAATGAGCGCGAAGAGGCCCGTGCTTACAAAAGCCGCCCGGCCCTGTCACCGTTTGCGTGGGGACAGCCGGGTGAGCCGCTCCTGCACGCCCGACAATCCCCGCACGAGATCGAGCAGTTCCTCGGCCATGCCGCCATGGATCGCCGCGGCAACGTCGGGAAACTCACGCAGGACCCGGCTCATCACCGAGGGGGTCACGCGCATCACCTCGGACGGCTCGGTCGCTCTCGCATCGGCCGGACGCTCGACCTGACGGAACAGGGCATTGCGCCCGATCAACCCCGAGCGCGAGACCTTGACCGGCTCTTCCCCGGGCCGACGCGGGATCAGCGCGAGCGTGCCCGCCATCACCACGTAGCCCCCATCGGAGGGCTCGCCGCGGGAGAACAAAAGCTCGCCCTCGTCGAGATGGCGCCGCTCACCGGCAAAGCTCAGAAGGCGCAACGCATCGCGTTCGAACAGCTCGAAAACGGGCGCCGTGGCGAGGATGGCGATGTCGTCATCGAGCCCCAACGCCTAACCCCGCTCCCCGATCACGCCATTTCGCCGATGCGGGCAGATTAACCGATGCGGAGACCCGGCGATACGCGTTCCGTGGGGCTATGGGTGTGGGAGGCGGTGGATATCCGTGCCGCCCCTCGCCTTCGGGGATCAGGGAAGCAGCTTGTAGCCGCCGCCTTCGGTAACGAGGATGGCGGCCATCGCCGGGTTCGGCTCGATCTTCTGGCGCAGCCGGTAGATATGGGTTTCCAGGGTATGCGTGGTGACATGGGCGTTGTAGCCCCACACCTCGGCGAGCAGCGTATCGCGCCCCACCACTTCGCGGCCGGCCCGGTAGAGATAGCGCAGGATCGCCGTCTCCTTCTCGGTCAGCTTCAGCTTGGAGCCGCGCTCCCCCACCAGCAGCTTGGCGCCGGGGCGGAAGGTGTAGGGGCCGATGCGGAACACCGCATCCTCGCTGGCCTCGTGCTGGCGCAGCTGCACGCGGATCCGGGCGAGCAGCACGGCGAACTTGAACGGCTTGACCACGTAGTCGTTGGCGCCCGCCTCCAGTCCCTCGACCATGTCGTCGTCGGATTCCTGGGCGGTGAGCATGATGATCGGGCCGCGATAGCCGTTCCGGCGCAGGGTGCGCACGGCCTCGCGCCCGTCCATGTCCGGCAGGCCGAGATCCATCACGACCAGATCGACCGGCTCCTGGCCGACGCGGGCGATCGCTCCGGCCGCCGTTGGCTCGCCGACGACGGAGAATTCGTCATAGGCGTCGATCTGTTCCGTCAATGCCTCGCGCAGGGCGTCGTCGTCGTCGCAGACGAGGAGGCAATAAGGGTTGGACATCGACGCAGCGGCTCTCGACAGGCTTTCCGGCCACCTCCGGCCTCAGGCGAGGCTCGGCGGATGACCCAGGCAATTTCATCACGGCAAGCCGGCTTAAATAGCATACCACCCGCCGGCTTGGCCACGGACGGCACCCTCACGGCCCCACCGAGAGATAAACCTAGTCCGTTTTACGCTCGCGGACATCCGGTTCGCGCTTTTATGCAGAATTTTCGCTATTTCCCTTTGGAAGCGCTGCTTGAGGGCAGTGGTGAACGGAGCGGAGCGCGGGATAAACTGGCAATGCGGTGTTTTCGCCCGACAAAGCCTGGAGCAGGCCGCAGCGAGACGAGGAAGGGAAGGCGGATCGCCACGCTCGACCTCCTGCGGGTGCGCCCGTTGCCGGGTGACCCGACCCGGGGCACCTTGCTCGCGGGTACAACCGTGATCCCCTGCGCGCTCGGGCGCTCCGGTATCACGACCTGCAAGCGGGAAGGGGACGGCGCTTCGCCCCGGGGTGTGTTCCGCCTGCGCGGCGGGTTCTATCGGCCCGACCGTTTTCCCGTCCGCCCCGTGAGCGCACTTCCCCTGCGGGCGACGCGGCGGCATGACGGCTGGTGCGACGCACCGCAGGACCGCCGCTACAACCGGCCGATCCGGTTGCCCAGCGATACGGCGAGCGCCGAGATCCTCTGGCGCGACGACGGCCTCTACGATCTCGTGATTGACCTCGACTACAACCGCGGGCCGATCCGACCGGGACGCGGTTCGGCGATCTTCCTGCACATCGCCCGCCCCGGCTACCGCCCCACCGAAGGCTGCGTCGCCCTCAGGCCCGCCGATCTGCTGCGACTGCTGCGCCGACTGGGACCGCGGACACGCATGCAGATCGGTCGGTGAGATTTTGTTAACCGGCTAATCCTCGTGTTTCGACAGCGTGCTAGCGGCTTCCGCGCAGCCTCTCGCGCTCTTGGAGACCATCTGGATTCGACCCAAGTGAATAGCCGGCACATCATTCGCGCCGGCCCGCAGCCTGTTGGGATGGTGTCAGCGCCGGGCCCGCCGCCCGAAGATCGCCGTGCCAACGCGGACATGGGTCGCGCCCATCTGGATCGCGGCCGGATAATCGGCACTCATGCCCATCGACAGGATCGGCAAGCCATGGCGCCCGGCGATCCGCGCGAGCAGGGCGAAATGCGGGGAGGGCGGATCCTCCGCCGGCGGGATGCACATCAGGCCGTGAATGGCGAGGCCGTGGGTCTCGCGGCATTCTGAGAGCAGGACATCGACCTGATCCGGCGCCACCCCGGCCTTCTGCGCCTCGTCCCCGGTATTGACCTGGATCAGCAGCTTGGGCGCACGGCCGGTCCGCTCGATCTCCTTGGCGAGGGCGGCGGCCAGCGACAGCCGGTCGAGGGAATGGATCACGTCGAACAGTTCGACGGCCTCGCGGGCCTTGTTCGATTGCAAAGGTCCGACGAGATGCAGTTCGATATCCGGGAAGCGCTCCTTCAGCGCCGGCCACTTGCCCTTGGATTCCTGGACGTAGTTCTCGCCGAAGATCCGCTGCCCGGCTTCGAGGGCCGGGAGGATGCCTTCGGCCGGCACGGTCTTCGACACGGCAACGAGATGGACGCTGGCCGGATCGCGCTCGCTGTCCTCCGCCGCCCGGCGGATGCCGGCGCGCACCTCCGCGAGCCCGGCGGCGACATCGGCCTCGCCCACCGGCGGCTTGGCCAGCGGCGGCTTGGCCAGCGGCGGCGTGGCATCGCGGATAGGGCTCTCGTCGGTCATGGCTCCTCCTAGCGGCGGCGCGGACGGGACTTCAAGGCCGGCGATCCGCGAGGCTCCCAGATGCCCACGACATGCCGGTCTCAGCATGTGAACGGAAAACAGGTTCCGATGTTCGACGCATTCGCGCGGGCGCGACCGGAGACACGGGATATCCGATCCGCGCGAACAGCCTCCACAGAGCGCCAACCTGGCCGCGGCAGGGCTGAGCCGCGCCGATCGTTGACCCTTCGCCGTGCGGATATGCTAGGTGCCGGGTTCCGGCGCGCGACGCTTCGCGCGGCCTCACCCCTTCTTCGCTGATCCCGGCGCCCGAGATGACCGACTCCGCCCCCTCCCCGACGATCCCCGAGCGCTACAACGCCAAGGATGCCGAGCCGCGCTGGCAGCAGGCTTGGGATCAAGCGAAGCTGTTCGAGACGAAGAACGACGATCCGCGCCCGAAATACTACGTGTTGGAGATGTTTCCCTATCCGTCGGGGCGCATCCATATCGGCCACGTGCGCAACTACGCGATGGGCGACGTGGTCGCCCGCTACAAGCGCGCCAAGGGCCACAACGTGCTCCATCCCATGGGCTGGGATGCCTTCGGCCTGCCAGCCGAGAACGCGGCCATGGAGCGCAAAGTCAACCCGCGGGACTGGACCTACGCCAACATCGCCACCATGCGCGGGCAATTGCAGAGCATGGGCCTGTCGCTCGACTGGAGCCGCGAGATCGCGACCTGCGATCCCGATTACTACAAGCACCAGCAGCGGATGTTCCTCGACTTCCTGGCGAAGGGACTCGTCACCCGGCGTACCGCCAAGGTGAACTGGGATCCGGTCGATCACACCGTGCTCGCCAACGAGCAGGTCATCGACGGGCGCGGGTGGCGCTCGGGCGCGCTCGTCGAGCAGCGCGAACTGACCCAGTGGTTCTTCAAGATCACCGATTTCGCCCAGGATCTGCACGACGCCCTCGACAGCCTGGAGCGCTGGCCGGAGAAGGTCCGGCTGATGCAGCGCAACTGGATCGGCCGCTCGGAAGGCCTTGAGGTTCGGTTCGCCCTGGCCAAGCCCTTCGCCGGAACGGAGGAGCTGACGGTCTACACCACTCGGCCCGACACGCTGTTCGGCGCCAAGTTCCTGGCGATCTCGGTCGACCACCCCCTGGCCAAGGCACTCGCCGCATCGGGCCCGAACGCGGCGGCCCTGCAGACCTTCGCGGAGGAATGCCGCCGCATCGGCACGGCGCAGGAGGCGATCGACACGGCGGAGAAGCTCGGTTTCGACACCGGCCTCACCGTGCGCCATCCGCTCGATCCGGCGTGGGAGTTGCCGGTCTATGTCGCGAACTTCGTGCTGATGGACTACGGCACCGGCGCCGTGTTCGGCTGCCCGGCCCATGACCAGCGCGACCTCGACTTCGCCAACAAGTACGGGCTCGGCAACACGCCCGTGGTCTGCCCGGAGGGGCAGGACCCGGCCAGCTTCATCATCACCGACACCGCCTATGACGGTGACGGGCGGATGATCCATTCCCGCTTCCTCGATGGCATGACGACCGACGAGGCCTTCGCCACCGTCGCCGACCGGCTGGAGGGCGAGGTGCTGAACGGTGCTCCGGTCGCCCGCCGCAAGGTGCAGTTCCGCCTGCGCGATTGGGGCGTCTCGCGCCAGCGCTACTGGGGCTGCCCGATCCCGATCATTCACTGCGAGGCCTGCGGCCCGGTGCCTGTGCCGGTCGAGGACCTGCCGGTGAAGCTGCCCGACGAGGTCTCCTTCGATCAGCCCGGCAATCCGCTGGAGCGGGATCATGCGTGGCGGCAAGTGCCGTGCCCGCGCTGCGGCGAGGCGGCTCGGCGCGAAACCGACACCATGGACACCTTCGTCGATTCGTCCTGGTACTATGCCCGCTTCACCGCGCCGTGGCTGACCGAGGCCCCGACCGACCGCAAGACCGTCGATCACTGGCTGGCCGTGGACCAGTATATCGGCGGCGTCGAGCACGCGATCCTGCACCTGCTCTATTCGCGCTTCTTCATGCGGGCGATGCGGGAGACCGGTTGGGCCGGCGTGTCCGAGCCCTTCGCCGGCCTGTTCACCCAGGGCATGGTCGTCCACGAAACCTACAAGGACCCGACCGGGGCCTGGGTATCGCCGGCCGAAATCCGCTTCGAAACGCAGGGCAGTGAGCGCCGCGCATTTCACGTGAAAACCGGCGAGGCCATCGAGATCGGCCAAACCGAGAAGATGTCGAAATCGAAGAAGAACGTCGTCGACCCCGACGACATCATTGCCAGCTACGGAGCCGATACCGCCCGCTGGTTCATGCTGTCCGATTCGCCGCCTGAGCGCGACGTGATCTGGACGGAGGAGGGCGTACAGGGCGCCGCCCGCTTCGTGCAGAGAGTCTGGCGGCTGGTGAATGCGGCCGCTGCGGCCAAGGGGGAGGGCGGTGCCGTCGACGCTTCCCTGCGCAAGGCCGCGCACAAGGCCTTGGCTGCGGTGGAGGAGGATGTCGAGCGCCTGCGCTTCAACCGCTGCGTCGCCCATATCTACACCCTGGCCAATGCCGTCGACGAGGCCCTGCGCGGCGGCGCCTCGCAGGCCGGGGCCGGGGAGGCGGCACGCATCCTGGTGCAGCTCATCGCGCCGATGATGCCGCATCTCGCCGAGGAGTGCTGGCGCGTGCTGGGCGGTCAGGGCTTGGTCGCCGAGGCATCCTGGCCCGAGATCGACCGCGCCCTGCTGGTGGAGGACGAGATCACCCTCCCCATCCAGATCAACGGCAAGAAGCGCGCCGACGTCACCGTCCCGCGCGATGCCGATGCCAAGGCGGTGGAAGCGGCGACCCTGGCCCTGGACGCGGTGCAGCGGGCTCTCGAAGGCCGCGCTCCGCGCAAGGTGATTGTCGTTCCGGGCCGGATCGTGAACCTCGTGGTGTAGGGGCGCCGTCCCTTCACCGTCACACTCCGCAGCATGGCGAGCCTTCTCCCCACCCGCGACGACACCATCTTCGCCCCGGCGAGCGGCCTCGGCCGCGCGGCGGTGGCGCTGGTGCGGATCAGCGGGCCCGCTGCGGGAACCGCCCTCGATGCCCTGGCAGGGGGAAGGCCGGAGCCACGTCGACTGTCCCTGCGGCATCTGCGCGATCCCGCGACACAGGCCGTCCTCGACCAGGCCGTCATCGTCTGGCTGCCGGGCCCCGGGACGGCCACCGGCGAGGATATGGCCGAGCTGCACCTGCATGGCGGCGTGGCGGTGCGGACAGCCGTCCTGCAGGCCTTGAGCCGGGTGCCGGGATGCCGTCCGGCGGAGGCCGGGGCTTTCAGCCGCCGCGCCTTCCTCAATGGGCGCATCGACCTCACCGAAGCCGAGGGCATCGCCGACCTCATTGAGGCCGAGACCGAGGCACAGCGTGTTCAGGCCCTGCGCCAGCTCGACGGCGCCCTCGGCCGTCAGGTCGCGGCATGGCGAGAAACCGGCATCGAGCTGCTGGCTCAGGCCGAAGCGGCCCTCGACTTCTCCGATGAGGGGGATGTCGACGACGAGGGCCTCGACGCCATCCTCACCGAAAAAGCGCGGAAGCTGCATGGCGCCATCCGCGCCGCCCTCGCCGACGGACATCGCGGCGAGCGTTTGCGCGAGGGCTTCTGCGTGGTCCTGGCCGGCGCGCCCAATGCCGGCAAATCGACCTTGCTGAACGCCCTGAGCGGACGCGACGCCGCCATCGTTTCCGAAATTCCCGGCACCACCCGCGACGCGATCGAGGTGCGCTGCGATCTCGGCGGGCTGCCGGTGGTGCTGGTCGATACCGCCGGCCTGCGCGAGACGGAGGACAGGATCGAGGCCGAGGGCGTGAACCGGACCCGGCGCCGGATGCAGAGTGCCGACCTGATCCTCCACCTCGTTCCGATGGGCGATAGGCCCGACCGTCAGGCGGTGACCGGCGCACCGACGCTTGTCGTTCAGACCAAGGCCGACCTCGCGGCCGGCGGCGCCGAACCGCAAGGCCTCGCCATTTCCGCCGTCACCGGGGCAGGGCTCGATGCGCTTCTCGACGCCATCCAGGCTGCCGCCGAAGCCAGCCTCGGCCATGGCGATGCTCTCATCACCCGCGAGCGGCACCGGGAGGCGTTGACCCGGGCGGCACAGCATCTCGAACGCCTGATCACGGCCCCTTCCGGCTTTCCGCCGGAACTCCTGGCCGAGGATCTACGACTGGCGGTCCGCGCCCTCGGCGAAGTCGGTGGCCATGTCGGTGTCGAGGAGATGCTGGATCGACTTTTTGCGGGCTTCTGCATCGGCAAATAAGCCGTCTCGCCGCTTCCGCCGACCGCCGGTTTCACCATTCAAGATCGCGTTGACCTCTTCGCCGACAGGCGCATAAGCACATCCATGTCCTTCTCATCTTCGAGCTACGACGTCATTGTCGTTGGCGGCGGCCATGCCGGCGTCGAAGCCGCGGCGGCGGCGGCGCGGGTTGGTGCCCGCACGGCGCTCGTCACGCATCGCGCCGCGACCATCGGCGCCATGTCCTGCAACCCGGCCATCGGCGGCCTCGGCAAGGGCCATCTCGTCCGCGAGGTCGATGCCCTCGACGGGTTGATGGGCCGTGTCGCCGATGCCGCCGGCATCCAGTTTCGCCTGCTCAACCGCCGCAAGGGGCCGGCGGTGCGGGGGCCTCGCACCCAGGCCGACCGGGCGCTCTACGCGGCCGCCATGCAGCGGGCCGTCGCGGAAACGCCCGGGCTCACCGTCATCGAAGGCGAAGCGGAGGATCTGGTCGTCGCCGAGGGGCGCGTCGCGGGCGCAATCCTGACCGATGGGCGCACACTCACCGCCGCCGCCGTGGTCATCACCACCGGCACCTTCCTGCGCGGATTGATCCATATCGGCGAGCGGCAGATCCCCGCCGGGCGGGTCGGGGAGGGCCCGGCGGTCGGGCTGGCTCAGACCCTGGACCGGCACGGCTTCCGCCTCGGCCGCCTGAAAACCGGCACGCCGGCCCGTCTCGATGGGCGCACCATCGATTGGGCGTCCCTCGAGATGCAGCACGCCGACGAGGACCCGGTGCCGTTCTCGACTCTGACCGAACGGATCACCACACCGCAGATCGCCTGCGGCATCACCCGCACGACGCAGGCGACCCATGACCTGATCCGCGCCAACCTCCACCGTTCGCCGATGTATTCCGGCGGCATCAGCAGCCGCGGCCCGCGCTACTGCCCCTCGATCGAGGACAAGGTGGTGCGATTCGGCGACCGGGAAGGCCATCAGATCTTCCTCGAACCCGAGGGGCTCGACGATCCGACCGTCTACCCGAACGGAATCTCCACGGCCCTGCCGGAGGAGGTTCAGGCCGGTATCATCGCGTCGATTCCCGGCCTGGAACGCACGCGCATCCTGCGGCCGGGCTACGCCATCGAGTACGATTACGTCGATCCGCGTGAGCTCGACGCGACCCTGCAGGCGAAGCGGCTGCCGGGCCTGTTCCTGGCCGGACAGATCAATGGGACGACCGGCTACGAGGAGGCGGCGGGGCAGGGGCTGGTCGCCGGCCTCAACGCGGCGCGGCTCGCGGGCGGCTCCGAACTGGCGGTGTTCGATCGGGCCGAATCCTATCTCGGCGTGATGATCGACGACCTCGTCACCCATGGGGCGAGCGAGCCCTACCGGATGTTCACCTCGCGCTCCGAGTACCGTCTGAGCCTGCGCGTGGACAACGCCGACGAACGGCTCACGCCGCGCGGTGCTGTCCTGGGCTGCGTCGGCGCGGCGCGTGCCATGCACTTCGCCACGTCACAGACCGCTCTTGCCGAGGCGAGGGCGCGTCTCGACAGCTTGAGCCTGACTCCGAATGAAGCGGCCGCCTACGGCCTCGCCCTCAACCGCGATGGCCTGCGCCGCAGCGCCTTCCAACTCCTGTCCTATCCGGAAATCGGGTGGGAGCGGCTCTCCGCGATCTGGCCGGAACTGGGCTCGGTTTCGCCTCGGGTGGCCGAGCGCCTGCGCACCGACGCGACCTACGCGGTCTATCTCGACCGTCAACAGGCCGACATCGCCGCCTTCCGCCGCGATGAAGCGGTCCGCCTGCCGCCCTCCCTCGATTACGGGGCTATCGCCGGGCTTTCCAACGAGATGCGGGCGAAGCTCGATGGCGTCAGGCCGGGTACGCTCGGTCAGGCCGCCCGGATCGAGGGCGTCACCCCGGCTGCCCTGACGCTGCTCGCCGCCCATGCTCGCCGTAACCGTGCGGCTGCGACGGCTTGAGGACAGAGTCGAGCCGATGAGCAATAACCAGCGTGCCCGCGTTCTGAGGGAGCACAATGTTTCACGTGAAACAGCCGAATCACTTGATCTTTACGTCAGCCAGCTGACCCGCTGGCAGTCGGTCAAAAATCTCGTCGGACCGGCCACTCTCTCGGAAGTCTGGAACCGGCACATCGCCGATGCGCTGCAACTGCTCGCCTTGGCACCCGATGCCAAGACATGGGTCGATCTCGGCTCCGGCGCCGGAATCCCCGGCCTTATCCTTGCCATCGCGGGGCGTGACCGGTCGGGTTTCCATGTCACCTTGGTCGAGAGCAATGCGCGCAAATGCGCCTTCCTCACGGAGACGGGCCGCCTCACCTCTGCGCCGGTCACCATTCTCAACGGGCGCATCGAAGCCGTCATGGCTGAGCAGGTCGGGGCCGACATCGTCTGCGCCCGTGCGCTTGCTTCGCTGACGCAACTCCTCTCCTGGGCCGAGCCGTTGTTGACAAAGGGCACGGTCGGGCTGTTTCCGAAGGGACGTGATGCAGCCGCGGAATTGACCGAGGCCGAGAGAGAGTGGACATTCACCCGCGACCTGATTCCGAGCCGCACCGACTCGCAGGCACGGATCGTGCGCGTCACGTCGCTTTCCCGCGTGGACCCATGACCGATTCTCCCATGGCCTCAACAGCCCCGGCAAAACCGCTCCGCGTGCTCGCGCTGGCCAATCAGAAGGGCGGCGTCGGCAAGACCACCACGGCGATCAATCTCGGCACCGCGCTGGCGGCCATCGGCGAGCAGGTGCTGGTGATCGATCTCGATCCGCAGGGCAACGCCTCCACCGGCCTCGGCATCGACCGCCGCCGTCGCACCGTGTCGACCTACCATGTGATGGCCGGTGAGGCGCCGCTGACCGAGGCGATCACGCCGACCGCCGTGCCCCGGCTCTCCGTCGCGCCCTCGACCATGGATCTGCTCGGCCTCGAACTGGAACTGGCGAGCGCGCCGGATCGGGCCCACCGTCTGCGCAACATCCTGAGCGATCTCACCACGCCGGAGGGCATGGAGCCGATCAGCTACGTCCTGATCGACTGCCCGCCCTCTCTCAACCTGCTGACCATCAACGCCCTGGCCGCGGCCGACGCGGTGATGGTGCCGCTGCAATGCGAGTTCTTCGCCCTCGAAGGCTTGAGCCAGTTGCTGCGCACCGTCGAGCAGGTGCGCGGGGCGCTGAACCCCAAGCTTCAGATCCAGGGTGTCGTGCTGACCATGTACGACCCGCGCAACAACCTCTCGACCCAGGTGGTGGCCGATGTGCGCGGCTTCCTCGGCGACAAGGTTTACGAGACCATGATTCCCCGCAACGTGCGGGTGTCGGAAGCGCCGTCCCACGGCAAGCCGGTGCTCCTCTACGATCTGAAATGCGCCGGCTCGCAAGCCTATCTGCGCCTCGCCTCGGAGGTGATCCAGCGCGAAGGCCGAGCCCCGCCTCCCGCCGCAGCCGCCTGAGTGCCCCTGGC
>NZ_NKUI01000191.1 GCF_014845115.1 Methylorubrum zatmanii | reverse complement strand
CGCCGGTGATCCGCACGGTGGCGATGCCCACCGACACCAATCCGGCGGGCGACATCTTCGGCGGCTGGCTGATGGCGCAGATGGACATGGCGGCGGGCAATGTCGCCGCGCGCCGGGCACGGGGGCGCTGCGCCACCATCTCGGCGGAGGCGATGACCTTCCATCGGCCGGTCATCGTCGGCGACGAGGTCACCTTCTATGCCTGGATCGTGAAGATCGGCCACACCTCGATGCGGATTCAGGTCGAGGTCTGGCGGCGGGAGCGGGAGAGCGAGGTCACCATGAAGGTGACGGAGGGGCTGTTCACCTTCGTCGCCATCGGCCCCGACCGCCGGCCGCGGCCGATCCCGGAGGCGGTGGAGGGGTGATGCGCTGCGTGCGGCCCGGCCGGTGCCGTGCCGGCACGGGCCTTCATGCGGGCGGGCGGCATCTTACGTGGAGCGAGACGGCCCCACGCCCCGAGCCGGATGCGGCCCTAGCGCATTGATAGTGGAGCATGTTCTCCTGCGGAACCGGCAACCGCTTCCGCGGAAGGTGCCCTAGAACAGGCCGCCCTGCATGCGGCCGACGCCCTGCTTCGCCACCGCGTTGTTGGGGTCGAGGCGCGCGGCCTGCTGGTAGCTCTCGCTCGCTTCCTTGCGGCGGTTCGCCTTCTCGTAGGCGAGGCCGCGATAGGCCCAGGACGAGGCGTCCTTCGCGTTGACGTTGAGCGCCGCGTTGAAATCCTCGATCGCCTTGTCGTACTGGCCCATGGAGATCAGGCTCTGGCCGCGGGCGGCGTAGGGCGCGGCGACGAAGGGGTTGCGGTCGATGGCGGCGGCGAAATCGCCCACAGCCTCCGCGTTGTGCCCCTGCTTCTGCCGCACGAGGCCGCGGGCGTGATAGGCCTCGGCCGATTCGGGGGCGAGGCGGATCGCGACGTTGAGGTCGTTGAGCGCCCCGTCGAGATCGCCTTGGGCGCGCTCCAGATTCGCCCGGCCGATATAGGCCGCCGAGAAGTTCGGATCGCTGGAGATCGCCTTGGAGAAATCCTGCATCGCCGCGTCGTTGCGGCCGGTCTGGCGATAGGCCAAGGCCCGGTTGTTGTAGGCCGAGGCCGAGCCCGGATCGAGCTGGATCGCCTTCGAGAAGTCGCTGATCGCCTCGCCGAACTGTCCCGCCCGGGCATAGGCCGCGCCGCGGGTGTTGTAGGCGCCCGCATCCGAGGGATTGCGGGAGATCACGTCGCTGAGGGAGGCGATGTTGACGTTGGTCGCGCCCGTGGCGTCGGCCTCCAGCACCGCGAACTGGCGCGGCGCGGTGGCGCTGCCATAGGTCTCGCAGCCACCCAGCGCCGCGGCCGTCAGCGCGACGGCACCGATCAGCCTCGCCTTGCGTCCCTGCAGCGTCATCCCGATCATCCCCACCTTCTCCCGCGCCCGCTTCCCAGGATCTCCATCAGCCGCCCCACGGGGCCGGGATCCTTCATGTCGCGGGCACGCTGCCGCATCACGGTGAATGGGCGCTTAAATGCACCTCACAAAACTCCCGGTCCCCGACGCCTCCTGTCAGGGAGACGGCGAACCGGAGGAGATGCGTGGCGCTTCCACGCACGCCCCGTGCTTTCCGCTGAAACGGTGGGATGTGGCGAAGGTGTGGCCCGTCCCTTCACGGGTTCGTCGGAGGGCCTGAACCGGGTTCGGCTGCGGTTTGCTGTTGCAGCGAAGCGACAGATCGAATGCTCAAGCTTTCGCTGTCAATCGAGCGGCTTCAAACGGGTGACATGACCCATCTTGCGGCCCGGACGGGCCTCGGCCTTGCCGTAGAGATGAAGATGCGCGCCGGGCTCCGCCAGCAGGGCGGGCCAAGCATCGGCCTGGGTGCCGATGAGGTTCTCCATCTCCACCGCCATGCCGCCGGTACGGGCGGTGTCGCCGAGGGGCCAGCCGCAGACGGCGCGCACGGCTTGGGCGAATTGCGAGGTGAGCGCTCCCTCGATGGTCCAGTGGCCGGAATTGTGGACCCGCGGTGCGATCTCGTTGACGACGAGGCGGGCGGCTCCCTCCGGTCCCGCGATCTCGAACAGCTCGACCGCGAACACGCCGACATAGTCGAGCGCCTCGGCGATGGCGCGGGCGATGGCCACGGCCGCATCGCCGGTCGTCCGGGTCAGGCCGGGGGCCGGAACGCGAGTGACGGCGAGGATGTGGTCGCGATGCTCGTTGGCGCAGGGATCGTAGGCGGCGAAGGTCCCGTCCGGCCCCCGGGCGGCAACCACCGAGATCTCGCGCTCGAACGGCACGAAACCTTCCAGGATGCAGGGGGCGCCCTTGAACTCGGCGAGCACCGTGGCCGGGTCGTCGCCCTCGCGGATCATCCGCTGGCCCTTGCCATCATAGCCGAACCGCCGAGTCTTGAGCACGGCGGGACGCCCGAGGGCGGCGAGCGCCGCCTCCAGATCCGCTGCCGAATCGACCGCCCGGTACGGCGCCGTCGGGATGCCGAGGCCGTTCACGAAGTCCTTCTCCGCCAGTCGGTCCTGGGTGGTGAGCAGCGCGGTCGCGCTCGGGCGCAGGGTCGCGTGCTGGGCCAGCACCGCGGCGGTGGCGTGGGGGATGTTCTCGAATTCGTAGGTGACGACGTCGCAGGCCTCGGCGAAGGCGGCGAGCGCGGCCGCGTCGTCGTAGGGCGCCAGGGTATGGGCATGCGCCACATCGAAGGCCGGGCTGTCGGCATCGGGGGCGAAGACATGGACCCGGAGGCCATAATGGGCCGCCGCCAGGGCGATCATGCGGCCGAGCTGGCCGCCGCCGACGATGCCGAGGGTGGCACCGGGCCCGATCTGCGGCGAAGAGGGGAAAGAAACCATAGCGTGTCGTGCCGTTTTCAGGCCTTGGGCGAGTCTTGGGAAGTGTCGGGCCGCTCGGCGACGGAGTCGGATTGGCGGGCGCGCCACGCATCGAGGCGCCCGGCCAGATCCGCGTCGGTCAGCGCCAGGACGGCGGCTGCCAGCAGGGCGGCATTGACGGCCCCGGCTCGTCCGATCGCCAGCGTACCCACCGGGATGCCGGCGGGCATCTGGACGATGGAGAGCAGGCTGTCCTGCCCCGACAAGGCCTTCGACTCGACCGGCACGCCGAAAACCGGCAACGGGGTCATGGCGGCGGCCATGCCCGGCAGGTGCGCCGCCCCGCCCGCGCCGGCGATCACCACCTTGAAGCCCGCCTCCCGCGCGCCCTTGGCGAAGGCGACGAGCCGGTCCGGCGTGCGGTGGGCCGAGACGATGCGCGCGTCGTAGGGGAGGCCGAGCGCCTCCAGCGTCTCGGCGGCGTGGCGCATGGTCGCCCAGTCCGACTGGCTTCCCATGATGATCGCGACCGGGGGCGATCCCGTCATCGTCGTCTGGCCCATTCAAAGGAGCCGGGCCCGAGCCCGGAAAGCAGGCCGAATAACAGGGGCGCCCGCGCCCCGGCAAGGCGGGTGGCCGCGCAGGGGGATACAAAGGGGGGCACAAAGGGGACGCGATCGCGGAAAAAGCGCCTCCCGGGTTCTATCGCCCCGCCGCCACAGGGGTCCTTCCTCTCCGCGCAAAAATCCAGACGATTCCCGTCGTCCTGCCGGGAGCCGAAACGGAAACGCTGCGTTGTGCAGGAAACGGTCCCCCGGCCGGTCCTCATACCTCAAGCGAGCACACCATGTCCTCCGCGGACCAGATCACGCGCGCCCGCACCGCCACCCATATCGACATTCACGACAGCAGCAGCCGCAAACACTGGGCCGACCAGCTTCAGGTCTCGGACGAACGCCTGCGCAAGGCGGTTCGGATGGTCGGCACCCGCGTGTCCAGCGTCTCGGCCTATCTCGCCAAGTAACGGACCCCATTACCTCAAGAGACGGAGCCGATCGCTCAGGCGCCCACCTCGTCGGGATGCCCCTCACATGAACAGGCGCGCCGGGTGGGTGAAAAACCTGCCCGGTGTCGTCGTCAGGCGATGATGTCGGGCGTGATCTGGTCTTCCAGGTGGGTGATGCGGTCGCGCAGAATCAGCTTGCGCTTCTTGAGCCGCTGGAGCTGGAGCTGATCGACGGCCACGCTGAGTTTCAGCGCCTCGATGGCCTCGTCGAGATCCCGGTGCTCCTCCCGGAGTCGACTGAGTTCCCCGGCCGGATCATCAGCCGCGTCGTTGGCAACCTCGTCCGCCATCATCGCTCGAAACACATCACCGGCCCTGACCGCGGGGACCATGCGCCAAGCCCATCGCCGGAGCAAGGCGCGCGGCTGGTTTCTCCCGTCCTGTTCCGTCGTCGGAAGGACGAAGTTAAGCTTGCTCCCGAGGCGAGAAAATTTGAAATCACCTTGTTATCGGACCATCCACTTTGCCGTCGAAGGGCTTAGACAGCGGCCTCATCCTGTGTCAGTCTGGTCGAGTCGGAAACGATGACAGGAGCGACACCTCATGTCCTTGCAGACGCATTTGAGCCAGCTTGCCGCCAAGCACGACGCCCTGGAGCGCGAGCTTCACGACGCGATGCAGTCCCCATCCAGTGACGACCTCCGCATCGCCGAACTCAAGCGTAAGAAACTGCACCTCAAGGACGAGATCGAGCGCCTGCGCGAGGAGACCCTCCACTAGCGGCGTTCCCGGCCGGCGCCGTCTCGGGAGAGGCCGCCGGCTTTCCCTCTTCTCCCGATCGTACCGATGCGTTGCCGCCGCCTGGGACACCAGCGCGGCGGTTTTGTTTCCTCCAGGGCGGACGGTCCGCGCGCACGGGCTGGGAAATCACGCTATCGTCTCCGTGAACAGGCCGGGGCAACCGGCCGAGCGAGGAAGCGCCCGAATGTCCGCCCAAGCCCTTTCCCCAGGCGGCTACGCCGCCATCCATGCCGCCTCCCTCGCCGACAGGGACGGCTTCTGGCTGGCGGCGGCGCAGGCCCTCGACTGGGATGCGGCCCCGACCCGCGCCTTCGACCCGGATCAGGGCGCCTATGGCCGCTGGTTTCCCGATGCGCGGCTGAACGTCTGCCGCAACGCCGTCGACCGGCACGCCGACGGCGCCCGCGCCGACCAGGCCGCGATCATCCATGATTCGCCCGTCACGGGGACGAAGCGCACCATCACCTACCGCGCCCTGCGCGACGAGGTGGCGGTGCTGGCCGGCCTCCTGGCCGATCTCGGCGTCGGCCGGGGCGACCGGGTGGTGATCTACATGCCGATGGTGCCGGAGGCCCTGTTCGGGATGCTGGCCTGCGCGCGGATCGGCGCGATCCATTCGGTGGTGTTCGGGGGCTTTGCCGCCAACGAACTCGCCGCCCGCATCGAGGATGCGGCGCCCAAGGTGATCCTCGCCGCCTCCTGCGGCATCGAACCCACCCGCATCGTCGCCTACAAGCCGCTGCTCGACGCGGCCATCGCCCGCTCGAGCCACAAGCCGGAGGCCTGCCTGATCCTGCAGCGGCCGCAGGCCGAAGCGAGCCTCGTCGAGGGCCGTGACCGGGATTGGGCGGAAACCGTGGAGCGGACCCGCAAAGCGGGGCGCCGGGCCGAGCCCGTCCCGGTGGCGGCGACCGACCCGCTCTACATCCTCTATACCTCCGGCACGACCGGGCGGCCCAAGGGCGTGGTGCGCGACAGCGGCGGCTATTGCGTCGCCCTCACATGGTCGATGGCCAACCTCTACGACGTGAAGCCCGGTGAGGTGTATTTCTGCGCCTCCGACATCGGCTGGGTCGTCGGCCATTCCTACATCGTCTACGCACCGCTGCTGCACGGCTGCACCACGGTGCTCTACGAGGGCAAGCCGGTGGGCACGCCCGATGCCGGCGCCCTCTGGCGCGTCGCCGCCGAGCACGGCGCCGCGACGCTCTTCACCGCCCCGACCGCCCTGCGGGCCATCAAGAAGGAAGACCCGCGGGGCGAAAAGATCGGCGGCTACGACCTCTCGCGGTTCCGCGCCCTGTTCCTGGCCGGCGAGCGGGCCGACCCGGATTCGGTGGCCTGGGCCGAGCGGGTCCTCGACCGCCCGGTGATCGACCATTGGTGGCAGACCGAGACCGGCTGGGCCATCGCCGGCAACCCCCTCGGCATCGAGCGGCTGCCGGTGAAATACGGCTCCACCGCCAAGCCGATGCCGGGCTACGACCTCCACGTCCTCGACGAGGCCGGCAAGCCGGTGCCTCCCGGCACGATGGGCACCATCGCCCTGAAGCTTCCCCTGCCCCCCGGCTGCCTGCCGACCCTCTGGGGCTCGGAGGCGCGTTTCCGCGAGAGCTATCTCACGACCTTCCCCGGCTTCTACGACACTTCGGATGCCGGCGTGGTGGATGAGGACGGCTACGTCACGGTGCTGGGCCGCACCGACGACATCATCAACGTCGCGGGCCATCGCCTCTCCACCGGGGGCATGGAGGCGGTGCTCGCCGCCCACCCGGACGTCGCCGAATGCGCGGTGATCGGCATCCGCGACGCGCTCAAGGGCGAGGCGCCCTGCGGCTTCGTGGTGCTGAAATCCGGTGTCGCCAAGGATGCGGAGACGGTCGAGCGCGAGCTGGTCGCCCGGGTCCGCGACGAGATCGGCCCCGTCGCCGCCTTCAAGCTGGCGCTCACCGTGGGCCGCCTGCCGAAGACGCGCTCGGGCAAGATCCTGCGCGGCACGATGAAGCGCATCGCCGACGGCCAGGATTTCGCGATGCCGCCCACCATCGAGGATCCGGCGGCCCTCGACGAGATCGGCGAGAGCCTGAAGGCACGGGGCATCGGCGGCTGACAGTCAGGTTTCGAAAGGACGAGTCCTTGTCATCGGGTCCGGGGCAGAGCCCTGGTGACGGGATATCGGGGCTCTGCCCCGATATCCCGCCAAAGGGATGATCCCTTTGGAAGCCCGAGCCCGCAGGGAGTCAGGCTTTGAACTCGGCCGCCGCGACGAGCAGGCGGTAGAGCACAGCGGCGTTCAGCACGTGCCAGAGGAAATGCGTGCCGAGCGGCAGGCTCCCGCAGCTGGCGACATCGACCGTGCGGAAGGTCAGCGACACGAGAAAGATCCCGGCGGTGACCAGCACCGAGCGGGCGGTGCCGGGGGCCCGCGGCAGCAGGGCGAGGCCGACGCCGAAGAGGGCGAGGATGGCCGGCACATAGTCGATCGAGCCGTTGGTGAGCCCCGCGACCGAGCGGCCGGTCAAGGTATCGAGGCCCGGTGTCAGCCCGAGACTGAAGGCGGCGAAGGCCAGCGTGACGGCGGTCGCCACCAGGGGCCTGAGGCCGAAGAAGCGGATCATGGCGAGGGCGAAGTAGCCGTAGATGAACACCGCGATCGGGATCACGTCGGCGAGCATCGACCAGCGGTTGGCGAGGGTGTGGAACAGGAACGAGCCGAGCCCGACCACGAACACCACGGCGGCCAGCGCCAGCACCGGGCCGTCGCCACGGGCACGCCGGACCGCGAGCCCGGCGGCCAGCAGGAAGGCGGCGTTCGTCAGCGCATTGACCGGCTCGGCCCAGAAGCCGGCATCGGTGCGTTCGCAATAGGCCCGCACCGGTTCGAACCAGGACGCGTCCATGGATGATCTCTCCTCGCACCCGCCTTGCCAGGGCCGTGCGAAGGCCCGATGACGAAGGCCCCTTCCGGCCGAGCCCCACGCCCCCATGCGGATCACCACTTGGAACGTCAACTCGATCAAGCAGCGGGTCGGCCACCTGCTGGGCTTCCTCGACGAGGCCAAACCCGACGTGGTCTGCCTGCAGGAGCTGAAATGCCAGGACGAGTCCTTCCCCCGCGCCGAGATCGAGGCGGCGGGCTACGCCGTCGAGACGCTGGGGCAGAAGGCCTATAACGGCGTCGCCCTGCTGGTGCGGACGCCGCTTCAGTACACGGAATTGCTGCGCGGCCTGCCCGGCGATGCCGAGGACGGGCAGGCGCGCTACATCGAGGCGCTGGTGCAGGGCGAGGGCGTGGCGCCGGTGCGGATCGCCTCGATCTACCTGCCGAACGGCAACCCGGCGCCGGGCCCGAAATACAGCTACAAGCTCGCCTTCATGGCCCGCCTCCGAACCCATGCCCGGACGCTGATGGCCGACGAGAAGCCCCTCGTGCTCGCGGGTGACTTCAACGTGATCCCCGAACCCGAGGATGCCGCCGACCCATCGGCCTGGACCCAGGACGCCCTGTTTCTGCCCGAGACCCGCCGCGCCTTCCGCGCCCTCCTGGCAGAGGGCTTCACCGATGGCCTGCGCGCCTGCGATCCGAGCGCCGGGCTCTATACCTTCTGGGACTATCAGGCCGGCTGCTGGCCGCGAAACCAAGGCATCCGCATCGATCACCTGCTGCTCTCACCCCAGGCCGCCGACCGCCTCGTCTCGGCCTCGGTGCAGCGGCACCTGCGCGGGTTGGAGAAGCCGTCCGACCACGTGCCGGTGACGGTGGAGCTGAGCGACGGGTGAGCGGCTGTCAGCCCTTCCTACGCCCCAGTCGCGCTTGCCCAATTTGGGCAAGCCGTTGCTGGCCTTGGGCAGATTTGAGATCTGTTGGGGGAGGGTTCTGAAGGCTAGCGCCGCCGGCGGGTCGAACCCGTCGACAGCGACTGCGCCTGCGCCATCGCGTCGGCCCGGTCGGTCTCGCTCGCCGAGGCCCAGGCCTTGTCGTAGAGATCGACGATCCAGGTGTCCGCCGCCCCCTGGGCGCTGGTGCGGGCGATGGCGAGCCAGGTCAGGCCCTTGACCGTCTGGCGCTGGACGCCGGTGCCGTTGACCAGCATGTCGCCGAGCAGCGCCTGGGCCGGGCGGTGGCCCTTCTCGGCGGCGAGGTTGAACCAGCGCGCGGCCTTGCGCGGATCCTGCTCGACACCGGTGCCGTCGAGATAGAGCCGGGCGAGATTGTACTGCGCGTTGGGGTCGCCGAAATACGACGCCGCGTAGTTGAACATGTCGTAGGCACGCTCGGGGTTCGGGCGCACATAGGTGCCCTTGATCCCCTCCAGGAAATAGGTGCCGAGCGCGTTGAAGGCGCTCGCCACCACGCCCGAATTCGGCGTGTCCGGCGAATCGTCGGTGTTGTCGTCGGCGATGCGCGAGAAATATTCGAACGCCTTCAGGTCGTCGTGGGGCACGCCGTCGCCGTCCGCATACATGCGGCCGAGCTTCCACAGCGCCAGGGTCTGGCCCTGGTCGGCGGCGTATTCCAGCGCCCGCACGGCGCCCTGCTTGTCGCCGGCGTTGTAGTCGCGCACGCCCGAGCGCAGGGCGTCGCGGCCCGAGCGATAGCCCTTCTCGGGCACGGGCGTGCGCGCGGCCGCATCGAGGGCGGTGCCGGGATCGACGGCGGCGATCATCAGCGCGAAGCCGAGGAAGCCGGCGAGGAGCCCTGTACGGAGCCGACCCGGATCGGCCCCGGCCGGCCACGCGGGCCGGAGGGGGACAGTCCTAGATATCGGCATAGGTCTGCGTCTCCTTGGCGCCGCCCGGATGGGTGACGGCGCCGTTCACCGCAGGCCCCACGGTCTGCGCATATTTCCAGAGATAGCCGGAGGTCGCGGCGTTGCCCCGCGGCGTCCATTCCGTCCGGCGCTGGGCCAGCTCCGCGTCGGAGAGCGCGACGTCGAGCGTCCCCTTGATCGCATCGAGGGTGATGATGTCGCCGTCGCGGAGGAGGCCGATGGGACCGCCGATGGCGGCCTCGGGGCCGACATGGCCGACGCAGAAGCCGCGGGTCGCGCCGGAGAAGCGCCCGTCGGTGATGAGGGCGACCTTGTCACCCATGCCCTGGCCGTAGAGGGCGGCCGTGGTCGAGAGCATCTCGCGCATGCCGGGGCCCCCCTTCGGGCCCTCGTAGCGGATGACCAGAACGTCGCCGGGTTTGTAGGTGCGGTTCTGCACCGCTTCGAAGCAGGCCTCCTCACCGTCGAAGACGCGGGCCGGGCCGGTGAACACCTGTTTTTCGGCAGGCATGCCGGCGACCTTCACGATGGCGCCCTCGGGGGCGAGGTTGCCCTTGAGGCCGACCACGCCGCCGGTGACGGTGATCGGCTGGTCCGCCGGCCGCACCACGTCCTGATCCGGGTTCCAGGCGACCTTGGCGAGGTTTTCCGCGATCGTCCGGCCGGTCACCGTCAGGCAATCGCCGTGCAGGTAACCGTGGTCGAGCAGCGTCTTCATCAGCAGCGGGATGCCGCCGACCTCGAACATGTCCTTGGCGACGTAGCGCCCGCCGGGCTTGAGATCGGCGATGTAGGGGGTCTTGCGGAAGATCTCGGCGACATCGAACAGGGTGAACTCGATGCCGCATTCATGGGCGATCGCCGGCAGGTGCAGCGCCGCATTGGTCGAGCCGCCGGAGGCCGCCACCGTCGCGGCGGCGTTCTCCAGAGCCTTGCGGGTGACGATGTCGCGCGGGCGGATGTTCTTGGCGATCAGCTCCATCACCTTCTCGCCGGCGGCGGCGCAGAATTGGTCGCGGATCTCGTAAGGGGCGGGCGCGCCGGCCGAATAGGGCAGCGCGAGGCCGATCGCCTCGGAGACCGTGGCCATGGTGTTGGCGGTGAACTGCGCGCCGCAGGCGCCGGCCGAGGGGCAGGCGACCCGCTCCAGCTCGTCGAGGTCGTCGAGGCTCATGTCGCCGACGGCGACCTTGCCGACCGCCTCGAACAGATCCTGCACGGTTACCGGCCGGCCCCGGAACGAGCCGGGCAGGATCGAGCCGCCATAGATGAAGATCGACGGCACGTTGAGGCGCACCATGGCCATCATCATGCCGGGCAGGGACTTGTCGCAGCCGGCCAGCCCCACGAGGGCGTCGTAGGAATGGCCGCGGATGGTGAGCTCCACCGAATCGGCGATGACCTCGCGGGACGGCAGCGAGGCGCGCATGCCGCTGTGCCCCATGGCGATGCCGTCGGTGACGGTGATGGTGCAGAACTCGCGCGGGGTGCCGTGGGCGGCGGCGACGCCCTTCTTCACGGCCTGGGCCTGGCGCATCAGCGAGATGTTGCAGGGCGCGGCCTCGTTCCAGCAGGAGGCGACGCCCACCAGCGGCTGGTGGATCTGCTCGGTGGTCAGGCCCATGGCGTAGAGGTACGAGCGGTGGGGCGCGCGCTCGGGCCCTTCCGTCACGTGCCGGCTCGGCAGCTTCGACTTGTCGGTCTGACGCGCGTCCATCGCTGATCTCGGCCCCGGTCCCGTTACGCCCTCGAGGCCCGCTCGGGCCTGTCACGGCCTCCCGCGAAAAACGTCCTTCGACGTCCTCGAAACTCTGCGGTAAGGCGTTGGAGCGACAGCATTTACCGCGACCCTGGAAGTCGTCTCGGTTTATGGTCGGATTGCGGCGCTCGAAGGCACAGCTCAAGGCAAAGTCAGGTTGCTTTCGCGGTGTGTCGAGGCCGCAACAGCTCAGCTTACGAGGGCTTCCGAGGGACTTTGCCGGATCAACGCAATCTCACCCGCGCGCGGTCCCGCGCGAGGGCGTTTTTGTTCTGCGGACTGGACTGGATCGGCGCCCGGATCCGAAGGTTCCGCGTCGCCGACGACAGTCTTGTGAGCCGGCTTGCGCCTTCACGGGGCGCCGATTGCAGCATCGGGCTTGGCGGACTCGATCAACCGGTCGCTCTCGTCCTTGAGAGCGACGCCGGTCAAGCCGCGCGAGAAGGCTTGGGTGAGCAGCCAATTCAATTTGAAGGCCGCGAGGTCGAAGCTCAGCCCGGCCGGGCGGACATTCGAGATGCAGTTTCGTTCCGCATCGGAGCGCCCCGGCTTCGGATCGAAGGTGACGTAGAGGCCGAGACTGTCGGGGGAGGACAGGCCGGGGCGCTCACCGATCAGCACCACCACCGCCCGGGCCTTCAAAGCGGCCCCGGCGGCATCGCCCAGGGCGACGCGAGCCTGGCTCGCGATCACCACAGGGGCGAGGCGCCAGCCGGCCTTGTCGGCGTAGGGTTTGAAGGCGGCCAGCATCGCGGCGGCCCCCTCGTGAACCGCCCGCGCGGAGAGCCCATCGGCCACCACCAGGGCGAGGTCGACGGGCTCGCCCGCCGCCTCGGACAGCGCCTTCAGGCTCGCGGGCGAGAGGCGGCGCCCGTAATCGGGGCGGCGCAGATAGGTCGCCCGATCCTCCGCCCCCGACGTCACCGTGACGGTGGCGTAGCCCAGGGCCGCGATGGCGGCGGCGATCTCGGCGGCCTCCATCGGCGTGTGGACGGCGTCGCGCGCCTGGGCATGGGCGAGGCCGAATTTCAGCACCTCGCGGGTCGGCAGGCCCGCCCCGGCGCGGCCGAGGCCGATCCGGGCGGGAGTGAGGCGGGCGAGGCGCTGCCAGAGGTCGTCGGACGGGGCGCTCATGCGGCGAGGTCCGGCACGGCGGTGAGCAGGCGGGCCTCGGCCCCGCCGGGCAGGAGCGTGCCGTCGGCGTCGGTGAGGCCGATGCGGGCGAGCCATTCCTCGAATTCGGGCGCCCGCCTGAGCCCCAGGACCTCGCGGATGTAGAGCTGGTCGTGAAACGAGGTGGACTGATAGTTCAGCATCACGTCGTCGGCACCGGGAATGCCCATCACATAGGTGCAGCCGGCCGCCCCCAGCAGGGTCAGGAGCGTATCCATGTCGTCCTGATCGGCCTCGGCATGGTTGGTGTAGCAGACATCGACGCCGAGCGGCACGCCCATCAGCTTGCCGCAGAAATGGTCCTCCAGCCCGGCGCGGATGATCTCCTTGCCATCGTAGAGGTATTCCGGCCCGATGAAGCCGACGACGGTGTTGACCAGGAGCGGCCGGTAGCGCCGCGCCACGGCGTAGGCGCGGGCTTCGAGGGTCTGCTGGTCGATGCCGTGATGCGCGTCCGCCGAGAGGGCGGAGCCCTGGCCGGTCTCGAAATACATCACGTTGTCGCCGAGGGTGCCGCGCTTGAGGGCGAGCGCCGCCTCGTGTGCCTCCTGAAGGATCGGCAGCGTGACGCCGAAGCTCGCATTGGCCCGCTCGGTGCCGGCGATCGACTGGAACACGAGATCCACCGGCAGGCCGCGATTCATCGCGTCCAGCGTGGTGGTGACGTGGGTGAGCACGCAGGATTGGGTCGGGATCTCCAGCCGTCCGATGATGCTGTCGAACAGGGTCAGCAGGCTGCCCATGGTCTGGATCGAATCGGATACCGGATTGATGCCGATCACCGCGTCGCCGCAGCCATAGGAGAGGCCGTCGAGGATCGAGGCGGTGACGCCCGCGAGGTCGTCGGTCGGGTGATTGGGCTGGAGCCGCACCGCCAGGGTGCCGGGCAGGCCGATGGTGTTGCGGAACTTGGTGACGACGCGAGCCTTCCGGGCGACCAGAATCAGATCCTGGTTGCGCATGATCTTGGACACCGCCGCGGCGATCTCCGGCGTCACGCCGGGGGCGATCCGGGCGAGCGTCTCGGAGGAGGCGGTGAGCAGGAACTCGCGAAAATCCCCGACGGTGAGATGGGCAATCTCGGCGAAGGCCGCCTCGTCGTGATCGTCGAGGATCAGACGGGTGACGTCGTCCTCCTCATACGGAATCAGCGGACGCGCCAGGATCTCCTTCAGGGGTACCTCGGCCAGGCACCAGCGGGCGGCCATGTTCTCTTCGGCGGATTCGGCGGCGATGCCGGCGAGACAATCACCGGAGCGAATCGGCGTCGCCTTGGCCATCAGCATCGCCAGATCGGCGAAGACATGCGTGCGGGGGCCGACGGTATGGCGGTAGGGCATCGGGCAAGTTCCGTGAACTGGTTCCTCGGCCTCGACCGACAGAATGCAAGGATCACGCGCTCTGTCGAGGCGCATTCGGGAGCCGGACCGGCGAAGGGTCGCTCACAGGCGATGTTTCGCAGGTCTGCAAGGGCGGCCGGAAGCAAGAACGACGCCCATTCGGCAGGTCCGTTGCGGAGAGCGAGCGTCTCCGCCGGCTCCCGGGAGAGGCGACGGATGCAAAGCCCGCTTTTCGGGAACAGGCTCGGTCGGCTCGACCCTGGAGGCGAAGCGATTTCGGCGGCGAAAATCTGAGGGCAGCCGTCGATTTGCGGGGGTTCCGAATTTTATCCGGCCCCCTTCCATCACTTTCGTGCCAGATTGCGCATTATTTCGCTTGCCTGCATGGCTGGCATACCAAATAATGCATACCACTGCCTGGGATGAAAACGTGCTGTCGAAATCCAGCGGGCAGGGGAAGGAAACGCAAGCACCGCACTGACGCCGTCTCACGCTGGTGGCCTCCGCGAATCGAGGCGGATCGCGCGGGCCACCGGGCCGAGCCAAGTTTCATCTGAGCCAAGTTTATCGAGGCAAGTCTTCCGGTCGGTGCGGGCCAGTCACTGCAGGTCAGTTGGTGTAGGAACGAGGGAGCATATTCATGGCAGCGACGTCTATCGCCCCAGATCGGCCCGTACCGTCATCGAATCGATGGCTACAAATCGTCCTCGGCGTCGTTTGCATGGTGGCTGCGGCCAACATCCAGTACGCCTGGACCCTGTTCGTCCCTGAAATCCAGAAGACCTTCGGCTGGGATCGCGCCGCGATCCAGGTCGCCTTCACCATCTTCGTCGTGGTCCAGACCTGGCTGACGCCGATCGAAGGCCACTTCATCGACAAGTACGGCCCGAGCCGTGTCGTCATGTTCGGCGGCCTGATGACGGGGGCGGCCTGGGTGACGAATTCCTATGCAACGACGATCTGGGGCTTCTATCTCGGCTCCGTCCTCGGCGGCATCGGCGTCGGCTGCGTCTACGCCACCTGCATCAACAACGCCCTCAAGTGGTTCCCGGACAAGCGCGGCCTCGCGGTCGGCCTGACCGCCGGCGGCTACGGCGCGGGCTCGGCGCTGACGATCATCCCGATCGCCAAGATGATCGATGCCGGCAGCTACGCCCAGGCCTTCTTCACCTTCGGCCTGATCCAGGGATCGGTCATCATCCTCGCCGCCCTGTTCATGCGCGGCCCGGGCAAGGGTGAGGTGAAGTATTCCGACAAGGTGCTGCAGACCCGCCGCGACTACACCCTCGGCGAGGCGCTCTCGACGCCGGTCTTCTGGGTGATGCTGGTGATGTTCACCTGCACGGTCACCGGCGGCCTGATGGCGGTGGCTCAGCTCGGCGTGATCGCCCAGGATCTCGGCGTGAAGCACTTCCAGGTGAACCTGTACTTCTTCACCATGGCGGCCCTGCCCTTCGCCCTGATGCTCGACCGCGTCATGAACGGCATCTCGCGCCCGCTCTTCGGCTGGGTCTCGGACCGGATCGGCCGCGAGAAGACGATGTTCATCGCCTTCGCGATGGAGGGCATCGGCATCGTGGCGCTCGGCTACTTCGGCTCGAACCCCTGGGCCTTCGTCATCCTCTCGGGCGTCGTGTTCCTGGCCTGGGGTGAAGTCTACTCGCTGTTCAGCGCCACCGCCGCCGACACCTTCGGCTCGAAGCATATCGGCAAGATCTACGGCGTGCTCTACTGCGCCAAGGGTCTGGCGGCCCTGTGTTCGTCCCGGTGGGCAACCTGATCATGCAGGCCACCGGCACCTGGGCGACGGTTCTCTACACGGTCGCGGCGCTCGATCTGGTCGCCGCCACCCTCGCCATCGCCGTGCTGCGGCCGATGCTGAAGCAGCACCACCTCGCCAACAACGCGGCGGTGCCGAACGCGGCTCTGGCCCACGCCTGATCCGACGCCCCAAGCCGCGAAGCCTCTGCTTCGCGGCGACGAGAAGCCCCGCCGGATCCGGCGGGGCTTTTTCGTTGTCGGCCCAGGCGTTTCGGCGGTGGACTGGTTACGCGGCGAACTTGGCGCCGTAGGCGTAGCGCGCCTCGGCCGCCTCGCGGGCGCCGTGGGTCGAGGACGTCTCGGGGGTCAGGGTATCGGCCAGGTAGACGACGAGGGCGATGTTGGCGGAGGCGATGGCGAGGAGGGCGAGAGCGATCATGGGAGGCGGCCCCGTGTTGTGCGTGCTGTGATGAGCCTCATATGCCAGCGCCCACGCCGATCTGGTATGCCAGATACCAAATTCCAGCTATGCGAAACATGCATAACCAAGCCGGCCCAGCTTTCGCAAAGCCCCACAAAAGCATGGCAGGCACAGCAATTGTTCGATTGGCTTCGGCGGACGGCGCGGCCGAACGAGCCGGTGTGAAGAGTCGGGCCGCTGGAAGGATCGCCCGCTGATCAGGGCTCCGGCCCGGCCCTCAATGAGGCTACGGAGCCTGGGAGAACGACACGACAACCCGTAGGCAAAGAAAAAGGCCCCGTTTCCGGAGCCTCGGTCTTTTCGATCCATCCCGTGTGATGGGATGGTGGGCGCGACAGGGATCGAACCTGTGACCCCTACCATGTCAAGGTAGTGCTCTCCCGCTGAGCTACGCGCCCCGGCAGGCGTTCCGGGCTGGCCCGTCGTCCTGCGATGGCGCGGCTATAGCCGGAGCTGGCGGGCTCCGCAAGCGAGGCTTTCCCGAAATCTGATGCCGGCTGCGAAAATTTCGGCGACGCCCCCGCCGACCCGGCCCGTTGCGCGCGGATGCAAAAAATCGGCTAAGAGTGCCCCGCGGTCGCGGGGGCGGCCCCGTCCGCAGCGCGGCAGGGGCGCCCGCCGGGAGCCGGATCGGGCAGGCCGAGGGCGGCGAGCGAGGATGCGGTTTCTACTTTCGTCCGACGAGGGCGACGTGATCAGGGGCTGGGTGGTTCCGGACAACCCGCTGGCGATCAGCCGGGTCTCCGTCGCCATCGAGGGGCGGCGGGTGGCGGAGGTCTCGGCCATCCACACCGACCCGACCTTCATCCATCTGGGCTGGCACTCCACCGGACAGTGCCATTTCGAGATCCGCGACTCCGACGTGCCGGGGCTCGCCGGGATCGAACGGCTCGAGATCTACGACGTCGACACCAACGTGATGATCTACCGGCGGGTGCCGCGAGACGGCCTCACCGACAAGAAGGCCATCCTGCTCAACGGGCATATCCGCCCGGAGACGGTGATCCAGACCGCCCTGTTTCCCTATTTTCGGCAATCGTATTTCGGGATCGGCCGGTTTCCGGACGAGATCCTGCGGGCGATGTTCGACACCGTGACGCTCGATTCCTGCCTGATGGCTGGGTCGATCATCTTCCCGCGCTACGAGGGGCATTTCGTCCAGAGCGGCGCGCTCACCATGCTGCTCGTCCACGATCCCTTCGTGGAGTTGGCGAGCCGCCTGTTCTGGCTGCGGGAGCGGGCGAGCATCGCCGCCAATCCCGAGCAGCATTGGCGCCTGGGCAACCTCGTCGAGGCCGCGGCCTTCACGCTCGATTACGACTTCACCGACGTGAAGAGCCTGAAGAAGCTGTTCCGGATGATGCCGGAGCCGGCCTATCACCTGCTCTACAACCCCCTGACGCGCCAGCTCAGCACCCATGTGCCCGAGGACCGGCTGATGCCGGGCAGCTCGATCATCGCCGTCGAGGTTCTGTCGCGCATCGATGTCGTCGGCCACCGCGACTACTTCGAGGCCTTCATGGCCTCGGCCTTCCACCATCTCGGGGTCGAGGCTCCGCTGCCCCTGCCCCTGCCGATCCCCAACGAGACTCTGGCCCTGGCCGAATTGCTGCGCAGCATGAAATTCGCCCGCGACATGGTCGTCTACGACACGGTGCTGAGCGATGCCGTCCGCGCCTCCGTGTCGAAGAGCTGGGAGGCCTGAGGCGCGATGGCGGAGCGGGCCGGACCGGGCGCGCGGCTGAAGGCCCGGCCCGAACGGGCGCTCCCGGTGACGGGGGCGGATGGCAGCGACCTGCGCATCGACCTGTCGGGCGCCGGGCTCGGCGGCGCCTGGGTCGGCCTGACCTGGCGCGATCCCGGCAGCGGCGGCATCGCCCGCGCCCTGCTGAGCGCCCTGTCGGAGAACGGCGAGAGCGTGGCCCTGGCCGAGGAGCCCCTGGGCGAGGACGCCTTCGCCTGGACCGGCCGGCTGCCGCCGGACGTCGTGGCCCTGCGCCTGACGGCGCTGTCGCGGACCGATCCCTTCGTCCTGCGGGATCTCGTGATCCGCCGCCGTGGGCGGATCGGGATCGTGGCGCGGGCGGGCTGTCGCCAGCCCGGCCTGACCGTGCAGGCGGTCGGCTGGCGCCTCCTCGGCCTGAAGGTGCGCGCCCGCGGGCTGATCGCGCGGGCGCTCGCCCACCGGTCCGAGACCGGCTACGCCGCCTGGATCGCCCGCTTCGACCGCCTGTCCAAGGCCGAGCGCGCGCGCATCCGGGCCGAGATCGCCGGCTGGGCAGAGGCTCCGACGATCTCCGTGCTGATGCCGGTCCACAATCCCGATCCGAGGGTGCTGGAGGCGGCGATCCGCTCGGTGCGCGGCCAGCTCTACCCGGCCTGGGAGCTCTGCATCGCCGACGACGCCTCGACCGATCCGCGGATCCCGAAGCTGATCGCCCGGCACGCGGCGCAGGAGCCCCGCATCCGCACCCTGCGCCGGCCGGAAAACGGGCATATCGCCCGGGCCACCAACGACGCCCTGTCCCTGGCGGGGGGCACCTTCGCGGCCTTTCTCGACCATGACGACCTTCTCTCGGAGAACGCCCTGTACGAAGTGGCGCGAGCCCTGCGCGCCGACCCGGACCTGGAGCTGATCTACAGCGACGAGGACAAGGTCGACGCGCGCGGCCGCCGCTTCGAGCCGCATTTCAAGTCGGGCTACGACCGCGAGCTGCTCTGGGCCCAGAACTACGTGAACCATCTCTGCGTGGTCCGCACGCGGACCCTGCGCCGGCTCGGCGGCCTGCGCCCCGGCTTCGAGGGCAGCCAGGACCACGACCTGCTGCTGCGGCTGACCGAAGGTCTCGACGAAACCCGCGTGCGCCACATCCCGAAGGTGCTCTACCATTGGCGGGCGGCGGCCGGCTCCGGCACCTTCTCCGACCGGGCGCTGGCCCGGGCCGAGGAGGCCCGGCTGCGGGCGCTCGCCGAGGTCGCGGAGCGGCGCGGCGCGCGGGCGGAGCGCGGGCCGGAGGGCTTCAACCGGCTGGTGCGGCCCCTGCCGGAGCCGGCGCCCCTCGTCTCTGTCGTCATCCCGACCCGCGACCGGGCGGAATTGCTGGCGGTCGTTTTGGACGGATTGTTCGCCCGCACCCACTATCCGGCCCTGGAGGTGATCGTCGTCGATAACGGCAGCACGGAGCCGGCGACGCAGGATCTGTTCACCCGCTACGCCGGAGAACCGCGCCTGCGGATCCTGCCGGCGCCGGGGCCGTTCAATTTCTCGGACCTGTCCAACCGGGGCGCGGCCGCCGCGCGGGGGGCGATCCTCCTGTTCCTCAACAACGACATCGAGGTGCTGGAGCCCGGCTGGCTCACCGAACTCGCCTCCATCGCCAGCGAGCCGGAGATCGGTGCCGTCGGCGCGAAGCTCCTCTATCCCGACGGCACGATCCAGCATGGGGGGATCGTGCTCGGGATCGGCGGGATCGCCGGCCACAGCCATCTCGGCCTGCCCGGCGGCGCGCCCGGCTATTTCGCGCGCATGGTGCTGTCGCAGGAGGTCTCGGCGGTGACCGGCGCCTGCCTCGCGATGCGGGCGGAGGTGTTCGCGCAGGTCGGCGGGTTCGACGCGGCCGATCTGGCCGTCGCCTTCAACGACGTCGATCTCTGCCTGCGGGTCCGCGCGGCGGGCTACCGCATCGTCTGGACGCCGCATGCTCGCCTCGTCCACCACGAATCGAAGAGCCGGGGCGCGGAGGACACGCCGGAGAAGCGGGCGCGCTTCGAGGCCGAATCGCGGGTGATGCGTGAGCGCTGGGAGCCGGTGCTGCGGACCGACCCCTATTACAACCCCAACTTGTCCCGCGCCGCGGCGCATTACCGGCTCTGATCGCCTCCGCTCCGCCGCCATGGCAGTTTGCGCCGGCCGCGAACCGGGCTACAGACCGCACTGCAGCAAAGGCGTGACGAACCGGCGGTCCCGACGGAGGCATCGATGCGGATCACGATGATTGGGGCGGGCTATGTCGGCCTGGGGGCGTGGTCCTTTTACCAATTTGACCGCTGCCGACGAATATAGAGGGGTAATGTTA
>NZ_NKUI01000190.1 GCF_014845115.1 Methylorubrum zatmanii | reverse complement strand
GGGTGGGGCGGGAAGGACGCCCCGGCCGTGCGCTCCGTCAGGCCCGCGGCGGATACCCGCCCGACTCGGCGGCGCTGGTGACCCGCACCGGGCGCTCCTGTTCGCGCCGGTGCCACATCAGGAGCAGAGCGGAGACCACGAGCCAGGGACCGGCGATCCCGATGAAGAACGACATGAGCGCATCTCCCGCGCAGCGGAGACTCTCGGAGGGAATCCATTCCGCGTCGGGTGCGATGATAGATCGTGGCGGGCCGCCCGCAAGCGGGACGTCCGCTGCGCTCCGATTATCCATCCGGAAGGGCCGGCTCAGGCGAACAGGTCCGGCCGGCGCAGGCGGAGGCTGAGGAGCAGCACCAGGGTCTTCATGTCGGCGATCTCGCCCGCGTCCCCCATCGCGGCGAGGGTGGCGAGCGGCAGCTCGACCACGGTGATCGCCTCGTGCTCTTCCGCCAGGCCGCCGCCCGGTCCCTCCCGGTCCGCCTCCGCATAGGGAGCGAGGAACAGGTGCATCCGCTCGGTGGAGATACCGGGCAGGCTCCAGACCGTGGAGACCGGCTCCAGACGGGACAGGCGCAGGCCCGTCTCCTCGAAGGCTTCCCGGCGCACGCCGGCCTCCGGGTCGGCCTCGTCGAGCAGGCCGGCCGGCACTTCGAGCAGGTCGGTCACCCCGGCGGTGAAGAAGGGCGCCGCCCGGAACTGACGGATCAGCAGGGCGACCTTGCGCGCGGGATCGTAGGGCAGCACGCAGACCGCCTCGCCGTGATCCTCGATCTCCCGGGTGACGTCGGCGCCCTCGGGGGTGGTCACGTCGGCGACGAGGAAGCTCGCCCAGCCATCGTGAACGGTGCGGGTGCCGCGGATCTCGGGGGGCATGGCGTCTCCGGGTCGAAGGTCTCGAGCGGGATCAGGCGGGAGGATCGCCGCCGACGCGGCGGATCAGAAAGCGCGCGGCCGTTCCCGAACGCTCCTGCGCCTCCAGCGCGGCCCCTTCCTCGCGGACGACATTGGGAATGTCGATCCCCGCGAGGGGGTCCGTGGAAGTCACGACGAGGCGTCCCCCGGCCGGCAGGGCGCGCAGGGCCTTGCGGGTACGCAGGGCCGGCAGGGGGCATTTGAGGCCGCTGAGGTCGAGTTCGACCGTGTCGGCCGCGGAGAGTTCGGGCATCGCGGCCGAGCCCATAACACGAAAAAGCCCCGCTGGCTGAAGCGCAGCCGGCGGGGCTGTTTTCGCCGAAGTGGGCGATTACCAAGCGTAGGGGTCGTAGCCGCCGTAATAGCCGCCATAGGCCGGATACCCGTAGCCGTAATAGCCCACGGGACGACCGTAGCCGTAATCGTAATAACCGTAGCCGCCGTAGTAGCGCGGAGCCGCGCTGGCAGCGATGGCACCGCCGATCAGGCCGAGCGCCGCGCCGGCGGCGAGGGCCCCGCCGACATTGCGGCGGCGATAATAGCCGTAGCGGGGACCGTAATATCCCCCGTAATAGCCGCGGCGCCAGCCGACTTGATCGACGGTCGTGCCACCTCCGCCGACCTGGGCAGCGCTCAGGGCCGGCAGCGGCGCCGCCTCTGCGGCGGGAACGGCCGCCAGGGCCAGGCCTGTCGCGGCGAGGCCGGCGAGCGTCAGGGTCGTGATGCGTGACATGGATGCGGACTCCTTAAGCGATAAGGAACACGCACAGGAACAATTTCGCGCCGGTCCCGTTCCGTCGTCCGGGCATGGCGTGTGCGAAATCCCACGCCGGCATCGTGTGTCCGCCTCGCCTGCGCGCGGGGCGGCCGGTCCGTCAGAAGATGCAAGCGGTGAAGGCGGGCTCCACGGATTTCTCCCAAGGCCCTTCGTAATCGGCGAGGCGCTCTTCCGCCCGGCTGCGGCCGGCGGCGACGATGGTCTCCAGCGGTTGGAGATAGACTGCCTCGTCGCGCCCGGCCCCGTCCCGGCGCGCCCGCGCCTGAAGGCCGGAGCGGGCGATCGCCAGGGCCTCGGCGGCGACGGCGCCGAGGCTGCGCCCGCCGATGCTGGCGTTGAGCCCGATCCGCGGCACGGCGGCCCGGATCGATTCCCGTTCGCAGGCGCTCCAGCCGCGCACCAGATCCCAGGCGGCGCCGAGGGCGTCGTCGTCGTAGAGCAGCCCGACCCAGAAGGCCGATTGCGCCGCGATCATCGCCGGGCCGCCGACATCGGCGCCGCGCATCTCGAGGAAGCGCTTGAGACGCACTTCGGGGAACACGGTGGAGGCGTGGTTGGCCCAGTCCGAGACCGTCGCCCGCTCGCCCGGCAAAGCCGCGAGGCGGCCCTCCATCAGGTCGCGGAACGAGGCGCCGGCCACATCGTGGTAGGTCTCGCCGCGCTTGACGAAGTACATCGGCACGTCGAGCAGCCAATCGACGTAAGCTTCGTAGCCGAAGCCCTCGTCGAAGGCGAAGGCGAGCATGCCGGTGCGGTCGGCATCGGTGTCGCGCCAGATCTCGGAACGCCGCGACAGGAAGCCGTTGGGCCGCCCGTCGGTGAAGGGGGAGTTGGCGAACAGCGCGGTGGCGACGGGTTGGAGGGCGAGGCTGACGCGCATCTTGCGCACCATGTCGGCTTCCGAGGCGAAATCGACGTTCACCTGCACCGTGGCGGTGCGCAGCATCATGTCGAGGCCGAGCTTGCCGACCTTCGGCATGTAGTTGCGCATGATGCGGTAGCGGCTCTTCGGCATCAGCGGCGTGGCTTCACGAGTCCATTTCGGACTCATGCCGAGATCGAGGAAGCCGATGCCGAGGGGCTCAGCCGCGCGCTTCACCGCCGCCAAGTGCGCGTCGAGTTCGGCCACGGTCGCGTGGACGTCGGGCAGGGGCGCGCCGGACAGTTCGAACTGTCCGCCCGGCTCGATCGAGATCGCGCCGCCCTCCTGCCCCGCCAGCCCGATGATGTTGCCGGCATCCAGAATCGGCTCCCAGCCGGTCTCGCGGCCGAGATTCTCCAACAGCGCGCGGATGCCGCACTCGCCCTCGTAGGGAACGGGCGCGTGATCCTCCGTGTAGAACGGGATCTTCTCGTGCTCGGTGCCGATGGCGAAGCGCTCGCGCGGCTTCTCGCCCGCGGAGAACCACGCGATCAGCTCCTCCCGCGTGGTGAGCGGGGTTGTGTCGGACGTGTCGCGCGCCATGCGCTGCCTCGGAGGTGACGTCGATCGAAGGGGTCAGCGGCGCGCCGGTCGTCCGCCACGGGACGGGGCCAGTGGCAGCCTCACCGGATGTCGTGTCCTTAGAGGACACTGCAAGGGTGAACAACGCGCCCGCCTACCGCATGACGGGCATGATTCACGCTTCTGTCGATGGGAAGCGACGATCACGGATCCGCGAAGAAGGCCGCGTAATCCGGCCGCGCGATCCCCGCCCTGAGGAGCAATTGCAGCAGCAGCCGTGCCTTCAGCCCCGACAGAAGACCGGCCGAGAGGGCGCCCCGCCGCAACAGATCGATCTCGCCGCCGGGATATCCGTATGTGCGGCAGAACACCGGACCGGTCTGCGCCCGCGACGCGAGCACCACCGGCATCCGCCCGGCGATGGCCGAAACGATCTCGGCCAGGGGCTCCGGGACGTGGCCCGCACCCATGCCCTCGATCACGCATCCGGCGAAGCCGAGATCGGGCAGGGCGGCGAGCAGGCGTCCGTCGTCGCCGAGGCCCATCCGCAGGAGCGCCACGGGCGCGGCCTCCGGTGCCAACGGTCCGGTGAGGACGGGCGCGCGATTCGGACGCAGGACGATGCGGGCCTCGCCCTCGGCGACGAGGCCGACCGGCCCGGCCAGCGGTGAGCGGAAGGCCGAGGTGAGGGCGGTATGGGCCTTCTGGACGAGGCGTGCCGCATGGATCTCGTCGTTGAGGACGGTCAGCACGCCGAGGCCGTGCGCGCCCGCGCTGCCCGCGACGATGGTCGCGGCCAGCAGATTGCCCGGCCCGTCGGCCCCGGCCGATTCAGGCCCGCGCATCGCGCCGGTGACGACCACCGGCTTGTCCCCGGTGACGAGGCAGTCGAGCACGAAGGCCGTCTCCTCGATGGTATCCGTGCCCTGGATCACCACCGCCCCATCGAGATCGCCCGCGAGGCGTCGGTTCAGCGTGGCGGCGACACCGATCAGGTCGTCGAGGGTCAGCCCGGCGCTCGGCCGGCGCAGGGGAGAGAGGGTTTCGATCTCCGCCGCCGCGTCGAGACCCGGCACCGTCGCGGCGAGGTCGGCCGCCGTCAGCGTCGGGACGATCCCCCCTTCCGCGCTGTGCGTCATGGTGATCGTCCCGCCGAGGGACAGGAGGAGGATGCGGGGCTGGGCCATTCCTTAAGATGTCCTCTGAGCGCCGGATGAACTCAGCGCGCGTCGCCGAGCACGGCCTGGACCAGGGTCAGCACCGCCACCGCTGCCGTATCCGCCCGCAGAATGCGGGGCCCGAGCGACAGGGCGACGGTGTTGGGCCGGGCGGCGATGAGGGCGCGCTCCTCCTCGTGAAAGCCACCCTCGGGGCCGACCAGCACCGCCAGCGGCGGCGGATGGGCCGGATCGGCGGCGGCGCGCAGGGCCGCTACCGGGTCGGAAACGGGGGCGTCCTCGTCGCAGAACACCAGCAGCCGCTCGGGGGCGAGGGCATCGAGGCAGGCGGGCAGGCGGGCCGGTTCGGCGATCTCCGGAATCGAGAGGATGCCGCATTGCTCGGCGGCCTCCACAGCGTTGGCGCGCAGGCGCTCGAGCTTGATCCGCTCTCCTTGCGTGAAGCGGGTGAAGACCGGCCGGATCAGCCCGGCGCCCATCTCCACCGCCTTCTGCGCCATGTAGTCGAGGCGGCCGGTCTTCAGCGGAGCGAACAGGTAGTGCAGGTCGGGCGGCGCCGGCTGCGGGCGGGTTCGCGTCACGACCCGCAGATCCGCGCTCTTGCGGCCCTGCGGCACGATCTCGGCGCGCCACTCGCCGTCGCGGCCGTTGAACAGCAGGACGGGATCGGTCTCGCTCCGCCGCAGCACGGTGAGGAGGTAATTGGCCTGGGCCCGCTCCAGCGGCAGGATCAGCCCCTCCGCCAGATCCGATTCGACGAACAGGCGCGGGGCGGTGAAATCGTAGGCGGCCATGGTCTCTCGCAGCGAAGCCGGTGTCGTCGCGTGACCGCTCCGGCTTTGTCAATCGGGTCCATCCCTCTCAAATGTGATGCGGAAATATCACGTCGGCGCTGTTTCGCACTGTTTCCCACCATCGCGGCGGCCTGAGGCCCGGTGGCACCATTGGCGCCACAATCCCATGCGCAAAAAGCTGCCGCATCGAAACAGGGACCAGCCCCTTGCCGAAACCCGCAGCGCGCCGCGCCCGGGGTTCACGGCGGGTGGGCGCTGCGGGATCGGGGGCACACCCGTCGCGGCATGCGGGGAGAAGGACCGGGCCGAATGACTGCCAGGATGTCTGCATCAGCGAAGACCGCCGCCGCTCTCGTCGGCCTTGTCCTGCTGTCCGGCCCGGTGCTGGCTCAGGGCCTCAGCGGGGCTCCGCTGCCGTCGATGGACGTGACGCCCGCGCCGGCGCCCTCCGCCGCCGCGCCGATGAGCATCCCGGCTCCGATGGCGCCGGCGGCCCCGGCCCAATCCGTGCCGCAGCAGGCGGGCACCGATTGCAACGGCATCCAGAAGACGCTGATCGAGCGCAAGAACCTCGTGGCCAAGGCCAACGCGGCCTCGAATTCCAAGAAGAAGATGACGCCGCAGGAGGCCTGCTCCCTGTTCGGCCAGCTCCAGGCCAACGGCGCCACCGGCATCAAGTGGATCACCGCCAACAAGGAATGGTGCTCGATCCCCGATTCCTTCGCCGAGGGCTTCAAGGCCGACCACAACAAGGTCGGGGCGATCCGCACCAAGGTCTGCGGCATCGCCGCCCAGGCCTCGAAGATGGAAGCCCAGGCCCGCTCTCAGGCGCAGAACGGCGGCGGCGGCGGTCTGCTCGGCGGGCCCGGCCTCTCCGGCAGCTTCCGGATGCCGCAGGGCGCGCTCTAAGCCCTCGCCATCTTGCCTCCCCGTCCCGAGCCTTCCGGCCGCGTCTCCGACGCAGTCGCCGGCCATTGGGCCGACCGGTTCGCGCCGGCCGGGCTACGCCCCTATCTGCGGCTCGCACGGATCGAGCGTCCCATCGGCTGGTGGCTCTTGCTGTTGCCGTGCTGGTGGTCGGCGGCGCTCGCGGCGACGGCTGACGGGCGGCCCGGCCCGCATCTCGGCCATCTCGCCCTGTTCCTGGTGGGCGCGGTGGCGATGCGCGGCGCCGGATCGACCTATAACGACATCGCCGACCGCAAGCTCGACGCCCAGGTCGAGCGGACCCGCTCGCGCCCGCTCCCCTCGGGGCAGGTGAGCACCAAGGCCGCCGCCTTGTTCCTGGTGGTGCAGGCGCTGGTCGGCCTTGCGGTGCTGCTGCAATTCAACGCGACCGCGATCCTCGTCGGCATGCTCTCGCTGGTGCCGGTGGCGGTCTATCCGTTCATGAAGCGGGTGATGCCGATCCCTCAGGCGGTGCTCGGCCTCGCCTTCTCCTGGGGCGCCCTGATGGGCTGGGTTGCCGTGTTCGGCCGCGTCGATGCGCCGGCCCTGTGGCTCTATGCCGGCACCGTCGCCTGGGTCGTCGGCTACGACACGATCTACGCGGTGCAGGACATCGAGGACGACGAGATCGTCGGCATCCATTCCTCGGCGCGGCTGTTCGGGGCGCGGCTGCGCCTCGCGGTCGGGCTCTGCTACGCGGCCACCGTCACCTTGTTCGTGCCCGCGCTGATCGGCGCCGGTGCCGGTCCCTTGGGCTGGCTCGGTTTGGCGCTGTTCGCCGCCCATCTCGCCCGGCAGGTCGCGACCCTTTCCGAGCGCGACGGCCCGCGCGCCCTGGCGCTGTTCCGCTCCAACCGCAATGCCGGGCTGATCCTGTTCGCGGGCCTCGCCGCCGACGCTCTGTGGCAGGGCCTGCGCTGAGGCGCCGTGGCGACGGGCCGGGCCCCGCGCCATATGCGGTCCCATGACAGAGACAGATCCGCACCGGCCCCCGGCGGGCCTCTCGGCCGATCCGATCACGGAAGGGGCCCGTGCCCGGGCTCGGGGGCGTCCGCGTGACGCCTGTCCCTATCCGCAGAACTCACCCGAGCGCACGGCGTGGCTCGAGGGCTATGACGGCTCTCCCGCCGACCGGGCGCCGGATCAGCCGCTAACCAACGGCTGAGGACAGCCGCGCCGCCGGATCAGTGGCGGGCGATGATCTCGCTTTCGCCCCGGTGGATGCAGGGCCGGGCCGGGAGGCGGGCGGTCTTGCGCCGCACGAGGAAGCGGGGGCGGCGGCCGCTGAGCGCGGCGTGGCGGCGGCGCTGGCGGCTCTTTCCGAGAACGATCCGGCCGATCTGCTGTGCCACCGGCACGATGGCGCCGTCCTCGCGCATCAGCATCCGGGCGAGGCCGCCCTTGGTGCTGACATCGCGCCAGAGGGCCACGATATCCTCCTCGGCGAACGGCCCGAGCTGCATCGTCACCTCGCCCTCGGCATCGACCAGCAGAAGCGAGAAACGCTCCTCACAACAGGCATCGGCCGCATCGTCGGCAAAGGCGAGGGCGACGCCGACCGGGGTCGAGCCATGAGCCGCGCCGAACACCGGCAGCGGGGTCGCGACGGTCTCGATCCGGCCCAAAACGATCTCGTTCTCGCGGCCGGGCCGGCAGTTCTGATTCATGTTCTGGAAGGTCATCATCGGTTCGACGCCTTGTCCCTGGTCGCGGTCTCTGTCGGACCCGCTGATCTGACAAGCACAGTGCCGTTCGTCTCCCCCAATCCGTCTTAAGAGTGAGCGTTAAGCGTTGGTAGATCGAGGCCAAGTCTGCGGATTGCTCAACGGATCCTTGCCGCGATTGGTGCAAATGCGGGTAACCATCGCCGGTGGAGGGAGTTGGCTGGCGGCCCCAGAACCGCCCTCCACGATGGCAGCGACAGGATGTGCATTGCTGCGATCCGAAAAGCGGTGGCCACTTTTCGAATCGATGCCCTAAAACAGGGGAGTGTCGGCGCCGCCCAAGCGGCACGAGGCCGGCTTCGCGCAGCGGCTCTCACCGGATTCATGACTCAGACACCCCCTTCCCCGGCGGCGCTGCGGCCAGTCTTGCACGAGGTGATGCAGGAGGCCGCCGCCCTCGCGCTGCCGTTCTTCCGCGAGGGAGGGGAGACGAGCGCCCGCGTCTGGTCGAAGGCCGGCGGCTCGCCGGTGACCGAGGCCGATGTCGCCGTGGACACCTTCCTCAAGATCCGCCTGTCGCAGGTCGAGCCGCAGGCCGCCTGGCTCTCGGAGGAGACCAGCGACGATCCCATTCGGCTCGGCCATGACCTGGTCTGGATCGTCGATCCCATCGACGGCACCCGCGCCTTCCTGTCGGGGCATCCCGACTGGTCGATCGCCGTGGCGCTGCTCCGTGGCGGCGAGCCGGTGCTCGGAGCGGTGTTCGCGCCGGCCACCGGGCATTTCTACGAAGCGGTCGTGGGGGAGGGCGCCAGGCTCAACGGCGCGGCCATCGCGGTGTCGGCTCAGAATCAGTTGGAAGGCGCGCGCATTACCGGCCCGAAGCCGATGCAGGACCGATTGCTGACGGGTGCGGCGCGGCGGGGCCCGCGGCCTTCGGTCACGGTCATCGAGCGCGTGCCGTCGCTGGCGCTGAGGCTGGCGCGGGTCGCCGAAGGCCGGATCGATCTCGGCCTCGTCTCCAGGGATTCGCGGGATTGGGACATCGCCGCCGCGGATTTGATCTTGCGCGAGGCGGGAGGAGCGGTCTGCGGTCTCGATGGCGAGCCGGCGCTCTACAACCGCTCGGAGCCCCGCCACGGAGAGTTGATCGCCGCGCCGCTCGCCCTGCGGGATATTGTGCTCACGGCGCTCGAAAAATGATGAGCCCCGCTCCTGAGGGCGCGGGGCTGGTCGGTCAGGCCGCTTCCTGCAACCGCACGGCGGCGGGAGCGATCCCCAGGCGCTCGGCAAGATGCCAGCGCAGTTCGCGGGGGGAATGATACTCGTAGGAAGGGTCGATCAGGTGGCTGAGGTCGGCACGCAGGCTGCGCGTGTCGGTATCGACCAAGCTGTTCACCTGAAAGGTCGCCGTGTTGGTCACGGGCGAAATGGCGCTTGCGTGGCGCCGGAACTCGAACGTCATTGTTTTTTTACTTTCTCACCGGATGCCCGCCTTGAATCGGCGTGGCCGGTGTCGTTTCTGGTTGTTTGGTATCGGCAGCGGCGCCCGCCGCGGGATGACGATCCGTCATTCCCGATCGGTGGGAACCGCGTGATGTCGCGTGAAGCGATGGGCCGGATCTCGGGATCCGGCCTCGGTCTTTAGACCGCCTGCAGGTTGCCGGCCGCGTCCTTGCCGCTGCGCTTGTCCGTCAGAACCTCGTAGGAAACCTTCTGGCCCTCGACGAGATTGCGCAGGCCGGCGCGCTCGACAGCGGAGATATGGACGAACACGTCCTTGCCGCCGTTATCGGGCTGGATGAAGCCGTAGCCCTTGGTCTCGTTGAACCACTTAACAGTGCCAGTATCCACGAAAACTTCCTTGTCGTTCTAAAAGCCAAGCGCAAGCATCTGCTCGAAGCGAGCACGTGGCATCGTCCGCCGATGTTGCGGGGTGGCGAGCGACATATGGGATGGCTGTCCAGCCAATCGCTTTGGCGCGCTCGTCAGATCTGTATGTAGGCCGCGGATGCGGCTTTAACAAGGCACGAACAGGCGGCGGGGCCTGCGCGTCCCGCCGCAGGCCCCGCCCGGGGCGGCGGTGAGCCGCCTCGCCACCCTGTGACAAAGCGCGAGGCCGGTGCATATATGAACGTCAATCCAGGCGGTTACGCATCGCCCTCAGGCAGTGCAGTCAGGCAGTTCATGGCGGGCATCTCGGTTTCCCTCGAAGGCGCGAACATCCAGCTCTCGTTCCAGAAGGACGACCAATCGACGGCGGTGGTGATGGATGCCCGCGCCGCCCGCGCCCTGGTGCGCGCCGTCGGTCAACTCCTGACCGCGATCGATGACGACGGGGAGGTCGATCTGCCGGAGGATAACGGCGACGAGGAGGTCGCCATGCTCGACGTGACCTCGTCGGCCATCGAGGTCGGCACCGACGAGCAGGGTCAGGCGGTGGTGGCGCTTCAGGCCGGGGCCCTACCGCCCTTCCAATTGCGCCTGACCGACGAGGAGGCGCGTCACGTTGCCACCAGCCTCAGCGAGATCCTGGCCGCGCCGCGGGATGTGCGCGCCTCCCACGGCGGACATTGAAAGACCTGAGGCCGGCCTCTCACGACATCCGCTCGTTCCCCCGGGAGGGCGGATGTCGTGGCTCTGAACGCCGCGCGCTGCTCAGACCTCGGGCTTGCCACGGCGACGGCGATGGCGTTCCGCGCTCGGCAGGGCCTCCGGCACCAGCGTGACCGCGACCGGGTTCGGCGTATGGTCCATGGCCGCGCCGGTATAGGCATCGACGCCCATGCCGATGACACCGCCGACCAGAACGTTGCCGGCGAAGCCCGCCGCGCCGTTGCCGACCAACTTGGTCCGCACCGGCACTGTCTGCGGCCGGAAGCCGGGCTTGGTGAAGGTGACGTCGAACTCTTCCGAGCGGGGAATGTCGAGCGAGCACGGGGTCGTCGCACAGAAGCGCTGCGTCGTCGTGGCGACGGCGGCGCCGGGCGGCTCCGAAGTGAAGGCGATCAGTTCGGAGGTGCCCCGCGTGACACTTCCGCAGGCGGCAACGCTCACCGCGACGAGCGCGGCGGTCAGACTTTGCTTGAACATGGATGGGATGTCCCCCTGCCGCCTCTGCGTGCGGCCGGGGCAGGGTTGTCGAGACCTTGTCGTCTCAACGCAAGCGTGCGCCCTCTGGAGTTGTGGTGATAACCCGTCTCTCCGCCAGCGTGTCTCGCAAATGTAACATTCTGTCGAGCCCCATCTCCGGTCTTTCCGCGCCGGGATGGGGACTCCTGTCATACCCAATCCGGCCGATCCTTTCGGGATGGCGGATTCGGGCTTCGCTCAGGCGCCGCGCGGGCTTGCCGAGACGGGATCCGCTGATCGAGCGGATCCCGCATCAGAGGCGGATGCCGGGATCCGTCGGTCCGCCGGGGAGATAATCCGGCTCGGAGCCAGGCCCCCTAGGCTCGTCGATATCCGGATCGTTCACGGGATAGGGCGTGCGTGGGCCGGTCGGGCCGATATCCGGCTGATCGTCCGGCTGCGGCGGCGGGGGGAGGTCGCCGGGGATCTGGCCGCCGGGAATGGGTTCAGGGGTCGGGACGCCAGGATTGGCCATGGACCGTCTCCAATCTGGTTGCGGGGAGATGGCGGACCAACACATCCCCGCCGGTCCGGTTCCGTTCTCCATTCGTCTCAGGTGCCCGATCCGGGTGCGGCCCGATGGCCAGGCGCGGAACCGGCGCCGGGACCGCCCGTTGCCCGGCAAATCCCGTTTGGAACGGAGCGACAGCATGCCTGATATTCGCGAAGCCAAGATCCTCATTCTCGCCACCGACGGTTTCGAGGAGAGCGAACTCACCGTGCCGCAGGCCAAGCTGAAGGAGGCCGGGGCGACGGTAACGGTCGCGAGCCCGCAATCGCGTCAATCCAAGGGCACGATCCGCGGCTGGGACAAGACCGATTGGGGCAAGGACGTCGCCGTCGATCTCGACCTGGAGAGTGTGAACCCCGCCGATTACGATGCCCTGGTGCTGCCGGGCGGCCAGATCAACCCGGACAAGCTGCGGGTCGAAGCCAAGGCGATCGAGGTGATCCGCAGCTTCCTCACCTCCGGCAAGGTCGTGGCCGCGATCTGCCACGGGCCCTGGCTGCTGATCGAGGCCGGCGCGGTCAAGGGCCGCACGCTGACCTCGTTCTCCTCGATCAAGACCGATGTGATCAATGCCGGCGGTAACTGGCAGGACAAGGACGTCGTCACCGATGGCGGCATCGTCACCAGCCGCAATCCCGGCGATCTCGACGCCTTCTGCGCCAAGATCGTCGAGGAGGTGAAGGAAGGCCGCCACGAGCCGCGTCAGCTCGCCGCCTGATCCATTCGAGCGAAACGTAAAGAGGCCGTCAGCCCAGGGCTGGCGGCCTTTTTGCGATCAGGCTTCAGCGGGCCGATGCTTCGCGCTTGGCGACGGCCTTCTGCGGCTTCGGTCGCTCGGTCGAGGCGCCAGCCATCAGCTTGGCGAGATGCTGCTGGTCGAGCCCCCCGCCGAGGCTGGCCGGCACGATGGCCGCTTCCGCAGTGGATCGCTCAGGCTTGCGGGGGGCAAGCGAACCGGTGACGGTCGGCTCGGCGAGCGCGGCGACCGGCAGGGCGGGGGCCGCCGGCTCGCGTTGCACCCGCATCGCCCAATGGGCCGCGGTCGACAGCACCGCGATGGCCAGGATCGCCTTGATGCCGCTGGTCAGGAAACGACGCATGTCGGGCTCGGAAAACGCAGGGAACGCGACCGGTTCCCCGGTCTGCCGACAGGATCGCGCAAGATCGTGAACGAAGCGCTCTCGATCGTGCGGATGCGCCGTGCCGGATCGGGAACGGGACGGTTGCCTCGTTCCCGCCGGGGTCAGACCCGATGCGCGACCTCGGCGCGGGCCTTCTCGTGCTCGGTCTCCGTGGCGCCGCGGGTGCGCCACAGGCTGTAGACGATGCCGAGGGTCAGCAACACCAGCGTGACGACGAGGGAGACCCACGGCGGCAGGTGGACCAGTTCCAGCGTATCGGCCACCACGATCTTGGCGCCGATGAACAGCAGGATGAAGGCGAGCGCCGTCTTCAGGTAGGCGAAGCGGTCCACCATCGCGGCGAGCGCGAAATAGAGGGCGCGCAGGCCGAGGATCGCGAAGATGTTCGAGGTGTAGACGATGAACGGGTCGGTGGTGATGGCGAAGATCGCCGGCACGCTATCGACCGCGAAGATCACGTCCGCGATGTTGACCAGCACCAGCGCCACCGCCAACGGCGTCAACCAGCGCACCGTCTTGCCGGTCTTCGGGTCGGGCTTGCGGACGATGAAGTGTTGGCCCTCCGGCTTGTCGGTGACGCGCACCCACTTCTTCAGCAGGCGCATGGAGGCGCTGTTCTGGATGTCCTGCTCGCCCTCGTCCTTCGAGACCAGCATCTTGATGCCGACATAGAGCAGGAAGACGGCGAACAGCGACAGGACCCAATGAGCTTGGCTCACCAGGGCGGAGCCGAGCCCGATCATCAGGCCGCGCAGCAGCACGGCGGCCAGGATGCCCCAGACCAGCACCCGGTGCTGGGCCGCCCGCGGCACGCCGAGGGAGGTGAGGATCACCGCGATCACGAAGACGTTGTCCATCGACAGCGACTTCTCGATCACGAGGCCGGTGACGTATTCCTGGGCCGGGTCGGGCCCGAGCATCCACCAGATCCAGCCGCCGAAGACGAGGCCGAGGCTGAAGTAGAAGGCGGTGAGGAGCAGGCTCTCCTTCACGCCGATCTCGTGATCCTTGTCCCGGTGGAGCAGGCCGAGATCGAAGGCGAGCAGGGCGGCCACCAGGGCATGGAAGCCGAGCCACATCCAAACGGGCTTGCCGAGCCATTCGTGGCCGAGCCCCTGGCTGAGCCCTTGGGTCAACATATCCATCATCATCGCGCGGACCGGATGCTTCTGTGGAGGAAAGCATCGGCTCCGACATCGCGGACGCGTCTTCCGTATCTCTCACGAACGTCCCGTCGTTGGGCGGGAGAAACGCTCCCGCGTCGCGGGAGTGTCGTGAGCGATCCGGTTCGCGTTCCGCCAGAGGGGCCCGCAGCCGATGCCGCGCAGTTAGAGGTCCGATCACGTCGAATCAAGGGCAGCGCGATTTTCATCCGGCGGCTCACCCGGAAAAGTGAACCGCCGCTCGCTCCCCGGGGCAGAATCGGGGACGGCATCCGACGCTGCGGATCTCATCCGGCTTGACAGCGGCGGCATCTCGGGGCCCTCCCGCAGGCCATGGATGCGGATCGGGACAAGGATATCGCCATCGTCGGCGGCGGGCCGGCGGGCCTTGCCGCGGCGGAGGTGTTGGCCGGGGCGGGATGGCCGGTCACGGTCTATGACCGGATGCCTTCGGTCGGCCGCAAGCTGCTCATCGCCGGCCGGGGCGGGCTGAACCTCACCCATTCCGAGCCGCTGGCCGACTTCCTCGCACGCTACCACCCGGCGCATCCGAGCCTGCTCGCCGCCATCGAGGCCTTTCCGCCGCAGGCCCTGCGGGCCTGGTGCGAGGGCCTCGGCCAAGCGACCTTCGTCGGCTCGAGCGGGCGGGTCTTCCCGAAAAGTTTCAAGGCTTCGCCGCTGCTGCGGGCGTGGCTTGCCCGGCTCGACGCCTCCGGCGTCAGGATCCAGACCCGGCACCGCCTCGTCGGGCTGGAGCCGGAGGCCTTGTCCTTCGCGTCGCCGGACGGGCCGCTGGTCGTTCGGCCACGGGCGGCCCTCCTGGCGCTCGGCGGCGCGAGCTGGCCTCGGCTCGGATCGGACGGGGCTTGGGTGCCGCTCCTGACGGAGGAGGGCATCGCTGTCGCGCCCCTCAAGCCTGCCAATGTCGGTTTCGCCGTCGCGTGGTCGGCGCATTTCTCCGGGCGCTTCGCTGGGGAACCGCTCAAGCGCATCGCCGCGCGGATCGGCGCCGTGACTGCCCGCGGCGAGGCCGTGGCGACGGCCGATGGCCTCGAAGGCGGCGTGATCTACGCCCTGTCGCGTCCGATCCGCGAGGCCATCGAGCGCGACGGCGCCGCCGAACTGATTCTCGACCTGCGCCCGGATCTCGAGGCCGGGGCGCTCGCCGCCCGCCTCGCCCGGACCCGGCCCGGCGAGAGCCTGTCGACGCGCCTGCGCAAGGCGGCCGGCCTCGGCCCGGTTGCCGCCGGCCTGCTGCGGGAGGCCCATGCCAATGCCCTGCCCACCGAGGCCGGAGCACTGTCGGCGGCGATCAAGGCGGCCCCCCTGCGGTTGCGGGCGGCGGCGCCGATCGCGCGGGCGATCTCGACGGCGGGCGGGGTCGCCTTCGCCGGTCTGGATGACCGGTTCATGCTGCGGGCCCGGCCCGGCACCTTCGTTGCCGGCGAGATGCTCGACTGGGAGGCCCCCACTGGCGGCTATCTGTTGCAGGCGGCCTTCGCCGTCGGCCGGGCTGCGGCCGACGGGATGATCGACTGGCTCAGGACGAGGAACTGAGCCAGGGCCGGAGGGGGCACGACATCAGGGCCGGGCGCAGAGACCGATCATGCCGGTGCTGCCCGCCGGGCAGGTGCCCTGCGCGTCCGAGTCCAGGTTGGCCGGGCCACCCTTCTGACAGGTGGCAGAGGCCAGCACCTCACCGGTCTCGCAGGAGAGCGAGCAGCCGGTCTCCGGGCAGGAGAGGGCGCGCACGACCCGGAACGGCGCCGCGCCCGCCGTGGCGGCTTCGCCCTTCGGGCCGGGAGCTCCCTGATCGCCCTTGGGGCCGGTGTCTCCTTTGGGACCGGTGTCTCCCTTGGGGCCGGGCGGGCCGGCGGGGCCTGCCTCGCCCTTCGGTCCCTGGTCTCCCTTCGGTCCCTGCTCGCCTTTGGGCCCCGGCTCGCCCTTCGGGCCCGCCGCGCCGGGCGGCCCCTGAAGCCCGGCGCTGCCCTGCGGCCCGGTTTCGCCCGCCTTGCCGGCCGGCCCCTCCGGAGCACAATGGGCGATGACCGCTTCCCGCTCGTCCTCTCCGGCCTTGACGACCGCGACGCAGGTCGCGGGCCGGTAAGGCAGCCGGAACTCGAAGCGTCCGCGCCGGTCGGACAGGACCGAGATGTCGTCGTCGAGGATCACGGTCGCGCCGGCCTTGCGCACGCTGCCGCTGATGCGCAGATCGCCGCCCTCGATGCGGGCATCCCAGATCTGGATCGGCTGGCTCGGCGGCTTCGGCCGGTTACGGGCGGGACGCGGCGGAGCGGTCTCGTTCTGCGCCGGCTGCTGCGCCGAGGCCGGAGCGGCGAGAGCGAACCCCATCGCGATCAGGATCGGCCACGCGAAAGGTCTCACGGCGCGCATCGCTGGCATCCCGGCTCTCCCCATGATCTGCGCCGTTCTCAAGCGCGGCGGGGCGAAGGTTTCCGTCGCGGGCTCCCCACGGTCAAGCCCGCCGTGATGTCCACAGCGGACAACAGGCGATGTCCACAGGCCATCCATTTCGTGCGAGACGCCTTTTTCATAGCTGTCCACAGCTCTGTCCCCAGATGTCCCCGGCGCGCTCGGGGGAAGGGATATGGAAAATCGCAAGCCAGCGCCGAGCCGATGCCGTAAGAAGGCCGCTTGAGCTTCCGGGCCCGGCCGTTGCGATGGCCGTGCGGCCGATTGGGAGCGCCCCTGAAGACCGATTGCCGTCATGCTGCGCCCGCTCCTCGCCGTCCTGCTCCTCGTCTCCACCGCCGCACAGGCCGACGAATGCGACGGGCTCGCCGCCCGGATCGCCCAGGCCGTCGGCGCGAAGAAGGTCGGCCGCCGGGTCGGCCCGAGCATCGACATCCGCGCGGCGAGCGGGGTGCGGCTCGACCTGACCTGCCGCGCCCAGCCCATCGTCCAGGCCTCGTCGTCCGATGCCTCGCCATCGCCCGAGTATTTCCGCGAGCTGACCCAGGCCTCGGAGCTGGTGGTCGGCGAGCCGGCGCAGACCGTGCAGCCGATCCTGGGCCGAGCCTACGAGACGGCCCTGCGCGAGGGCCGCAAGTCGTTCATCCAGCAGAACGGCTGGTCGGCGAGCTGCTACACCGACAGCGCCGGCAGCCTGCGCACCCTCTGTTCGGTCGGGCGTATCCCGACGGAGTGAGGCTTCAGCCGGCAGGCATCGGAGGCCCCTGGAACGCGTTCGCGCTTGAACGAAGCGCGCGCCCGCGCCAATGCGGAGGCCAATGATCCTCGAAAAGGGTCCTGGAAGGAAACGCGAGATGGCCGACCCGACCGTCAACCACCTGTTCGACCTCGTGCGCACCCATCTCCCGGCCGATCCGGGCGGCAAGACCTTCATCGAGACGCATGACGGCAAGCGGTTCAGCTATGCCGACCTGCTCGCCCGTTCGGGGGCCTATGCCGGGGCCCTCGCCGGCCTCGGGGTGAGGCCCGGCGACCGGGTGGCGGTGCAGGTCGAGAAGAGCGCCGAGGTGATCTTCCTCTATCTCGGCGCGGTGCGGGCGGGCGCGGTCTTCCTGCCGCTCAACACCGCCTATACCGGGCCGGAGATCGCCTATTTCCTCGGCGATGCCGAGCCCGCCCTGTTCGTCTGCGATCCGGCCCGCGCGGCCGAGCTGTCCGAGGTCGCCGGCCGAGCCGGCGTCCCTGAGATCCGCACCCTGGATGCCGGCGGGAGCGGGAGCATGGCCGAGGCCGCGGACGGGGCCAGCACCGACTTCGCCGACATTCCCCGTGGGCCCGACGACCTCGCGGCGATCCTCTACACCTCGGGCACGACCGGGCGCTCCAAGGGCGCCATGCTGAGCCACGACAACCTCGCCTCCAACGCCCTCACCCTGGCGCAGTACTGGCACTTCGGCCCTGACGACGTGCTGATCCACGCGCTTCCGGTGTTCCACACCCACGGCCTGTTCGTGGCCACCAACATCGTTCTGGCCACAGGCGGCACGATGCTGTTCCTGCCCCGGCTCGATGCGGGCAAGATCCTGGAGCTGATGCCGCGGGCCACCGCGATGATGGGGGTGCCGACCTTCTACACCCGCCTGCTCAAGGAGCCGGGCCTGACGAGGGAGGCGACGGCCCATATGCGCCTGTTCGTGTCGGGCTCGGCGCCCCTGCTCGCCGAGACCCATCGGGAATGGTCGGAGCGCACCGGCCACGCGATCCTCGAACGCTACGGCATGACCGAGACCAACATGAACACCTCCAACCCCTATGAGGGCGCGCGGCGGGCCGGCACGGTCGGCTTCCCGCTGCCGGGGGTCGCGCTGCGCGTCGTCGATCCCGAAACCGGGGCGCCCCTCGGCCCCGAGGAGGTCGGGATGATCGAGGTCAAGGGTCCGAACGTGTTCAAGGGCTATTGGCGCATGCCGGAGAAGACCGCCGCCGAACTCAAGGTCGATGGCTTCTTCATCACCGGCGATCTCGGCAAGATCGACCGCGACGGCTACGTCCATATCGTTGGCCGCGGCAAGGATCTCATCATCACCGGCGGCTACAATGTCTATCCGAAGGAGATCGAGACCGAGATCGATGCGCTTCCGGGCGTGGTCGAGTCGGCGGTGATCGGCCTGCCGCACGCCGATTTCGGCGAGGGCGTCACGGCGGTGGTGGTGCCGGGCGCCAATGCCCCGGACGAGGCTTCGATCATCGCCGCCCTCGAAGGCCGGCTCGCCAAGTACAAATGCCCCAAGCGCGTGCTGTTCGCGCCGGATCTGCCACGCAACACAATGGGCAAGGTGCAAAAGAATCTTTTGCGCGAGGCCCATGCCGAGCTCTACCGCTGCTAGCGTATGATCTTGCGCCGGTTCTTGACCGCGACCCGTCGCCTCATTTCGAGGGGCCCTGCTCTCACGTCTGTGATGTGATGCTTCGCGGCGGGCGGTGATAGGAGTGCCGCGCGACACTCCCGATCCGCTGAAATCCCGTCCCCGTCGCGGCAGCGCGGCGGGACTTTGCATGAGGATCAGGCGGTGGGCCCGCCCTTCGGGGCATGCGTCCCGGAAATGGGGGCGCTCACGCCGACGGCTTTACACCGTCATCGAACCGGGGAGATGTGTTCGACCGTGACCAGCAGTGCCGAGCAGGACCGGATCGTCGCCGAACTGGTCCGCGTCTCTGACAGCTCCGATCCGTTCGCCGCCGCCGTCAAGGCGACGCGGATGCCGATGCTCATCACCGACCCGCACCGGCCCGACAACCCCATCGTCTTCGTCAACCAAGCCTTCATCAAGCTCAGCGGCTACAGCCGCGAGGAGATCCTCGGGCGCAATTGCCGCTTCCTGCAGGGGCCGGAAACCGACCAGGCCGACATCGCCAGGATTCGCGACGCGATCGAGCGGCGGGTGCCGATCGAGATCGATCTGCTCAACCACAAGAAGTGCGGCGAGGTGTTCTGGAACCGCCTCCTGATCTCGCCGGTCTTCGACGAGGAGGGGCAGCTCACCTATTTCTTCGCCTCGCAGTTCGACGTGACGCTGGAGCGCGACCGGCTGGTGCGGCTCCAGCGCGACCGCGACGCCCTGGAGCAGGAGATCGAGCGCCGCAACGACGACCTGACCCGCAGCGAGCACCGCCTCGAATTCATGCTCGCCGCCGGCCGGCTCGGGGCCTGGAGCCTCGATCTGACCGAGCGCCGCCTCGTCGCCTCGGACCTGTGCAAGCTCAATTTCGGCCGGCCGCTCGGCGAGCCCTTCACTTATGACGATCTCGTCGCCGCGGTGGTGCCGGATGACCGCGAGCGGATGCAGGCGGCGATGCAGGCGGCCATCGCGGGCCGGACCGATTACGACGTGGAGCACCGCGTCGCGGCGCCGGGCGGCGAGGTCCGCTGGGTTCAGCTGCGCGGCCGGGCCTCTTACCGGGCGGACGGGTCGCCCCTCTCCATGGCCGGCATCTCCCTCGACGTGACGGACCGCAAGCGGGCCGATGAGCAGAGTGCCTTGCTCGCCGCCGAGATGAAGCACCGGGTCAAGAACTCCATCGCCACCGTTCAGTCCATCGCCCACCAGACCCTACGCAACGCCGCCTCGCTGGAGGATGCGCGCAAGACCCTGGACGCGCGACTCAACTCCCTGGCCTGCGCCCACGACATCCTCACCTCGGAGACGACCGCCGGCGCCACCCTCGCCGAGGCGGTGGAGAGCGCGCTGCAGCCGTTCCGAGTCACCCCGCGCAACCGCATCCGCGTCGGCGGGCCGGAGGTGCGCCTGACCTCGCGCCTGACGCTGGCCGTGGTGATGGCGCTGCACGAACTCGCTACCAATGCCGTGAAGTATGGCGGTCTCTCGAACGAGTCGGGCCGGGTGATCCTGAACTGGGACGTCGAGGGCACGGCCTCCCAGCGCCTCGTGATGCGCTGGGAGGAAGTCGACGGCCCACCGGTCGAGAAGCCCTCGCGCGTCGGCTTCGGCACCCGCATGATCGAGCGGGTGCTGGCCGCCGAGTTCGGCGGCGAGGCGAAGATCGATTACCGCCCCTACGGCCTCGTCCTGACCGTGGAAGCGCCCCTGCCGGAGCCCGAGGGCGGCTGAGGCGCTCGCAGAGGAAGCGTGATCGGCGAGCCCGCATCGGGGCTCGGGATCCTTGCGGTCGCGAGGCTTCCGCCAAGTCCCTCCTGCTGGCAAGTCCCTCTCGCATCAGGGGACCTCGAAGCACACCGCACCGCCTGTCCCGGTCGCCCGATCTCGCAGGATCGACCGTTCCGGGGGGGCGCGGCTTGGCGTGCCCCACAAAACTCCCGATTCCGCATCGTGTCCTCTCTGGCGGCGACGGCGCAGCGGGCGTGTTGTGAGAGACATTCAAGCTTCGCTCGGCGCCTCGGCACGAGGGTGTCGAGAAATCCCAGGAGAGCAGGCTCGAAACAGGCTCTGATACGGGAACCGCTCGATCAAGGCGGTTCCAAATGTCGGCAAGCCCGCGCGGCGCCTGAGCGAAGCCCAGATCCGCCTTCCCGAAGCGATCAAACGGATTTGGTATGACCCTGCTCTACAAGGCATGATCTGGCGGTGCGGCAGCCGTCTTGATCCCGGCGGATGCGCGCCGTTGCGGCTTGGTTTACGGCCTCGGCCCGAAACCGATCCGCGAAGCCCCGGAGAATCGACGTGTCCGCGAAACAGCCCGCCGAGGCGGGGCGGAGCATGGCCCGCGATCCGCGGCGGCTCGCTGGCATCGCCCTGATGTGCGCGGCCCCGGTGTTCTTCGCCGGCCTCGATACCACCGGCAAGGTCCTGGCGGGGGCGGGCGTCGATCCGCTGCTCACCACCTTCATGCGCTACGCGGTCAACGTCGCGCTGGTCACCGCCTTTCTCAACCCGGTGACGCGGCCCGGTGTGGCGCATTCCCGCCGCCTGCCCCTGCAGATCCTGCGCTCGCTGCTGCTGTTCGGCTCCACCGCCTGCAACTTCCTGGCCCTGCGCTCGCTCCAGCTCGCCGAGACGGTCTCGATCCAGTTCGCCGCGCCTCTCACCGTGGCGCTGCTGGCGGGGCCGCTGCTGGGGGAATGGTCGTCGCGCACGCGGCTGGCGGCGGTGGCGGCCGGCTTCCTCGGGGTGCTCATCATCGTGCGACCGGACGCCGTCGTGGCCAAGCCGGCGATGCTGTTCAGCCTCGGCAACATGCTCTGCTACGCGTTCTACGTGCTGGTGACGCGCAAGCTCGCGGCCTACGATTCGACGGCGACGACGGTGTTCTATACCGGCCTCGGCGGCCTCGTCGTGATGAGCCCGCTCCTGCCCTGGGTCTGGACGACGCCGGGCTCCGGCACGGTCTGGGCCCTGCTGCTGGCGGTGGGGCTGTTCGGCACGGTCGGGCACTGGCTTCTGGTGCTGGCCCATGCCCGGGCGCCGGCCAACCTGCTGGCGCCCCTCATCTACACGCAGATCCTGTGGTCGGTTCTGCTCGGCTACCTCGTCTTCGGCGACGTGCCGAGCGTCTGGACGCTTTTCGGCGCCGGGGTGATCGTCGCTTCGGGCCTCGTCCTGCTCAGCGAGGATGCCCTGGCCCGCAGACGGACGCGGCGAGACTGAGGGTCCCTTGCAAAATTCCCGCTGCTCCGTCCTGCCCGAAGGTCAAGCGGCGCGAATCCGGGAGTTTTGTGAGGCGCTCTGAACTCTGCCGCGCCCGGTACAAGCTCAGCGAGAGTGGCGGCGGCGGTGATGGTGATGCCGGTGCGAGCGCATGTTGGTGCGGTAGGCGCGCCGACCCGGATCGATGCCGAGCACGCCGTTGACGCCGCCGACCGCGCCGCCGACGGCACCGCCCACCACCGCGCCGACCGGGCCGGCGACGCGGTCGCCTTCGGCCGCACCGCGGCGCATGCCGCCGGGAACGCCCTGGGCCTGGGCTTCACCGGCCAACGGCAGGAGGCAGAGCATCAGGCCGGCGACGACAGCGAGACGTTTCATGGCGGCATTTCCTCTTCGGGAAGCGAGACTTGCCGGCGGAACCCTCTTCAGGAGTCGCGGCCGGATGCGTCCCAACGGAGCTTGGCCCTTTCCGGTTCCGGTGAGCCGGCTCGCTGTCTCCGGAGAGATGTGGACATGCGAAGGCGCCGGCCTCTCGCGAGAACCGGCGCCTGAAAACATCCTGTCGAAACGGTCGGCGGTGACGCCGTGTCAGGTCTGCTGCGTGCGCCGCGGCCGGACCTGCCAGCGCTCGAACGCCTCGGTCACCTCCTCGTCGCGGCTCGGCTCCTGCGGGTTGCGGATCGCCGCGCCGAGGGCTTTGGACAGGCTCTCGATCACGTCGTCGATGCGCGCATCCGGCGGCAGCTTCTCCGACGACTCGGCTGCGGCCGGAGGCGGCGCCTCGGCGGCTGCGGCCGGGTTCTGCGGCTCCTCGGCCGGCGGAGCAGCCGGTTCGGGGGCGGAAGCTTCCGCTGGTGCGGACTCCTCCGGCTTCGCCTCCGCAACCGGCTCCGGTGCGCTCTCGGCCGGGGGAGGCTCTTCGCTCGGCTGAGGTTGCTCCTCGGACTTCGCTTCGGGCGGGCTCGTCGGCTCGGTCACGGCGGCGGCCAGGAGCGCCTCCGGGACCGGGGCCGGCTTCGGCGACTCGGGCGGACGCGGCGGAGCCGAGATCTCCCGCGAGGGTGTCGGCTTCGGCGGCGAGGAGAGCGGCGGGCGGCCGGAGCCGAAGCGCGGCTCGATCAGGTCGAGCACGGCGTCCAGGGCGGCATTGCTCAGGGGGATGTCGCCGGGAGTCGGGAGGCCGGTCAGGGCGATGGCCTGGCCGTCATAGGCCTTATCCGCCGTCACCTCGGCGCCGAACCAGACCGGCGGCGTGAAGCCCTGGGCGGCTTCGGCGTCGGGAAAGACCAAGCTGGCAATGTCGAGGCCCGATGGGCGCACGTAGCGGTCGATCAGCGCCTCGCCGGAGCCGCCGAGGGACACGGTCGTGCGCTCATAGACCGCCCGGCCGGCGCAGACATCGAGGAGGGCCTCGCCATGGGCGCGCGGCACTTCCGTGCGCTCCTCGGCCATGGCGCCCTCGGCGCCGGTCATCAGCACGAGGTAGCAATTGGAGCCCTGCACCCGCACGAACGAGGTCCGCCCGGCCTGAGGCGCGAAATACCCTTCGGTGACGCGGGCGCCGCCCCGCTCCTTGCGCAGGAGACGGACCAGCGAGGGCGCCACGAGAAACCGGCGAACGACACTCATTCACTTCCCTCCGCGGGTCGGCATGCCCGGCCCGGAATCGCTCCGGGCGCGACGGCCTTCGAGACGCGAGGCCGGCCCCGTGTGAGACCGGCGACTGCCCACCGCTTGAGGCGGGCGGTCCGCGAAGACCGGGGCGTTAACCTCTTCTTCACGCGGACCTTCATGGCGAAGTGATGAGCCCGAAACAACCACGCGGCAAGCCTGGAGGCCGAAAAGGCGTGGGAATTACGGGTTCAAGGTGTGAATTCAGCCCTCGGGCTCGAAGTCGAGGGCGACGCCGTTCATGCAGTAGCGCAGGCCCGTCGGCGCCGGGCCGTCCTCGAAGACGTGGCCGAGATGCCCCTTGCAGCGGGCGCAATGCACCTCGGTGCGGGTCATCCAGTGGCTACGGTCGACTTGCGTTTCCACGGCGCCTTCGAGGGGGGCGAAGAAGCTCGGCCACCCGCTCCCGGATTCGTACTTGGTGCCGCTCTCGAACAGCGGCGCACCGCAGCCGGCACAGAAGAAGGTGCCGGCCCGCTTCTCGGCGTTGAGGCAACTCGTGCCCGCCCGTTCGGTGCCGTGCTCGCGCAGCACGCTGTACTGCTCCGGCGTCAGCGCCGCGCGCCACTCGGCATCGCTGCGGATCTCCGGGTTCGTGTCGGCCACGTCGGATCCGGCCATGTCGCGTTCCTCCGGTCTCTTTCTCTGTATGAAAAATGGTGCCGGTTCCGCTTGTCGCGAGTGCGACCCGCCCACGCAAGCACGGATGACATCATCGGCGCAGCTGTGGCCGTGGCGTTGCGCCGCCCCGGCTCAGCACGGAGCGGCGGGATGATGGCCCGAGGCGGGCAGCGCGGCGTGTCAGGCCGCCGCGCCCACGGTGTCGGCCATGCGCGCGCCGCGCCGGCCCATCGGCTCCTGCGGCCTCGTGGTCGAGTCGCGGGCGGTCTGGTGCTCGATCTCGGCATTGATCTCGCCCCCGAGCAGGACGATCGTCGCCGAGATCCAGATCCAGGTCATGAAGCCGATCACGGCGCCGAGGGAGCCGTAGGTCTCGTTGTAATTGCCGAAATTCGCGACGTACCAAGAGAACAGGATCGAGGCGACGAGCCAGAGCAGGCCGGCGACGACGCTGCCCGCGCCGACCCAGCGCCAGCGTGCCCGCTCGCGGCTCGGGCCGTAGCGGTAGAGCACGGCGAGGCCGCCGAGCAGGACCAGCAGCAGCACCGGCCAGCGTGCCATGGCGATGAGGCGCGCCCCGTCGCCGAGGCCGAGGAAGTTGAACACCACCGGCAACACGACGATCGACGTCAGGGCGAGGATGATGAACAGCAGCGCGCCCGCGGTGAAGGTCAGCGAGCGGACGTTGAGCCAGAAGAAATTGCGCTTTTCCTCCTCCTCGTAGACGACGTTGAGCGCATCGAACATCGCCTTCATGGCGGCGTTGGCGCTCCACAGCGACAGCGTGAGGCTGGTGAAGAAGGTGAGCCCCAGCGTGCCGCTGCCCTTGGTGGCGATGCGCTTCACCTGCTCGCCGATGATGTCGATGGCGCTCTCGGGCAGGACGCCGTGCAGCGAGGCGAGGTGGACGTTGATGGTGTTCACATCGGCCACCAGCCCATAGCAGGTCACCAGCGCGGCGATGGCGGGGAAAAGAGAGAGCAGGGTGTAGAAGGTGACGCCCGCCGCCACCGACAGCACCCGATCCTTGTTGAACTCCTGGTAGACCCGCATGGCGATGTCCCACCAGCCGGGGGCCGGGATCTCGCCGGGGTGGTCGGCATCGCGCCCGCGATCGGCCTGGGTCGCTGCCACCCAACGGGCGGCACGGCCCTCATGGGAATGGGCCCCGCCGTTGCGCTCCTTGGTCTCGGACGGCTCGAGCGGTTCCGGCTCGTCGTCGGGCCGGCGCCGGGGGGCGGCGGCGAGCGCGATCAGGGCCGCACCCATCATCAGGGTCCAGATCACGGAGGCCGTACCCTCTGCAGGAGAGCGAGAGGGGGAGCGCGGGGAGGACGGCATCGTCGAACGAGGTCGGGCGCGAGCGCCGGGGAAGACGGCGATGAAACGTCGTCCAGGCTTGGCCGTTCCCTGACATCGCCACAGGAGAACGCCTCGCGGCCGTCAACAACGTCATTCCGCTCCGATTCCCTATCCTGACGTGCCGGAGAAAGCGGAAGGCGTCGAAGGATCTTCCAGAAGCCGCGCGGGAGCTGGAGGATCCTTCGAGACCCGCTGACCGGGGCACTGAACATCAGGAGTGTCAGGGAGGACGTGACAGATCGTGCTGAGAGTTCTTAAGGGCGCGACGGGCCGAATCTCTCCCACAAGGCAGCAGGGGGCATGCTCGAAAAGATCGGTTGCGTGCAAAGCGCTCGCTCGACCGCAATCGAGGCGATCAGTTCGAAAGCCGCGATCCGCCCGGTTCGTGGATCGGGCAGCCGCTATGCTCGGCCCGGAAGCCGGCGGAGGCGGGGTAGGCGGCCCGGCGCGCCCGCATGATCGAGCCCAGCGGCCGGTGTGCGGCGAGCGCGTGCCAGGGATTGAAGGCGAAGCCGTCGTCGATCCGGCGCACCTTGTCCTCGCTCCAGGCGTCCTGACGCGGCACGGTCAGGCGGGCCACGGCGACGTAGGGGCTCTGCTTCTCCGGCCAGGGTTTCGAGGCGTCCTCGACCGGCATGGTTTCCTCGTCGGTGCGCAGCTGTGCCCGCAACTCCCACACGCCCTCGTGCTCGGCGAAGAAGCCGGTCACCGCCTCGCGCAGGCCGTCGGGCTTGCCGTTGACGGTGAGGCTCGCTCCGGTGAGCGCCGTCAGCTCCGGCGAGACCGGCGCCACGGCGACCTTGGCGACGTAATCGCCCCAGCGCAGGGGCACCTGGCTGTAGAAGGTCTCGCCGAGGATATGGGTCTCGGGGTGACCGCCGAGGGAGATCAGCGTCGGGCTCTTGGTGCCGAGGCTTTCCAGCACCGTCTCGACGCCGCGCAGCACCGCCGAGAAGGCCTTCTTGAACACCTGCGGCGTGTCGGTGGTGGCCGCGAGCAGCTTGAGGCTCTTGAGGAAGGCCGCGTCATCCGGCGCCGTGAAGGCCGGCGCGTTGGCCATCACGAAATCCTGCGTCGTCCCCTCCACGCCCTCCAGCCGCTCGCCCTCGACGCCGATGATCTTGAGGGCGAGGCCGCGCGGGGTCGAGACGCTGTCGTCGAGGATGTCGCCGGGATTGGTGGAGAGGCGCAGCACGGCCTCGTAGGAGCCGGGTGTCGCGAACAGGCCTTGGGCCAGGGTCGGCGGAAGATCGTCCAGAACCTCAAGGCGGCCGACGAGCAGGCCATGTGCCTTGGCGTGGACGCCCCGGACCGCCCGTCCGTAATCCTCGAAGGTGGTGTTCTGGATCTTGGCGAAGGTCACCAGCATCTGCGCGTGAATGTCGTCTTCGTCGGTGCGCGGCTGCTCGACCGAAGGGTGATAGGGGATCGGGCTCGCGGCGCTCACGTCCAACCTCTCTCGGAACGGCCGGTCCTCCGGGGGAGGGCCGACTTGGATTCCAACACGAGGTGCGTCGTGGCCGTTCACGGCAGCGCGGTCACGCTTGCGCGAGCGGGCCGTCGAGGGGGGCGAGGCCCGGCGCCGGTGCAAGCGAGCCTGCCGCGAGGGCTCTCCGGGGCCGGCCGAGCTTCGCCGCGAGGCCGGAGAGATCGAGCGGCTGCCCGAGCGCGGCGCCCTGGCCGAAGACCTGCCGGTCGAGGCTGGTTAGGTCGGCCGCCAGATCCGGCTCTGCCCGCCAGAGCGCGGCCAGATCCGGCTGCTGCTGGGCGGCCCGGGCGAGGGCCGCGCGGAACGCCGCCGCATCGCCCGAGGCGGCGGCCCGGCGCAGGGCGCGGGCATGTGCGCGCCCGAGGCGCAGGCGCGCCGGTCCGGTGCGGAACCTGATCAGGGCGAGCCCGAGGCCGAAGGCGGCCGAGCCGGCCGCGGCGAGGGCTGCCCAGGAGGCCGGGGCGGCGGGCTTCAGATCCTCCTCCCGGTCGACGAGGCCGCCGCCGATCTGGCGGGCGGGGATCTCGGCCTCCCGCAGGGTACGCGAGAGAGTGTCGAACCAGGGGATCTTGATCGCATCGAGGGGAATGACCTCGGCCACGCCCTTCTTGATGTCCCATTGGTAGGTCGCCCGCGCCACCGGGCCGGAGGGCGTGATGATCGTCTCGCGCTTGACCGGGCCGGCGAAGGTGATGATGCCGCGGGTGCGCATGACCGGGCGCGGCGGCAGCCCCTCGGCAAGCATGCCCTGCGCTTCCAGCGTCACGATCCGGCGGGCGGTCTCGCCCTGGTTGATGGTCTCCGGGTCGGGATCCCAGGAATCGGTGATCGAGACGTCCCGCGCCGGCAGCCACCACGGCTCCGGCGCATCGGGGCCGCCGGTCTCGCCGGTCCAGGCGGCGACGGGGAACGGGATCGGCTCGGAACGCACGTCGACCTGTTTGCGCTCGCCGTTGTCGTTGATGGTCAGCCGGTGGATGAACGGGTCGATGGTGAAGGTGCCGGTGTGCTGCGGGAAGATCGCGATGGTGCGCTCGAATTCCAGCGCCATCTGCCCGTCCGGCAGACGGGTGCGGCCCCAATGGTCGCGGCCGAGCTGGGTCCAGGAGAAGTTGACGAGGGCGGGCTGGCGCACCTCCTCCAGCAGGACCTGGGTGCGGTAGACCCCGCGCAGGCGCAGCAGCACCATCTCGCGGGCATAGGGCGGCGCGCCGCCGGAGAGATCGGGCGTGACCGTGAGGGTGAGGTCGCCGGGCTCGATGGCGTGGGCGGGGGCGGCGAGGAGAAGCAGGAGCAGAGCCGCCACGCTCTTTTCCCGTCCGGGAAGGAGCGCCTGCGCAGCCCATCGAAAGAGTCCGGAAAAAACTACCACGGGTTGCTGCCTCCCGGGATGGCGGTGCCGGCCTCGACCCGGCGGGTCTGCTCGGCCTTGAGGCGCAGCTTGAGATAGCGGCCGGGCTCGTCCGGCAGGGTTTGGAGCCAGAGCCGGTCGGGATGGATCTCGTGCGCCTCGAAGCTCTTGGTGACGCGCCGCGCCTCGCGTTCCGGCGCCGCGGCGACCATGGCCGAGCCGTTGCCCTGGCGGCCGCGTCCCGCCGCGTCGCTGGCCGAGCCACGCGCCTGCCCCTTGCCGGAATCGACCGCCTGCTGCTCGGCCTTGCCGCGCCGCGCCACCGGGCTCGATCCGGGCAGGGAGGCGGAGCTGCTCGATTCCTTGTTGCCGGCCAGCCCCTCGCCGCTGGAGGTGGCGCGGATGTCGTCGTTCTGATCCTGGTTGGCGGTGTTGTTGTAGCGAGCGCCGTACTGGGCCGAGGCGTTGGCGATGCCGCCGCCCTTGCCCCGGTCGATCTCCTCCTCCAGCGCCTTGGCGATCAGTGAGCGGTTGGCCTGCGCGTCGGCGTCGCGGGGGTTGTAGAGCAGGGCCTCGTCGTAAGCCTCGAGGGCGCCCTTGAGATCGCCGGAGCGGGCCAGCGCGTTGCCGAGATTATAGGCCCCGCGCTTGCCCTGCGCCCGGAACAGCGGGATCGCCTCGGCAGGGCGCCCGGCCTCGTAGAGGGCGACGGCGCGCCAGGCGGGCTGGTCGAACACGGTCAGGGCCGCGCCGGGCAAGCCGGCCGCCATCAGCAGGCGACCGAGGGTCGTGCGCGGCTCCGAGACGAGCAGCAGGCCGAGGATGCCGGCGCCGGCAAGCGTGAGGCCGGCGATGCGGGCAAGCCGCCGCCAGTGGCGCGGGAAGGCCTGCGGCAGGCTGTGCCGGAGCGGCCGGGCACCGGCGAAGGCGCGGAGCGGGACAGGCGCCGTCATCACGCGCTCCGGCGGAACAGGAGGAGGGCGGGCAGCAGCGCCAGAAGCAGGAGCCAGCGGCCGAGATCGGCGAAGGCGAGGACGCCGTAGCCGCCGGCGGCGAGGTGCTGGGCGGTCGAGGCACCGACTCGGTCGAGCACCGCCTGCGGGCCGTCGATATCGGCGGCTCGGCCATTTCCGGCGGCGGCGAGCCGGTCGAGGGCGGCGCGGTCGGGGCGCGGCGCTCCGGGCGGCAGGGTCTTCGCGGCGGGGACGAACAGGGTGTGGAGCTGCCAGCCCTTGTCGCGGATCGCGGCGGCCTCCCGCTCGGCGGCCTGCCCGATGCCGTCGCCGTCGGAGATCAGCACCACGTCGCCGGAGACGACATTGGCCTCCGCCAGGGTGCGGCGGGCGAGCGCCAGCCCGCGCTCGGGGTGGCTGCCCCGGTCGGGCACCGTGTCGGCATCGAGGGCGAACAGGGTGGTGCCGAGGCTCTCCCGGTCGCCGGTCGGCGAGAGGGCGGTATAGGCGTCGCCGGCATAGACGATCAGCGCCACGGAGCGGGTGCCGGCCGCCTCCGCCACGGCCTGCGCCGCCTGCCGCGCCTCCTTGAAGTGGCCGCCCTCGGTCACCGAGCGGGAGAGGTCGAGCACGATCACCGTGGCGTCGAGGTTGCGGAAGGTCGAGGCCTCCGGGCGCTCGACGGCCGGGCCGGTGAGCGCCAGCGCCAGGAGGCCGGCGGTCAGGGCTGCGGCGAGGTTGGCCTGCCGCCGCCCGCCGAGCACCGCGCCGCGGCGGGCGAGCAGCGCCATCAGATGCGGATCGACCGCCTTGGCCCAATCGCCGAGCGGTGCCGAGCGCCACGCGGCGCGCAGCGCCAGCACGGCCACGACGGGGAGGGCCAGGAACCAGAGCGGGCGCAGCAGGGCGAAGGACTCGATCATGCCCGGCGCCTCGTCACCAGCAATCCGCAGGCGCAGAGGAAGGCGAGCGCCGCCGGCCAGGGCCAGAGGTCGCGCCGCAGCGGCAGCGGCGGAGCCTTGGCGCGGCCGCCCTCCAACTCGTCGATGGCGTTCGCCACGTTCTCCAGGTCGTCGGTGGTCTTCACGCGGAAGGCCTTTCCGCCGCTCACCTCGGCCATGGCCCGCAGGGTCTCGACATCGACCACATCCTGCTCGTTATCCGGGTTGTCGGCCATGTCGATCGGCCCGAGCGCGATGGTGTAGAGGCGCACGCCGAGTTCGCGGGCGAGCTGCGCGACGTCCTTCGGCGCGGTCTGGCCGGCATTGTTGGCGCCGTCCGAGAGCAGCACCACCACCTTGTCGCGCGCGGGCGGCGGGCCGCCGCCCTCGGCGTTGGCGATCTGGGCCGGTGCGAGGCGCTTGAGCGCGAGACCGAGCCCGTCGCCGATGCCGGTGGAGCGCCCGACCAGGCCGATGGTGGCCTCCTCCAGGGTGCGGGCGACGGTGGCCGTGTCGAAGGTGGGGGCGGCGGCAACGTAGGCTTGGTCGGCGAATTCGACGAGGCCGATGCGGTCACCGGCCCGGCGCCGGATGAAATCGGCTCCGACGCGCTTCACCGCGTCGAGCCGGCTCACCGTCTGCCCGTCGAGGGAGAAATCCTTGCGCTCCATGCTGCCAGAGAGATCGAGGGCGAGGATGATCTCGCGGCCCGAGGCGGGCAGGGCGGTGGCGGGCAGGACGAGGCGCGGGCCGGCGAGGGCGACGACGAGGGCCGTCCAGAGGATCCCGATCAGCCAGGAAAGCCGCCGGCCGCGGGCGGCGAGCCCGGCCGCCGGCTCGGCGCCGCCGACGAGGGAGGACGGCACCCGCAAGGCGCCGCTGCGCCCCTCCCGCTCCGGCGGAAGCAGCCGCGCCGCGAACGGCAGGGGCAGGAGCAGCAGGGCCAGCGGCGCCGCGAAGTCGAAGGCCGAGGCGAAGGCGGTGATCCAAGCGGGCATCGGCGGGTGTCAGGCCCGGATCTGCGAGAACAGGCGGCCGAGGCCGGCATCGACGGCGCCCGGATCCGTCGCCGTGGGGCGCCGGTAGAGGTCGTCGGCGAAGACTCGGCCGGGGCCGTTGCGGAAGAAATCCGTGGCGAAGGTGTCGTCCAGGGTCGCGGCCCAGGCCGAGCCGCGCGCGCCCGCCGCCTCCTCGCCCTTCAGGGTCCGCACCACCCGCCGCAGCAGCCGGGCCTGGGCGACGCGCCGAGCCTCCGGCTCCAGGGCCTCGGCGCGGGTCAGTTCCCGCAGGAGCGTCCGGCGCAGGGACAGGCCGCGCCGCGCCCGGACGAGGCGGACCAAACCGACGAGCAGGGCGAGGCCGAAGCCGAGGGCGATGGCGGCCACCATCTCGGGCTGCACCGCGCCGCCGCCCCCGGTGGGAAGATGCAGGCCGCGCAAGGCGGAGAGGTCAGGGGGCGTCATGGCTGCTCACAGCACCGCATCGAGCCGCTCCATCAGCGGGGCGTAGCTTTCCGGCCCGTCCTCGACGGCGATGCGCAAGCCCTCGACGCCACAGGCATGGAGGCGGGCGAGGCGGGGGTCGATCTCCGCCGCGTCGGGCTGGGTGGCGCGGCGGGCCTGGACCGTGCCGCGGCTCCCATCCGCCAGGGCATAGGGGAAGAACCCCGCCGGCCGGCCCCGCTCGAAGGCGTCGCTGACCAGCAACAGGCGGATCGAGAGCCGCTCGGCCAGGGCGGTCAGCAGGCTGTCCCAATCGGGACCGGGCGTATCGAGGGCGCTCGCCATGACGAGATGTCCGCCCGAGGGCAGCAGGGAGCGGGCCAGGGACAGGGTTTCGGTGAGCGGCGGGTCCGCCGGGCTCGGGTCGCGCAGGGCCGCGGCGTGGGCATGGGCCAGCGCGCCGGTCACGGCGGTCATCGCCCGCTCGCCGCCGGCCGGGCGCACCACGGCGGGTTCGCCGGCCCCCGCGACGATCAGGCCGACGCGGCCGCCATCGCCGACGATTCGCCAGCCGAGCAGCGTCAGGGCCTCCGCCGCCGCGACGGAGCGCAGGGCGCGACGGGTGCCGAACAGCATGGAGGGCCGGAAATCGGCCAGGAGCACCACGGCGCGGTCGCGCTCGTCATGATGCGTGCGCACGTGCAGCTCGCCGGTGCGGGCGGTGGCGTTGCGGTCGATGAAGCGCCGGTCGTCGCCCTCCACCCAGGGGCGCACGTCGTCCGGCTCCGAGCCGCGCCCGCGCTTGCGCGTGACGATGCCGCCCGGCAACCCGGCGATGGTGCGGGTCGAGGGCGACACCCCGCGCCGGGCGAGGTGGCGCAGGCTCATCAGGCCGGCACCGGAGAGATGGATGCCGGGGGCCTCGTACGGATCGCTCGCGGGGGCCGCGCTCGCGGTCATGCGGCTACAGCGCCCGCGTCCGCTCGACCAGCCCGCGGACGATGCCGCGAGCGGTGCGTCCCTCGGCGGCCGCGCGCCAGGTCAGGCCGATCCGGTGCGACAGCGCGTCGGCGGCGAGGTCGGAGATGTCCTCCGGCACCACATGGTCGCGGCCGTGCAGATAGGCCCGCGCCTTTCCGGCCATCATCAGGGCGAGGGTGCCGCGGGGCGAGGCGGGATGCTCGATGGACGCGCGCAGGTCCGGCGCCACGGCATCGGTGCGGGTGCCCGCCACGAGCCGCACGAGATAATCCTTGAGGGCCGGCGAGACATAGGTGGCGAGCGCGGCCTCGCGGGCGGCGATCACCTCGGCGACCGAGAGCTTCACCGGCATCGCCTCGGCATGGTGGTTCAATTCGCCCTCGACGAGGTCGAGGATGCGGCGCTCGGCGGCCTCGTCGGGCATCTCGACGACCACGTGCAGCAGGAAGCGGTCGAGCTGCGCCTCCGGCAGCGGGAAGGTGCCGGCATGCTCGATCGGGTTCTGCGTCGCCACCACCATGAACGGGTCGGGCAGGCGGTGGGTGTGCCCGGACACCGTGATCTGCCCCTCGGCCATGGCCTCGAGCAGTGCCGACTGCACCTTGGGGGGAGCGCGGTTCACCTCGTCGACGAGGATCAGCGAGTGGAACAGCGGACCGGGCAGGAACTCGAAGGTGCCCGCATCCTGGCGCCAGACGGTGGTGCCGGTGAGGTCGGCGGGCATCAGGTCCGGGGTGCATTGCACCCGGGCGAAGGAGCCGTCGAGCCCGTCCGACAGGCGCTTGACCGCGCGGGTCTTGGCGAGCCCCGGCGCGCCCTCAATGAGGAGGTGGCCGCCGGTCAGGAGGCCGATCAGCAGGCGCTCGACCAGGGCCTCGGCGCCGATCAGGCCGTGCGCCAGCCCGTCACGAAGCCGGAGGATGCGGTCGCGGACCGGGGCATCGACGGCCTTGGCGACCGGCCGGGCGAGGACTTCGCCGCTCATGCGAGGGCCCCGCGCGAAGGGCCGACCGCGCAGGCCGCCGCCATCGTCGCAGGGGAAAGATCCTGCCGCATTCGCGTCTCCTCGCCGTGGGTTTTTCTTATCGCTCCCACAATCTTGCCGGTGTGCCCGTTGCCCGGTCGCCCCGTCAATCCCGAGCCACGGTCACTTCCTCGGGCAAATTGACCGCACTTCGTCCCCACGGCCTGTCCGCGCGACGCTTGGTCACGTAACTGTCACGCTTGTGCGAGAGCGGGGAAAGCTCCCCGCGAGATCCAGGATTCCATGCCCGGCCCGTTCTCCATCCCCACGCCCGAAGCCCTGAATTCCGGCATCAGCCTGTTGGTCGCCTTCGGCCTCGGCACCCTGATCGGGGCGGAGCGGCAATACCGGCAGCGCACCGCCGGCCTGCGCACCGCCGTGCTGGTGGCGGTGGGAGCCTCGGCCTTCGTCGATCTCGGCATGCGGCTGACCGGCGGAGAGGGGGCGACCCGCACCGTGGCCTACGTGATCTCGGGTATCGGCTTTCTCGGCGCGGGCGTCATCATGAAGGAGGGGATGAATGTGCGCGGCCTCAACACCGCCGCGACCCTCTGGTGCTCGGCGGCGGTGGGGGCCTTCGCCGGCGCCGACCTGCCCCTGGAAGCCTGCTTCGTCACGGTGGCCGTGCTCGCCGGCAACACGCTGCTGCGCCCCCTCGTCAACCTGATCGACCGGATCCCGATCGACGAAGCCGCCACCGAGGCGACTTACGAGGTGCAGGTCACCGTCTCCGCCGACGTGGCCGGCCTCGCCCGCGATCTGCTGGTCGAGCGCCTGGAGGAGGCGGATTATCCGGTTGCCGGCACGGAAGTGGAGGAGCGGGGCGAGGAGGTGGTGGACGTGGTCGCCACCCTCACCGCGACGGCGGTGCAGTCCAAGGACCTCGACGCCGTGGTGGCCGATCTGGAGAAGCGGCCCGAGGTCCGGCACGCGACCTGGACGGTGCAGACGGGGGATTGAGGCAGCCGCAATCATCCGACCGCGTTGACGATACAACGGGCAAGAAGCCCCGGCCGTTCGAAGGATCGTCATGCCCCACGCAGCCAAGCACGCCCTCATCGTCGGCGCCTCCCGCGGCCTCGGGCTCGGGCTCGCCGAGACCTTCCTGCGGCGCGGCTGGCGGGTCACGGCGACACGGCGGGGGCCTGCCCCCGCGCTCGAGCGGCTCGCGGCGGAGGGTGTCCGGGTCGAGACGGCGGATATCGACGACGACGCCTCCGTCGCCGCCCTGCTCGGGCGGGTGGGGCAGGAGAGGTTCGATCTCGTCTTCGTGGTCGCCGGGGTGCTGATCGACGCGCAGCGGCCGCTCCATGCGGCATCGCGGGCGGTCACCGCGCAGGTCTACCTCACCAATGCGGTGAGCCCGATCCTGTTCGCCGAAACCTTCGCCGGAACCCTGGCCCCCGGCGGCATCCTCGCCTTCATGTCCTCCGTCCTCGGCAGCGTCTCCCTCAACGAGGAGGGCGGCTGGGAGAACTACCGGGCGAGCAAGGCGGCGCTCAACACCAATGCCCGCAGCTTCGCCGCGCGCCATGCCGACCGCACCTTCGGCCTGCTTCTGCTGCATCCCGGTTGGGTCGGCACCGATATGGGCGGCGAGGGGGCCGATCTCGACGTGGCGACGAGCGCGGCCGGACTTGCGGACGTGATCGAGGCCCGTGCCGGCGACACGGGTCTCGCCTATCTCGATTACCGGGGCGAAACCCTGCCCTGGTGAGGCGGCCTCAGCGGCGCGGGTCGAGGGGACGGCTGCGCCGCTCGACCACCACGGCCGGCCGGCTGCGCCGCTCGACGATCACCGCCCGGGGCGGGGCGCGGTTGGGGCTGGCGGGCGCCAGGATGCGCTGCTCCTGCGGGCGGAAGGCCGGGCGCGCGGCCGCGGCCTTGGCGGCGGCGACCACGTGCGGGCGCACCTCGTCCAGGCTGAGACCGATCAGGCCGGCAGCGATTTCAACCTGCTGCTCGACATCGTCGGCGAGATCCTGGGCGGCGGCCACCGCCTCGGCCACCGTGGGCGGCTCGCGCCGCACCCGGATCGGCGGCAGATCCTGAAAGCTCTTGGGGGTCTTCTTCACGGCACGACTCGCGGTCTTCATGCACCGATCTTAGGACGGTCCGTCCGCTTTGTGCACTGCACCCAAATCGGACGTGACAGACCGTCGGTCGCATGGCTGCCCGACGGACACTCCCGCTCGTCTCGCATGCAGGATGCGCGCCGTTTGCCCCAAAACGCCAGCACATTCGTTGAATGGGGCTGTCGATCGATGCAGGGAGACTCGGTCATAGTGACGCGGCGCTGCAGCGAAGACGCTTCGCGCCAATTCCTCTCTTGCCTTCTCCGGCCCTTGTCCGGGGGTATGCGGATCGTCCCGAATGCCGCCTCGATCCTGCGCCATCCAACCCCCGATGTCCGAGACACGCGATCCCCGCCTCACTCCCGCCCGGCCCGACCTCGCCGATAGCCGCCTCGCAGGCGTCGTCGCGGCGGAGCGCTACGTTGCCGGCGAGCCGGCGCGGGTCATGGCTCCCTCCGCTCCCCTGCGGCGCGCGCCGCGCCCGGAGGCCGGGCTCGATACGGAAGCGGTGAGGGGTGACGCGGTCACGGTCTACGAGATCCGCGACGGCTTCGCCTGGGTCCAGATCGGCCGCGACGGCTATGTCGGCTACCTGCCGGAAACCGCGCTCGGGCCTGCCGACCCGGCCCCGACCCACAGGGTCGCGGCTTTGCGCACCTTCGTCTACCCGGCGCCGGACCTGAAACGGCCGCATCTCGCCCATCTGAGCCTCGGTGCGGCCTTTGCGGCCGAGGCGCGGGAGGGCGAGTATTGGCGGCTCGCCGGGGGCGGCTACGTCTTCGCCGGCCATGCGGTGCCCCTCGACGCGCGCGAGCCGGATTTCGCGGGAACCGCCGAGCGCCTCGTCGGCACGCCCTATCTGTGGGGCGGCCGCACCAGCCTCGGCCTCGATTGTTCGGGCCTCGTCCAACTCTGCCTGGAAACGGCGGGGCTTGCCTGCCCCCGCGATGCCGATCAGCAGGAACGGGGCCTCGGCGAGGCCTTGCCGGGCCTCGACGGCCTGAGGCGCGGCGACCTCGTGTTCTGGAAGGGCCATGTCGGGCTGATGCTCGACGCCGAGCGGCTCATCCATGCCAACGGCTACCACATGGCGGTCGCGGTCGAGCCCCTCAGTCAAGCGGTCGAGCGCATCGCCGCCAAAAGCTACGGCGCGGTCACCTCGACCCGCCGGCTGACCCTGAAGGCCTGAGTTCCGCGAGGGATTCGGCCAAGGCCTCGGCGAGAGCATCGACCTGCGTCTCGTCGTGGGCCGCCGAGAAGGCGACCCGCAGCCGGGCGGTGCCGGGGGCGACGGTCGGCGGCCGGATCGCGACGACGAGGAAGCCCCGCGCTTCGAGGGCCGCCGAGAGGGCGAGGGCCGCTTCCGCTTCGCCGACCAGGACCGGCACGATCGGGCTCTCGGCGTCGGGCAGGCCGAGCCGCGCGGTGAAGCGGCGGGCGAGCGCGAGCGGCCGGGCGGCGCGCTCCGGCTCCGCCTCGACGATGGCGAGGGCGGCGAGCGCGGCGGCGGCGGAGGCCGGCGGCAGGCCGGTGGTGTAGACGAAGCTGCGGGCCCGGCTGGTCAGCAGGTCGATCACGGCCTGCGAGGCGCAGAGATAGCCGCCATAGGAGCCGAGCGTCTTCGACAGGGTGCCCATTTCGAGCGGCGCCCGCGCGCCCGCTTCGACCACGCCGAGGCCATGGGCGTCGTCCACCAGCGTCCAGGCATCGTATTCGGCCGCGAGGGCCAGGATTTCGGGGAGCGGCGCTCGGTCCCCATCCATGCTGAACACCCGCTCGGTGAGGATCAGCGCCCGCCGCGCCGCGCCGCGATGCTCAGCGAGCAGAGAGCGCAACTGGTCGAGATCGTTATGGGCGAAGCGGAGCGTCCGCGCCCCCGACATCCTCGCCCCGGCGAACAGGCAGGAATGGCCGAGGTCGTCGATCAGGATCAGGTCGTCCGCGCCGACCAGGGCCGGGCTGATGCCGAGATTGGCGAGATAGCCCGAGCCGAAGACGAGGGCCGCCTCCTTGCCCTTGTGGCGGGCAAGCCGCTCCTCCAGGGCCACGAGGGGCGGGGCGTTGCCCGTCACCAGCCGCGAAGCGCCCGCGCCGGCCCCGTAGCGGGCCAGCGCCTCGGAGGCCGCCGCGACCACGCGCGGATCGTGGGAGAGGCCGAGGTAATCGTTGCAGGAGAACGAGACGAGCCCGCGTCCGCCCCGCTCCGCCGACGCTTGCGGGCCGCGGGCGGTCTCGACCAGCCGGCGGCGCAGGGCGGAGGCCTCCAGGCTGGCCAGCTTCCCGCTGGCGAAGGCATCGAGGCTGCGAGACGGATCGTCGGACATGGCGCCTCAAGGCGACGCTCCCCGAGGGATGTCAAGCGGGGGAACGAGGACCGGCGAACCCGGCGCCGGGCGGTGCGTTGCTCAAACCCGTCAGGATCCCCCCATGCCGCGCCGTTTCCTCGTCGTCCTCCTGCTGCTCGCCGCCGCCGGTTCGCTCGTCAGTCCGCTGCCAGCCTCGGCCGGCCCGGCGCAATCCTACCTGTTCGGCGAGAAGCGCTTCCGCAACGCTTGCCGACCGCCGCTCAAATACGCCGCCGGTGCCTGTGTGCGCCGCTGCCCGGCGGGCTACGAGAGCCTCGGTCGGTTTTGCCGCCTGCGCAACATGATGCGTTGATCGTCACCGGACCTGTCTTGCCTGAGACGCCGCCGCGTGCGAACATTTGTGGGTCCGATACAGACGATACGGGAGAGCCCAAGCTGAGCGTAAGGTCAGCTATGGCGCCGACGGAGCAACCACCCCCGGAAACTCTCAGGCACAATCACCGTATCGTTGGACAATCTGGAGAGAGGCGCCTTCCGGCGCCCACCGAAGGAGAAACCTCGCTCAGCCTCTGAGTGAGGGAAGCTCTCAGGTAACCGCGACAGATGGGGGCAACTTGCCAGCCGGCCGGCGGGCAAGATCCGTCTGTCGTGGAGTGCCCGATGAGTTCGCAAGCTGCCGGGGCTTTTAGCCCTGCCGCCCCGTCCTCCGATTCGCCCAGCCACACGCCGCTGCACGCGCTGCACCTGCGGCGTGGCGCCAGGATGGTGCCGTTCGCCGGCTACGCGATGCCGCTCCACTATCCGGCGGGGCTGCTGAAGGAGCATCTGCACACCCGGGCGGCGGCCGGCTTCTTCGACGTGTCGCATATGGGCCAGATCGCGCTCGCTCCGCGCTCCGGCACGGTGGAGGACGCGGCCCGCGCCCTCGAAGCCTCGATCCCGATCGACATTCTCGGCCTCGGTATCGACCGTCAGCGCTACGGCTTCCTGACCGATGCCTCCGGCGGCATCCTCGACGACCTGATGGTCGCGCGTCTGGCGGACCGGCTGCACGTCGTCGTCAACGCCGCCAACAAAGCCGCCGACCTCGCGCATCTGCGCGCGCAACTGCCCGACACCGTCGAGATCACGCCGCTGCCGCAGGCCCTGATCGCCCTGCAGGGGCCGAAGGCGGCGGAGGTGCTGGCGCGCCTCGCCCCGGAGGTGGAGGCGATGCGCTTCATGGATGTGCGCGAGGTGGCGATCCTCGGTGCGCCCTGCCTCGTCAGCCGCTCCGGCTATACCGGCGAGGACGGCTTCGAGATCGCCGTGCCGGAGGATCGCGCGGAGGCCGTCGCCGAGGCGATCCTCGCCGCGCCCGAGGTGCTTCCCGTCGGTCTCGGCGCCCGGGATTCCCTGCGGCTCGAAGCCGGGCTGCCCCTGCACGGCGCCGATATCGACCCCGGCACCAGCCCGGTCGAGGCCGGTCTCGCCTGGGCGATCTCGCCGGCCCGCCGTCGCGGCGGCGCCCGTCCCGGCGGATTTCCCGGTGCCGACAGGATCCTGGCGGAGATGGCGGAGGGGCCGGCGCGGCGGCGCGTCGGCCTGCGTCCGGAGGGCCGCGCCCCGGTGCGGGCAGAGGCACCGCTCTTCGCCGAAGAGGTGGGCGGCGCGGTCGTCGGCCGCGTCACCTCCGGCGGCTTCGGCCCGAGCCTCGGCGCGCCGGTCGCCATGGGGTTCCTGCCCACGGGGCTGACCCCGCCCGGCACCCGCGTCTTCGCCGAGGTTCGCGGCCAGCGCCTCGCCGCCACCGTCACCCCGCTTCCCTTCGTTCCCGCCGGCTTCAAGCGCGGCTGATCCCCTTCGTCTCAGGAGTCCGAACCATGCTGCGATTCACCGACGAACACGAATGGCTGCGCCTCGATGGCGACGTGGCCACCATCGGCATCACCACCCACGCCGCCGAGCAACTCGGCGACCTCGTCTTCGTCGAGCTGCCGAAGGTCGGCGCCACGTTGACCAAGGGCGAGGCGGCCGCCGTGGTCGAGTCCGTCAAGGCGGCCTCCGATGTCTACGCGCCGCTCTCCGGCCAGGTCACAGAGGTCAACGAGGCGGCGGTTGCCGATCCGGCCTCGGTCGGCGCCGACCCGCAGGGGGCGGGCTGGCTCTACCGGCTCAAGCTCGACGACGTGGCCGCCATGGACAGCCTCATGGACGAGGCGGCCTACGCGGAATTCGCGAAGTAGCCCGCGCGGGTGACACCCCCTCTCCCCCCCGCGGGAGAGGGTTGGCCCGCGAAGCGGGTCGGGTGAGGGGAGCGACGGTTCCGGACAAGGCGGGGCCGGCCCCTCTCCCGCCCGGCATCCGCAGGGCACCCTCCCCGCAGAGGGGGAGGGTGGTCCCGGCGGCACCCCATGCGCCCGAGAGGCACCCCATGAAATACGATCGCCACGATCCCTTCGATTTCGCCGCCCGCCGCCATATCGGCCCGAAGCTCTCCGAGATCGACCAGATGCTGGAGACGGTCGGCGCGAAATCGCTCCATGCGCTGATCGACGAGACGCTGCCGCCCGATATCCGGCAGGCCGAGTACATCGATTTCGGCACCTCGCTCACCGAGCGCCGCTCCCTGGAAAAGCTGCGGGCCACGGCCAACAAGAACCGCCTGCTCGTCTCGCTGATCGGCCAGGGCTACCACGGCACGACCATGCCGCCGGCGATCCAGCGCAACATCTTCGAGAACCCGGCCTGGTACACCGCCTACTCGCCCTATCAGCCGGAGATCAGCCAGGGCCGGTTGGAGGCATTGCTCAACTTCCAGACCCTGGTCTGCGACCTGACGGCGCTCGACGTCGCCAACGCCTCGCTCCTCGACGAGGCCACCGCCGCGGCGGAAGCCATGGGCATGGCCAAGCGGGTCGCGAAGTCGGACCGCACCGCCTTCTTCGTCGACCGCGACTGCCTGCCCCAGACCATCGCCGTGATGAAGACCCGCGCCGCGCCCCTCGGGTGGGAGATCGTGGTCGGCGATCCCTTCGCGGATCTCGATCCCGACGCCGTGTTCGGCGCCCTGTTCCAGTATCCGGGCGTGAACGGGGCGGTGCACGACTTTTCCGGCCCCATCGCCGCGTTGCATCGGGCGGGCGCCCTCGCCGTGGTGGCCGCCGACCCGCTGGCACTGACGCTGCTGAAGCCGCCGGGCGAGATGGGGGCCGACATCGCCGTCGGATCGATGCAGCGCTACGGCGTGCCGATGGGCTATGGCGGCCCGCATGCCGCCTACATGGCCACCCGCGACGCCCATAAACGGGCGCTGCCGGGACGGATCGTCGGCGTCTCGGTCGATGCCCGCGGCAACCGCTCCTACCGGCTCGCGCTCCAGACCCGCGAGCAGCATATCCGCCGGGAGAAGGCGACCTCGAACATCTGCACCAGCCAGGTGTTGCTCGCGGTCATCGCCTCGATGTTCGCGGTCTATCACGGACCCGCCGGCCTCAAGGCCATCGCGCTGCGGGTCCACCGCGACGCGGTGCGCCTCGCCGCCGGCCTGGAAAAGCTCGGCTTCGCGGTCGAACCGAAAAGCTTCTTCGACACGATCACCGTCGAGGTCGGCCCGTTCCAGGGGGTGATCCTGAAGAGTGCCGTCGAGAACGGGGTGAACCTGCGCAGGATCGGCGCGACCCGCATCGGCATCAGCGTCGACCAGCGCACGCGGCCCGATATCCTTCAGGCGGTCTGGCGCGCCTTCGGCGGGGGCGATCTGGCCTATGACGAGGCCTATCCCGAGACACGCCTGCCGGCGGCGCTGGAGCGGACCTCCGAGTACCTGACCCACCCGATCTTCCACATGAATCGGGCCGAGAGTGAGATGACGCGCTACATGCGCCGGCTCAGCGACCGGGATCTGGCGCTCGACCGGGCGATGATCCCGCTCGGCTCCTGCACCATGAAGCTCAACGCCACCGCCGAGATGCTGCCGATCTCCTGGCCGGAATTCGCGGAACTGCATCCCTTCGTGCCGGAGGATCAGGCGGCGGGCTACCGGGAGCTGATCGACGATCTCAGCCGGAAGCTCTGCGCCATCACCGGCTACGACGCGATCTCGATGCAGCCGAATTCGGGCGCCCAGGGGGAATATGCGGGGCTGCTGGCGATCCGCGCCTATCACCTGTCGCGGGGGGAGGGGCATCGCAATGTCTGCCTGATCCCGTCCTCGGCCCACGGCACCAACCCGGCCTCGGCGCAGATGTGCGGCATGAGCGTGGTCGTCGTCGGGGCGGATGCCCAGGGCAACATCGACGTCGAGGATTTCTCGAAGAAGGCCGCGCTGCATGCGGACAAGCTCGCCGCCTGCATGATCACCTATCCCTCGACCCACGGCGTGTTCGAGGCGCGGGTGCGCGAACTCTGCGCCATCGTCCACGCCCATGGCGGGCAGGTCTATCTCGACGGGGCGAACCTCAACGCGATGGTCGGGCTGGCCCGGCCCGGCGATATCGGCGCCGATGTCAGCCACCTCAACCTGCACAAGACCTTCTGCATCCCGCATGGCGGCGGGGGGCCGGGCATGGGCCCCATCGGCGTCAAGGCGCATCTGATCCCGTTCCTGCCCTCCGACCCGCGCACGGGCGAGGAGGGGGCGGTCTCGGCGGCGCCCTTCGGTTCGGCCTCGATCCTGCCGATCTCGTGGAGCTACTGCCTGATGATGGGCGGGCGCGGCCTGACCCAGGCGACGCGGGTGGCGATCCTCAACGCCAACTACATCGCCAAGCGGCTGGAGGGCGCCTATCCCATCCTCTATGCCGGCCGGAACGGGCGGGTGGCGCATGAATGCATCGTCGATGTCCGCCCCTTCCAGAAGAGCGCGGGCGTCACCGTCGAGGACATCGCCAAGCGCCTGATCGATTGCGGCTTCCATCCGCCGACCATGAGCTGGCCGGTGGCGGGCACGCTGATGATCGAGCCGACCGAATCCGAGACCAAGGCCGAGATCGACCGCTTCTGCGACGCCATGCTGGCGATCCGCGAGGAGATCCGCGCCATCGAGGAGGGGCGGATCGACAAGGCCGACAACCCGCTCAAAAACGCGCCGCACACGGTGCAGGACCTGATCGGCGCCTGGGAGCGGCCCTATTCGCGGGAGGCGGCCTGCTTCCCGACCGGATCCTTCCGGATGGACAAGTACTGGCCGCCGGTGAACCGCGTCGACAACGCCTATGGCGACCGCAATCTCGTCTGCTCCTGCCCGCCGCCGGAGGCCTACGGCGAGGCGGCGGAATAGGGGAAGGGGGCGGCCGGCGTTTGACTCCGCCGCCGCCACCCCGCATCCCGCGCGGATGACCGCGCTCGGCACCCACAACCTCTGGCGCCCCTACACCCAGATGAAGACCGCCGCGCCGCCGCTGGAAGCGGTGGCGACGCGGGGCTCGCGCATCACCCTGGCCGATGGCCGTGAGCTGATCGACGGCATCGCCTCGTGGTGGACCGCCGTTCACGGCTACAATCATCCGCACATTGCCGCCGCGATGGCCGATCAGCTGGCGCGGATGCCGCACGTGATGTTCGGCGGGCTCACCCACGCCCCGGCCGAGCGGCTGGGACAACGGCTCGCAGCCCTGCTGCCGGGAGAGTTGAACCACGTCTTCTTCACCGATTCCGGCTCGGTCGCCGTCGAGGTCGCCCTGAAGATGGCGGTGCAGCTCTGGCTCAATCGCGGCGAGACCGGCCGCACCCGCGTGCTCGCCTTCCGCGGCGGTTATCACGGCGACACGATGGGGGCGATGTCGGCCTGCGATCCCGAGGAGGGGATGCATCGCCGCTTCGGCGCCTATCTGCCGACCCAGCTCTTCGCGGATCTGCCGCGCGGCCCCGAACAGGAAGCCGCCCTCGATGCTCTGCTCGCCCGCCACCGCCACGAGCTCGCGGCGGTGATCGTCGAGACCCTGGTGCAGGGCGCGGGCGGGATGCTGACCCATCCGCCGGAGGTGCTGGCGACGGTCGCCCGCCTCGCCCGCAGGCACGGTCTGCCGCTGATCGCCGACGAGATCTTCACGGGATTCGCCCGCACCGGCTCGCTGTTCGCCTGCGAGCAGGCCGGCGTGGTGCCCGACATCCTCTGCCTGTCGAAGGCGCTCACCGGCGGCACGATGTCGCTCGCCGCCACGGTTGCCACGACGGAGATCTTCTCGGCTTTCTGGTCCGACGATCCCTCCGCTGCGCTGATGCACGGCCCGACCTTCATGGCCAACCCGCTCGCCTGCGCGGCGGCCAATGCCAGCCTCGATCTGTTCGAGACCGAGCCCCGGCTCGATCAGGCCGCCGCCATCGCTGCCCGGCTGCGCGACGGTCTGGCGCCGCTCGCGCGCTTGGCCGGCGTGAGAGAGGTCCGGGTGCTCGGGGCCATCGGCGCGGTGCAGTTTACGGTCACCCCGGATCTTGCCGATCTCAAGCGCCGCTTCGTCGCGCGCGGGGTCTGGGTGCGCCCGTTCGGCGACATCGTCTACCTCACGCCCGCGCTCACCATCGCCTCCGGCGATCTCGACCGTCTCATCGAAGCGGTCGCCGCCGTCGTCACCGAGACCGCCGGGGGTTGACCCGACGGAGGACCCGAAGAACCCTGCAACCCGCAGCGGGGTTTCCCGTTGCATCATCGGCGGCGCGGCTTTTCCCGAGAAGAGGAAACGGCTCAGCCCTCGAATGACTTGGGTCGCTGTGGCAATCGGGAGCTTCAAGGTGGCGAGCGAGACCGAGACGACGAAACCGGAAGCCGACCGTCCCGTCATCCTCATCGTCGAGGACGAGGCGCTGACCATCATGGATCTCGGCGACGTGCTGGAAGAGGGCGGCTACGACACCCTGCAATGCGCCTCCGCCGAGCGGGCTCTTTCGATCCTTCAGGCGCGCCCGGACATCTGCGGACTCGTCACCGACGTGGAATTGTCGGGACGGGTCAACGGGTTCGAACTCGCCACCTCCGTTGCCCAGGCGCGGCCGGAGCTGCCGATCCTGATCGTGTCCGGCCGTGCGGCGCCCGATTCCGAGCGGATGCCGCCCGGGGCCGAGTTCATCTCCCGCCCCTGTGCCGGCGCGGACATCCTGGCCCGGCTCAAGGGCCTGATGCTGCATTGCTGAGCGCGGCGCGCCATGCCGTGACGGTCTCGGCCAGCCCCGTTTCCAGGCCGTAGCGCGGCGAGAAGCCGACCGCGTCGGTGAGGCGGCGGATATCGGCCTCGATGCAGGCCGGTTCCGCCGCAGAGAGCGGGCGGGCGCCGAAATCGATCAGGTCCGGGCGGCCGGTCAGGTCTCCGATTCCCTTGAGGATCTGCCGGACCGACACCGCGTGGCCGGAGCCGATATTGACCGGGCCCTCGACCCCGGAGGTGAGCAGGGCCGCGAAGGCCGCACCCGCGTCGGCGACGTGGAGGAAGTCGCGGCGCTGGCGGCCCTCGCTGGTGGCGAGGCGCTGGCCCGTGAGCAGCGCCCGCACCGCGTCGCCGACGAGCCGGCCCGGTGTCTCGCCGGGACCGTAGAGATAGAACAGGCGCCCCCAGGACAGGGAAAGACCGGCGGTCACCGCGTAGGAGGCCAGGATGCGGCGCAAGCCATCCTTGGCGGCGCCGTAGAGAGTTGCCGGACGGCAGGGAGCGGTTTCGTCGAGGCGCTCGGAGGTGGCGGCCCGTTGCGAAACCGGTGCGAGCGCTGTCCAATCGTATTCCGCGCAGGTGCCGGCGACGACGGCGCGCCGGCCGCCCGTCTCGCGGAAGGTCCGCACGAGTTCGAGGCTTGCCGCGGTCCAGTCGAGATTGTCCGGTGCGTGCCAGTAACGGCCGGGCTCGGTCACCCAGGCGAGGTGGAGGAGGTGGCTGGCTCCGGCCGCCCGCACGGCCGCCCGGCGTTGGCTCGCATCGAGCAGGTCGGCGGGATGGAAGGCGTGCACGCCCGGCGGCGCCGTTCGCCCCACGGCATGGACCTCGAAGCCGCGGGCGATCAGCGCCGCCACCGCGTGGCGGCCGACGAAACCAGCGCCGCCGGTGACGAGAACCCGCCTCACCGCCCCGCCCAATCGGGAAAGGCGAGGTCGCGGGGCGCGATCACCGTGACCGGCTCGGGCCAGGAGAGGGCGAAGGCCGGATCGTTCCAGCGCAGGCCGTCGGCGGCGGCGGCCACGAAGGGCCGGTCGATCATGTAGAGGATCTCGGTCTCGTCCATGAGCGTCTGGAAGCCGTGGGCGAGGCCGGCCGGGATGTAGAGGGCGTGGCGGTTACGCGCCGACAGCGTCACCTGCTCCGTCCGCAGATAGGTCGGCGAGCCGGGCCGCAGATCCACCACGGCGTCATGGATCGCGCCGGAGGTGCAGCGCACGAGCTTGGTCTCGGCATGGGGCTCGCGGGAAAAGTGCATCCCGCGCACCGTGCCGCGGCGGTGGTTGAACGACACGCTCGATTGCGCGAACCGCCCGATCAGCCCGTGCCCAGCGAATTCCTCCTCGCAATGGGTGCGGGCGAAGAAGCCCCGCTCGTCCGCATGCGGTTCCGGCCGCACGAGGAACAGGCCGGGGAGTGCGAGTTCCTCGACGATCATGCGGGCCGCGCTCCCACCCTGCCCCTCATCCTGAGGTGCCGCGCAGCGGCCTCGAAGGATCCTCCAGATCCCGCGCGATCCCCGGAACATCCTTCGAGGCCCGCTGGCGCGGGCACCTCAGGATAAGGATCTCGGTGGGGCGGCACCGCTAGAACACCGTCAACGCAGGGATCGCCACGGCGAAGCGCCCGCCCCCATCGCGGATCGCCGCCATCTCTCCGGCGATCTCGTCCTTGAGGTTCCAGGGCAGGATCAGCACCGTGTCGGGCCGCATCGCCAGGAGGTCGTCGGGCGAGACCACGGGGATGCGGCTGCCGGGCAGCCACGTGCCCTGCTTGTGCGGCGAACGGTCGGCGACCGCCTGGATCAGTTCGGGGTCGATGCCGCAATAATTGAGGAAGGTGTTGCCCTTGGCCGCCGCGCCGTAGGCACAGACCGTGCGGCCCGCCGCACGCTCCTCGATCAGGAAGCGCAGGGCGGCGCATTTGATGTCGGCCACCGCCCGGCCGAAATCTTCGTAGCCCGACGGGTCGAACAGGTTGGCGGCCCACTCGCTCAGCACCACCCGTTCCAGGTTCGGCGTCGGGGCGTGGGAGGCGCCGTCGTGGCAGGCGAAGACCCGCAGCGAGCCGCCATGGGTCGGCCATTCCTCGACATCGAACACCCGCAGGCCCTGCCGGCGTAGGATCCCGATCACCACCCCGAGGGAGAGGTAGGAAAAGTGCTCGTGGTAGATCGTGTCGAACTGCCGGCTCTCGATCATCCGCAGCAGGTGAGGGAATTCGAAGGTCGCCACGCCCTCCGGCTTCAGGATCTCGGCGAAGCCCGCCACGAAATCGAGGATATCGGGCACGTGGGCCAGCACGTTGTTGGCGGCGGTGAGGTCCGCCTTGTGGCCCTCGGCGGCGAGGCGCCGGGCGGTGTCGCGGCCGAAGAAGGCGACGTCCGTCGGTACGCCGCGCTCCACGGCCGCGCGGGCGACATTGGCCGCCGGCTCGACGCCGAGCACCGGCACGCCGCGGGCGACGAAATATTGCAGCAGGTAGCCGTCGTTGCTCGCGACCTCCACGACCTTGCTGTCCGGCCCGAGACCGAAGCGGGCCATCATCGCGTCGACATAGCGTTCCGCGTGCCGCAGCCAGCCGGCGGAGAAGCCGGAGAAATAGGCGTAATCGGAAAAGATCGCCTCCGGGCTCTCGAAGGCTTCGAGCTGCACCAGCCAGCAGGCGTCGCAGACATAGGCGTGGAGCGGGTGGAAGACCTCGCCGCGATGGCGCCGCTCCGGCGTCACATAGGAATTGGCGAGCGGCGACAGCCCGAGATCGCAGAAGGTCCGGGTGAGGGCGGCGCCGCAGGCGCGGCAGGTCGGTGCGGTCACGCGCGTGCTCCTGGCGGCAGGACATTCACCTCGCCAAGCGCCTCGTAGCGCGCGATCTCGGCCTCGGCCAGAGCGCGGGGATCGGCGCCGCCGCCGGCCGCGCGATACCATGCGGCGGTCCAGTCCAGGGCGGTGTCGAGGGTGAGGCGCCGGTCCCAGCCGAGCCGGGCGCGAGCCTTGGAGGCATCGACCTTGAGATAGGTCGCCTCGTGCGGATGGGTCTTCTGCGACAGGTGCCAGCCGGCTTGCCCGCCCCAGCCTCGGGCGAGCCGCTCGACGAGATGGGAGACCGGCCGGCAATCCTCGTCCGCAGGCCCGAAATTCCAGCCCTCCGCGAAAGCGGTGCCGTCCTCGCCCGCGAGACACTCGGCGAGGCGAAGATAGCCGGCCAGCGGCTCTAAGACATGCTGCCAGGGACGGATCGCGTGCGGCGCACGGATCTCCACCGATTCCCCGGCCTGGAAGGCGCGGACGATGTCGGGGATCAGCCGGTCGCGGGAATAATCGCCGCCGCCGATGACGTTGCCCGCCCGCGCGCTGGCGATCCGCGCCGGATGGCCGCCCGCGCCGAAGAACGAGGCGCGATAGGCGCTGGTGACGAGTTCGGCGCAGCCCTTCGAAGCGCTGTAGGGGTCATGCCCGCCCATCGCCTCGTTCTCCCGGTAGGCATAGGGCCATTCCCGGTTCTCGTAGGCCTTGTCGCTCGTCACCACGACGACGGCGCGCACGCTCCGCACCGCCCGCACCGCTTCGAGCAGGTGGACACTGCCCATGGTGTTGACGGCGAAGGTGCCGACCGGATCGGCGTAGGAGGGCCGCACCAGGGCCTGGGCCGCCATGTGGATCACGACCTCCGGTTCGGCCGCCGCGACGGCGCGGGCGAGGGCGTCCAGGTCGCGGATGTCGCCGATCCGGTGCGCCTCGGCGGGGAAGCCGATGGCCTCGAACAGGTTCGGCCGGGTCTCGGGCGGCAGGGCGAAGCCGGTGACGCGGGCGCCGAGCCGGGCGAGCCACAGGCTCAGCCACGCGCCCTTGAAGCCGGTATGGCCGGTGAGCAGGACACGTTTGCCCGCCCAGAAAGCGGGATCGGGGTTGAGCGCGCCCATCACCACACCTTCCAGGGCGCGTTGCCCTTGGCCCAGAGCTCTTCGAGGTGCTTCTTGTCGCGCAGGGTGTCCATCGCCTGCCAGAAGCCGGCATGATGATAGGCGTGGAGCTGCCCCTCGCGGGCGAGCCGCTCCAGCGGCGCGTTCTCCCACACGGTGGCGTCGTCCTCGATATAGTCGAGCACACGCGGCGACAGCACGAAGAAGCCGCCATTGATGGTCGCCCCATCGCCCGCCGGCTTCTCGCGGAAGCTGCGCACGGCGCTGCCGTCGAGATCGAGCGCGCCGAAGCGGCCCGGTGGCACCACCGCCGTGAGGGTGGCCAGCCGCCCATGCGCCTGATGGAAGTGTCGAAGCGCGGTCAGGTCGATATCGGCGACGCCGTCGCCGTAGGTCATGAAGAAATCGTCGTCGCCGAGATAGTCGCGCACCCGCTTCAGGCGCCCGCCGGTCATGGTGGCGTCGCCGGTCTCGATCAGCGACACCTTCCAATCCTCGGCCGCCGAGCGGTGGAACTGGACGTCGCCCCGGCCGAGATCGAGCGTCACGTCGCTTAAGTGGAGCCGGTAGTTCAGAAAAAACTCTTTGATGACGTAGCCCTTGTAGCCGAGGCAAATCACGAACTCGGTCACGCCGTGGGCGGCGTAGATCTGCATGATGTGCCAGAGGATCGGCCGTCCGCCGATCTCCAGCATCGGCTTGGGGCGCACCACGGTCTCTTCTGAGAGCCGCGTGCCGAGGCCGCCGGCGAGGATCACCGCCTTCACGGCCGGACTCCGGATTTTTGCGTCGTCGCCATCATCGCCACGCCTCTATCATGCGCTGCGCCGCCGCGGGAAACCGCTCCGCATCGAGTTCGTAGGCGGGCGGGCGGATGCCGAAGGGCTCGGGATAGTACGGATCGCGGGCGAGGCGCGCGCCCCAGCGCCTGCGGAAGCGCGCCTGCTCGGCCGGGTCCACCGTGGGGACGCGGTTGCGGCTCTCGTAATGATACAGGCTGGCCTCGGCGCAGAAGACCGTGCGCAGGCCACGCTCGCCCAAGCGCAGGCAGAGGTCGATGTCGTTGTAATTGATCGCGTATCCCTCGTCGAAGCCGCCGATGGCCTCGAAATCGGCCCGCCGCACCATCACGCAGGCGCCGGTCACGGCGAGGGTGTTGCGATTGGCCAGCGACGAGCCGTGATAGCCGGGATCGTCGCCGGGACGCCCCCGGCAGACATGGTCCGGCAGCCCCTCGCCGAACACCACGCCGGCATGCTGAAGGCTGCCATCCTCGAACAGCAGCCTGGGGCCCACCGCCCCGACCCCGGGGATGGCGATGAGAGCCAGCATCGCCTCGATCCAATCCGGCGTGACGACGGCGATGTCGTCGTTGAGGAAGACGATGACCTCGCCCCGCGCCGCGCGGGCGCCGAGATTCATCTTGGCGGCGACGTTGAAGACGGGCTTGTCCCAGGTGACGGAGCGGATGGAGTGGCGCTCGATGGCGGCGCGGGTCTGTGGGCGCAGGTCGCCGTTATCGACCGCCACGATCTCGATGGACGCGTAGGTGCTCGTCTCGCGCAGGCTGGCGAGGCAGGCGGCCAGCAGGTCGATGGTGCGGCCGCCGATCACAGTGTCGCGCCCGGCGGTCGGGATCACGATCGAGACGAGGGGGCGCTGCCTCGGTTCGCGTCTCAGGGCGAAGTGACCGGGAGCCAGGACGCGGATCGAGCCGAGACCGCCGGTGCGACGGGCGCGGCCGGCGAGGGCGCGGGTGGCG